>NZ_LMLO01000021.1:52872-60246 GCF_001421945.1 Devosia sp. Leaf64 | reverse complement strand
CCCCTCACCCGCCGCTAAGCGGCGACCTCTCCCCCAGAGGGAGAGGTGGGAGTATGGCCTTAGTCGCGGAGCGACACCTCTCCCTTAGGGGGAGAGGTCGGCCAAAGGCCGGGTGAGGGGGTCTTCCGGCAATAGAAAATGTTGAAGCAATAAAGCGGCGCTACTTACTGTCCGCTTCCTAAAACCTAAGCCGCCACGTCCCGCTTCTCGCCACCGCGCAGATCCGCAATATCGAGCCGACCCAGTCCCCGCCGCTGCGCCTTGCGCAGCGCCTGCTTGGCGATATCGAGCACATTGCGATCATAGGGCGGTTCCGGATTGACCACCGCCAGCCCTGCCCCGAGCGTCACCGCTCCAGCGTGGCTTTCCTTGTTGATCAGACCCTGACGACGCACGGCCTGGTTGATCTTCATCACCAGTTCGCGGCCCATCAGCATCGGCATATCGGGTAGCACCAGCACAAAACCGCTCTGGCCGAGCCGCATGCAGCTATCGTCCTCGCGCACGAGCAGCGACGCAATCAAACGCTCCAGCGTTTCCATGCAGTCTTCGGCCGCATCGCGCCCATAGGCGGAGAGATATTCGACATGACAGTCGATTTCGAGCGCCACGACGCAAAGCGACACGCGCCGCTCCGACGCCATCAGCCAGGCGCGCTGCAATTCTTCTTCGATGGGCCGGCCAGCGGGATAGCGCTTGCGCATGGCCTCGAGCGCCTCCGCTCCGCCGCTTCCGCGCAGCGCGGCATGGCGCCCCAGAATCGTCCGCACACGCTGCCAGAACCATTCTTTCTGGAAACTTTCGGTCATGCTCATCATGCCTGCCCCACCGCGGATATTGCCGCCGATCTGGTCACATCATGGTTAATCAGAAGTTACCAAGTTAACTGATTTGGCAAGTAGCAGCTTTGCTTACATATCGAAGAAACGCGAAACATAGGTGGCGCGTGACAATTTCGACTCTAAAGATGCTCGGGCGGTTCCCATTCGGGCCAATCCACCGCGTGCTCTTCCCATTCATCGGGATCGACTTCGGTTTCGAGAAAAGTCCGACCCTTCACCGACACCCCGACATCGACCACCGTTTGCGGATCGCCCGAAACCAGCGGATGCCACCAGGCCAGCCCCTTGCCTTCGGCGAGCCGGCGATAGGCGCAGGTGGTTGGGATCCACTTGATCTCGACCACATTCTCGATCGTCAGCTTGATGCAGTCGGGCACCTTCTTCTGCCGGTTGGGATAGTCGGTGCAGCCGCAGGTATCGCCATCGAGCAATTGGCAGCGCACGTCCGAGGTGATCAGCGTGCCGGTATCCTCGTCTTCGAGCTTGATCAGGCAACAGCGGCCGCAGCCATCGCAGAGCGCTTCCCACTCCGACGGGCTCATTTCGGCGAGCGATTTTTCTTCCCAAAAGGCCATGCGGGGTTCGTTCCGTTTATCCTGTTGCCCGTTTGCGCTTGTCTTTGGCGCAAGGCAATCATATTCCAGCGATGCGATTGAATTGGCACCCGGCTCAAGTCACATTCGAGCGACGTGATCCAAGGGGTTGGGCGTGCAGGATCCTTTCTATAGCAAGCAAAAACGTCCAAAACGCGCCGGCGGCATGTTGGCCGCCGATGCCTGGCTCGACTCTTCGCTTTACGAATTCTGGCAGGCCCTTGGCCGCGGTTATACCCGCTACCAGGATTTCATGAGCCGGTTTCACGTCACGGGCTTCAAGCGCTTCATCGTCGAAATCCTCTCGGACGCTTTTACCTTCGGCGCTATCGGCGCGGTGTTGATGACGGCGCTCGCCATGCCCGCCTTTTCGATCATCGATCGCGGCGCCTTCAACAAGGCCGAGGATTATTCTGTCGTGTTCCTCGATCGTTTCGGCACCGAAATCGGCCGCCGCGGCATTCGCTCCGACGATAGCGTCGCGCTCGACCAGATGCCCGATTATCTGATCAAGGCGACCCTTGCGACCGAAGACCGCCGTTTCTACGACCACTTTGGCATCGACATCGTCGGCACGCTGCGCGCCCTTGCCTCAAATGCCCAGGGCGACAATTCCACCCAGGGCGGCTCCTCGCTCACCCAGCAGCTCGCCAAAAATCTCTTCCTCTCCTCCGAGCGCACCTTTGAGCGCAAGATCATCGAAGCCTATCTCGCGATCTGGCTCGAATGGCACTATTCCAAGGACGAGATTTTAAAACTCTATTTCGACCGCGCCTATATGGGCGGCGGCAATTTCGGCGTCACTGCCGCGGCCGAATATTACTTCGGCAAGCGCGTGCAGGACATCAACCTCGCCGAAGCCGCCATGCTCGCCGGCATGTTCAAGGCCCCGACGCGCTATGCGCCACACGTCGATCTCGCCGCTGCCCGCGGCCGCGCCAATCTCGTCCTCTCCAATCTCGTCGCCTCGGGCTTTCTGACCGAAGGCCAGGTAACCGCCGCCCGTCGCCACCCCGCCTCGCCCATCGAGCGCACCGCCGACGTCAATTCGCCCAATTACTTCCTCGATTGGGCCTTTGACGAAGCCAAGCGCATCATCGACGAGACCGGCGCGCAGGGCAATAATTTCACCGTCCGCACCACCATCGATACGACCCTCCAGCGCTATGCCGAAGAAGCCGTGACCTCGGTCGTACGCGAACAGGGCGAGCAGTATAAGGTGTCCCAGGCCGCCATGGTCGTCACCGACACCCAGGGCGCCATCCGTGCCATGGTCGGCGGCACGGACTACGGCAAAAGCCAGTTCAACCGCGCCATCGTCTCGACGCGCCAGCCTGGCTCCTCCTTCAAGCCCTTTGTCTATGCCGAGGCCTTCGAGCAGCTTGGGCTAAAACCCTCCGACACCATTTCGGACCGTCCGGTCTGCATCGGCGATTGGTGCCCGCAGAATTATGGCCGCAATTACAAGGGCCAGATTTCCCTGCAATCAGCCTTTGCCGCTTCTATCAACACGGTCCCCGTCACCCTCTCGATCAAGACCGGCCGCGACACCATTGCCGCGCTCAGCCATCGCATGGGCCTCCGCGCCGATTATCCGGTGACCCGTTCGCTCGCCCTTGGCGTTGCCTCGGTTTCCGTCCTCGACATGACCTCGTCCTATGCGGTCTTTGCCAATGACGGCCTCAAGACCCCCGCCTTCGGCATCACCCGGATGACGACGCTCACCGGCGATCCCGTCTGGGAATATGATCCCGACGCCCCGCGCGAGCGCATCCTCTCCGAGCAAACCGTCGCCTATATGAACCAGATGATGCGCGCCGTCGTCACCAGCGGCACCGGCTCGCGCGCCAAGATCGAAGGCGTCCCGACGCTGGGCAAGACCGGCACCACCACGTCCTATCGCGACGCCTGGTTCTGCGGCTTCACCGGAAATTATGTCGCCGCCGTTTGGTTCGGCAATGATGACTATCGCCCGACCAACAATCTCACCGGCGGCACGCTGCCCACAGTGGCCTGGCAGAAGTTCATGGCCTATGCCCACACCAATATCGAGATCAAGCCGGTCTTCGGCGTCGATTTCGTGCCCGAGCAGACCATCGTCGCCGATGCCGCAGCTGTCCCCGCTGAAGACGCCGCCGAGCGCCCGCCCAATCTGACCCCGGCCGCCGCCCGTAAACTCCTCGATCTCGCCGATCGTCTCGACATCGCCATCAAGGATCTGGCGCCGGTTTCCGATCAGGCCAGCGCCCCTGCCCCCAGCGCCGGGCTCTGAGCCCGGCGGCGCCGCCCCGCAGTAAACCCCTGTCGCTGCCCTATTTTCACCGCATCTTTTGCTCATCTGATGCCGGCGCTCACCGTTTCGTGAGCGCCAAACAGCGATGCACCGGCCGGTTTCCGGCACGGGCGCCATTCGCGATCAACAGATCAAAGGATGAGTCATGAAAACAACGATTCTCGCCGCTGCTTTCGTTTTCGCCGGGACCGCCACCGCTTTCGCCTGCACGCCCGAAGAGCTGCAGACCAAAGCGATGGAGCTCTCGACCAAGGTGCAGGAAGTGGTTGCCGCCAATCCCGACAAGGCCACCGAAGTCAGCCAGAAATTCACCGGTCTCCAGACCAATCCGCCGACCGATGTCGAAGCCGCGTGCAAGGCCTATGACGATCTCATCGTCGAACTCGACGCCATGTAAGTTTCGGCGCGGCGGTCCCCCGCCGCGCTCACTTCTAGTGCCGCTTGTAGGTCCCGATAAACGACACATTGAGCCCGCCGCATTGGCCATTGTCGTCGACCTCGAGCGCGTCCCCGTTCAGCGTCATATCCACCCAGCAATCATAATGCCCGGCTTCGCTTGTCGGGATGATCTCGTCGCCCGTCGAGGCAATGGTGACATTGTTGTCCTCGATCCAGTCGGCCGGAATGTTGCCTGCAAATCCCCCCACATTGATGGCGCCCATCGCAGCACTTTCGGGATCCTCGGCGCCATAAGTGGCATAGCCCTCAACCGCCAAACCGCCATTGGCGCCCGGCGTGATGGTGATCTCCTGTTCGGGTCCCCCGCTCCACGTTCCGATCCATCCGGATAGGTCGCCGGCGGCCACCGTCTTGTCCTTGGCCATTGCGGGGCTCACCGCCACTGCCAAAAGCCCAAGCGCGATCCAAATCCGTCCCTGCATAAACATCTCACCCGTCTTGATTCATCTGATCCGGCTATCGCTATTTTGCGTCTGCGGCATCACCATGGCTTTCGCCCCCGCCGCTTGATTGCTATAGCCTTGGCATGTTCGCAGCGCTGCCGGTTCAGCACGTCATGCCCAGATATCGAGGAAGCTGAACTCAAGTGCGGTTTGTCCTGCTTCTCCTCTTTTCCATCGCCGTCGCCCTCGTGACCGGCTTTGGTCTTTCCTATTACGCGCTGACCGATGGCCGCCTCTTCGGCGCCGCGCAAATCGGCGCCTGGGTGTCCTGGCCCGATCTCGGTTCCGACGCGCCCAATCCCTATACCCGCGGCCATCTCACCCGCGAAGCCGCGCTCCAGCTTGGTCGTGCCGAAGGCCTCCAATTCCTCGCCACCACCGACACCGCCGGCGAGCCGCTCGATCTCTCCTGCACCTATACGCTCTCCGGCCACGTCCCGGTCTCGAGCTTCTGGACGCTCGTTGCTGTCGATAGCGCCGGCCAGAACCTTGCCGCCCCCGGCACCGATCTTGCGATGCGCTCGAGCCAGGTCGCCCGCGACAATTCCGGCGCCATGACCATCCATGTCGGCAAATCCCTATCCCCCGGCAATTGGCTGGAACTCGCTGGCTCCGGCCCCTTCAGCCTCGAACTGACGCTTTACGATACCACCGCCTTTTCCGGCTTCGGTTCGGGCAATGACACCATGCCCATCATCACGCGCGGAGACTGCGCATGATCCGGTTCTTGCTCTGGCTCGTCGGGGGCGTCCTTCTCGGCGGCATCATCCATATCGTCGTCATCCTGACCCTGCCGATGCTGGCCGAAGAAACCACCTGGTCGCGGGTCTCAGCCTTCGAAGCCAGCAACCGCATGGTCATCCTGCCGCCGGTCGAAGCCGGCCAGCCCAATCCGCTGGGGCTCGATCCCGATCTCGTCTATGGCCTCTGCCAGCTCGACCTTGCCGAAGGCCCCGCCTATCTTCGCGGCACCCTGCCCGATGCCTTCTGGTCCCTCGCGCTTTTCAACGAGGCCGGCATCGTCATCTATTCGACCACCAATCGCGACGGCATCGGCCAGACGGTCGATCTCGGCATTTTCAACGCCGCCCAGACCCGGCTCCTCGCCCAGCAGCAGCTCGATATCGAAGAAGGCCTCCTCGTCGTCGAAGCCCCCAGCGACAAGCTCTTTGCCCTCGTCCGCCTCTCCCCGCCGCACCAGGTCATGCGTACCCGCTTTGCCGAACGCCTCGGCGCGATTTCCTGCGGCCCGCGCGGCTGATGCCCGCTTTCGGCTCCGCCCTTCTCGTCTACGCCCTTGCCGCGCTCGCTGAAATCGCTGGCTGCTTCGCCGTCTGGGCCGTCTTCCGTTTGGGCAAGCCCATCTGGTGGCTCGTCCCTGGCATGCTCGCTCTCGCCGCTTTCGCCTGGCTCCTCACCCTCGCGCCCAGCGATCAGGCCGGCCGCGCCTATGCCGCCTATGGCGGGGTCTATATTCTCGCCTCGCTGATCTGGCTCTGGGCCGTCGAATCTCGCCAACCCGATATCTGGGATATTGCCGGCGGCGTGCTCGCCCTTGCCGGCGCCGCAATCATCCTTTTTGCTCCTCGCGGCTAAGCCGGCGTCGAAACGGCAAGTAGCCGTTCGTCGCGCAGAAAACAGAGGAGTGTTTTCATGTCGTCAAAAGTCTTCAACGTGCAGGGCGCCTATGCCGGCATGTCCGTCGCCGATCTCGATATCGCCCTTGTCTGGTACGAAAAGCTGATCGGCCGCCCGGTCGATGACAAGCCCATTCCCGGCATGGTGCAGTGGCGCAATATCGGCGGCGCCGGTCTTCAGCTTTGGCAAGACGAAACCAACGCCGGCCATTCGATCATGACCATCGTCACCCCCGATCTCGACACCGAAATCGCCCGCCTTGCCGCCTTCGACATCGCCGCCGTCAACGCCGCGAGCGGCCCCTTCGGCAAGGTCGCGCAGGTCTTCGACCCCGACGGCAACCGCCTTGCGCTGGCCGAACCACCCCCAGGTTTCGGCGGCTGATTTCTTTCTCGCATCACCACCGAGCCTGCCCCCACCGTCACCACCCGGCTCGTCCGGGTGGTCCATCTGAAGCCCAAGGCGCAGAACAGGATTTCAGTTCACGCGCTAGACGGTCTAAAACCTCTTCATGTCGCCCGAATCCTTCGCCCATACCCTTGCCACCACCGTCACCCGCTATCTCGCCGAGGTCGCCGCGCCGACCGAGCACCTCTCGCTACTCCGCTGGCAAATCGCCGAAGGTCACCGCCTCGACCTCCGCGAAACCATGCCGGGTCACCTCACCACCAGCGCCATCGTGCTCTCGCCCGATCACGCCCAAATCCTCGTCATCGACCACATCACCATCGGCCGCTGGCTCCAACCCGGCGGCCACTACGAACCAAGCCCCTACTTCCACCTCTCCGCCCAGCGCGAAGCAATCGAAGAAACCGGCGTCACCAGCCTAAAACTGCACCCCTGGCACCAAAATCATGACCTACCCTTCGTCATCGACAGCCACGAGGTCCCCGGCAAAAAATCCCGCAACGAACCGCCCCACATCCACCACGACCTCCAATACCTCTTCCTCGCCGACCCAAGCCAACCGCTGACCGCGCAGCTAGACGAGGTGAATGCCGCCAAATGGCAAAGCGTCGAAATGCTCTGGGAGTTCGCGCCTAAGGCCGCGGAACGACTGAAGGCTGTCGCTGTACCCTAGGCCCGCAGGGCCACCTCTCCCTCGG
>NZ_LMLO01000021.1:45078-52861 GCF_001421945.1 Devosia sp. Leaf64 | reverse complement strand
GGGGGGGGGGGGGGGGGGGGGCCTTGATACACCGAACGCGTACAAAGGCCCCCTCACCCGGCTTGCTTCGCAACCCGACCTCTCCCCCAAAGGGAGAGGCGAAGAGCAGCTACCCTACAACCCCCATCACCCCGCCAATACCCGCCAGCGCCACAACCACCGCCAGCGGCGGCACTTTCCAGCTTACGAGCGCCACAAACCCTGCCAGCGCCAAGACAAAATCCACCGGCCCCAGCACCGCGCTCGTGAATACCGGATTATAAAGCGCCAAACCCAAAATCCCAACCACTGCGGCATTTGCCCCGCGCATCGCTGCCTGCGCCGTCGCATTGCCGCGCAGCCCATGCCAGAACGGCAGCGCCGCCAGCACAATCAGCATGCCCGGCAAGAAGATCGCGACGAGCGCAATCGCTGCCCCGATCGCTCCATTTGGCGGCACTCCGCTCGCCGCGCCGAGATAGGACGCAAAGGTAAAGAGCGGCCCGGGCATGGCCTGCGCAGCGCCATAGCCGGCAAGAAAAGTGTTCTGGTCGAGCCAGCCCTGTCTCACCGTTCCCGCTTCAAGCAGCGGCAGCACGACGTGCCCCCCACCAAAAACCAGCGCACCGGCGCGATAAAACGCGTCGAACACCGCAAGACCTTGTCCGAAGCCCGCCACAAGCGGCAGAACCAGTAGCAGTCCGGCAAACAGCAACAGCGCCGCAACGCCGACCGTGCGCGACACCGGCACGGCGAGCTCCTCGCCGACCGCCTGCGCCTCGCCCCGGCAAAGCCAAAGCCCCAGCACGCCTCCGAGCACGATCGCTCCGACCTGCCCCCAGACACCGCCGAAAATCACCATAGCCGCCACGGCCAACACCGCGATCCCCGCCCGCACCTTGTCCGGCGTCAGGCTCTTCGCCATGCCCAGCACCGCCTGCGCGACGACGGCTACGGCAACAAGCTTCAATCCATGCAAAACGCCCTGCGCCAGATCGCCGCTTAGCGCCCCTGCCCCAAGCGCAATCGCCAGCATCAACAGCGCCGATGGCAGGGTGAATCCAGCCCAGGCCGCGAGCGCGCCCGGGCCGCCGGCCCGCATCAACCCAATGGCAAAACCGACCTGGCTCGATGCCGGTCCCGGCAAGAATTGGCAAAGCGCCACGAGATCGGCATAGGCCTTATCGTCGAACCATCCGCGCCGGCTGACGAATTCATCGCGAAAATAGCCGAGATGGGCAATCGGCCCACCGAAACTTGTCAGCCCGAGTTTGAGAAAGACCAGAAAGACCTCAGCGACATTTCCGGTCCGTCCAGCACTCAACACTCTGCTCCAGCTATTTTTGGTCGATCACTTCAAGGTCGGGCACCATCGTCTGGAAGCGTGACGGTATGGTGACACTGCCGCGGGCATGCTGCCCCGTAGGATCGCCGCAGAAATCATGCCGTGTCGCCCGCCCCGCCCAATAGCTCAGTTGCTCGAGCGAAGCGTCGACGGTGATCGATTGCTCATGCGGGGTTTCGACGAGAAGATTGTCGAGCGCATAGGAATAGCTCTCGTAGCGATAGTTCACCGCCCGCACGAACCACTCGATATGGAAGTCGTTCTCATACTTTCGCGCCGCCACATTCTCGGCCGCACCCGGTTCGAGGTCGGTCAGCGAAGCCAAGGCCACCGCCCGGTTTCGATCGACTTCGATCACCGCGCAGATGCTCGCAAAGGTCGTCGGCATGGTATCGAGATCGGCCAACACATGCCGGTTCAGCGTCGCGTAGCGCACGCGGGAGGATTGGTAATAGGTCCGCTTCAGCCAGGAATAATAGCGGTCCGTCGTGAAGGTAAAATCCTTGGGCCGGGCGATGCGCGTGCGCTGCATTTCCGCCTGGGTGTCGAACATCCAGTCGTCCGCCTGTGCGGCAACGAGAAAGCGCCAGGTGCGATTGTGCATTTCGCGTTCCTGGTCGGTCTGGTTGAAATTGGACACAGGTTCGCGCTGGCGGGCCATAAAAGTCCCTACCGCAGGCAAAACATTGTCATGCAGCACGCTCGGTTGCGCGCGGCCAAAATCACCGACTGGGCGCGACGCGCAGGCGACGACGAGCCCGGCGAACAGCGCCGTTCCGGCAAGACGCAAAACTGTCGACACGCGATCAGCCGCGCTTGCGGCGGCGACGTGACGGGTCGAGCCGGTCAGTGGGTGGCGGCGTAGGCCCGCGTTCATAACGTACCCCGGTGAAGATCAAAATCTGTGCGTCTCCGGGCTGTCGTATTCCCGACCGTGCGGGTCGATCCCGCATTTCGAATTTCAGCAGCTTTCCCAAGCTGACCTCCAATGTGAGCCGCTCCCCCGTCCCTAGTGGAGGCAGCGAGTTCAGTGATTCTCCCGGCGCAATGACGCCCTTTGCGCTTATTCCTATTAAGAGATCGTCAAGGTTAACGGACTGCTAACGAATTGGAGGCAAATTAGGCATCAGAACGCGCCGGGGGCGCATTAGAGTCGATGGTTCTGCTAAAAATGCTCGGTTTTCAGCCTTACGAAACTTTCCAGCTTCTTATCGAGACCGGCGGCGTCGACCGCACCAATACGCTCCTGATCGCCGCCTGCGACGCCTATGCGCGCCGCGGCCGTCCGACCCCTCCCGAAATGGAACAGTTCGAAACGCTGGCCACCCGCCTCTTCCAGGCGGCGAGCCCCCAGGCCCGCGCGAAAGCCGCAGCAATCCTGGGCCGGAGCGAACTTTTGTCCGAGCCGCTCGAGCAGTTGGTCGTCGACAATATCGGCGATGATCTCAACGCCTTTCTTACCCAGGCGCCCGAGCTGTCCGATCGCACCATGCTCGATGTCATCGCCCGCTACGATGTTGGCGCCGCCGCCATCATCGGCGCCCGCGCGAACCTCTCCAATGTGGTTCTCGCCAAACTCTTCCAGATGAACTCGCGCAAGGTCTATCGCGCGCTCTCGCAAAATCTCGATATCAGCCCGCGCGGCGCCTATCTCAGCGCGCTCGCCCGTTCGGCTCAGATGGATCATCTCGTCGCCGAAGCCCTTGGAAATCGTAAGGATTTCGACGCTGCTCTCCTCGCGCCGGCTTTCTTCGATCTCTCCGATATCCACCGCATCAAGGTCATCCAGGCCTTTGCCAATCGCGAAACACCGGCCGCTCCGATCCAGCGCACCATCGAACAGCTTTCCGTCGCAACGCCCGAATTGACCAAGGCGCTGATGAAGTTGTTCTCGGAAAATCGTCGTCCGGAAGTCACTAAGCTCCTCGCCCAGATCACCGGCCTCGATGAAGTCCGCTGCGGCCAGATCGCCCATGACGTCACCGGCGCCTCGACCTTCGTCGTCCTCCGCGGCTTCGGCGTTTCGGCCTATGATGGCCTGAAAGTTCTGATCCACGCGACGAGCCACGACGACGAGCGCTCGCGCGCCCTGGCCGACTTTGCCTCGCTCTTTGCGACCGTATCGCCCGAATCCATGGCCTATCTGATGAGCGCCTGGCGCGGCGAGGTGAACCTTCTCGACCTCTCCAAGCCCCAGTACCGCCCCGTCGCCATGCCAAGCCGCCGCACCCCGGCCGCTGCAGCATCGGGCGCCACCTCGACGGGCTCGAACAATCCCGTCGTCGAACAAGCCATGGTCGCCCTCTCCCGCCTCGGCGCCCGCCGCGCCGGCTAAGGGCCACAGCGTCATCCCCGCGAAAGCGGGGATTTCGTTTCGAACTCAGCGAGTTAGGGCGTTTGATCCTTGATCACATCGATCCCGAGATCATCGCCCCTGAGATCCACACTCAGCACCCAAAGATCAGGATCGAAATCGCCTTCCCGCGCAATGCGTTGGCGCACTATGTTCGGCTCGACGTGATTGAATCGGCGCTGAAACACCAGCCCCGCGGTATCTCCCCGGCTGACCACCGGCGCCGGCGTGTAGAGCGAGCGCGTGCCATCGAGATGATCGACCTCGATAAACACCTGCCCGGCAATAGGGTCGCCGCGCTTGGCGACGACGCACATATTCCCGAGGTCATTGTGGCGCCGCACAAAGGCCATGCACCAGATATCGCTGCGCAAGGCCCCGGCCACTAGATCGTGGCGCCTGCCTTGCGCAGCAGATCGACGAGATCGGGCTGGACCTGGCCGGTGATCTTGTAGCGGTGGAAATTCTCGAATTCGCGGATGGCCCGCGCTGTTTCCGGCCCCGGATTGCCGTCAATCTGGCCGCGGAAAAAGCCAAGGCTAGCCAATCCACGCTGAATATCGGCCACGAGATCGCCGTCCGTCGCCGGACGTGCGGCGCGCGGTGGCTGGGTCGGGGTAATGGCAACCGGCTGCGCCACGGGCTGGATCTGCGCCACCGGCTGGGCTGCAGCGGCCTGCACCTGGACTGGCGCCGGCATAGGCTGGTTCGGCACGCTTGCCGTCGGTACGGGTGGATTGCTCACCGGCGTCGACGTCCCGCGTTCGCCACCGACCGCAGCGACGATGGAATCGATCGTGCTGGCTGTGGCCGTACCAACCGTGTCCACAGCAGTCTCGACCGGCGACAGCGCTGGAAGCCGCGCCACCACGCGATCCTGCTGCGGCGCGGGCGCCGGCGCAACCTCGGCAACCGGCGCTGGTGCTGGCGCAACGACCGGCGCAGCCGCTACCGGCTGTGGCGCTGCGACTGGTTGCGGCGCGACTGCAGCTTGCGGCTGCACGACAGGCTGCGGTGCCGCTGCGCGGCCTGCCGCATCGGAATTGATGATCGATTGCACGATTGCCGAAGACAGCGCGCCCTGCGGCTCAAAGCCGTTGCGCTCCTCGAAGGCGCGGATAGCGCGTGCGGTCATCGGACCATAATAGCCGTCGACCTTGCCCTCGAACAATTTGAGTTCGGCGAGCTTTTTCTGCACGGCAAAAACTTCGGAATTGCCCACCGGCTGGTCGGGAATCACCTGCGGCTGCGCGGTCACGACGCTACCGGTCGTCTTTGGAACCGCGGCTGGCGCAAGGGCTGCGGCGTCGTCCTCGGCCTGTTCGCGCATGGCGGCAGGCGCCGGCATCGGCGCTTCAACCGGGCTCACCTTGACCGCACGCGGCACATCGAGCGAGGTCGCGAAGAAGGGCGATGGATGCACGCCCGTCTGGAAATAGAGCGCATTGCTGCTGGCAAAGGCGCTCATCGAAACGAGCGCAAAAATAGCCGTCGAGGCGAGCGGCGCCCGCATATAATGTTCGAAACACCAGCGCGCGCCACGACCCAGTTGAGCCATGAGCACGCTACCGGCCATCAGCGGAAGCTGGGACAGGGTAGAAGCCGTCATTGCGCTTTTCTTTTTTCGTTTTGCCATGAAGTGTTGGGCGCCGTCGCGGGCTCACGATGCAATTGTATAACCGCGACAGTCTCTTCCATCTTTGTTGCCGGACCGTTTATCGGCAGGAGTACGGTCATGGTTGTCCCCGCTCCAATTTCCGACATGGCCCTTAAAGTGCCGCCGTGGAGCTCGGCCAGACCCTTGACGATCGAGAGTCCGAGGCCGGTGCCTTCATATTGCCGGTTGAGCCCATCCTCTGCCTGGAAGAAGGGTTCGCCGATTCGTTCGAGCGCCATTGGCGCCATGCCGATGCCCTGGTCGCGCACGGCAAAGCTGATCGCCGTACCCTGGCGTTTGACCACCAGCGTCACGCGGTCACCCTCGTGGCTGAACTTGATGGCATTGGAGAGGAGATTGATCAGGATCTGCCGGCATGCGCGCTCGTCGGCGACGATCATCGGCAGGCCCGCTTCGATATCGGCATCGAGCGTGATCTTGCGGCCCTTGGCCATGGAATCGACCATGGCAAAGCAGGGCTGTACGATATCCGCCGCCGCGAACCGCGCGGTGCTGATTTCGAATTTACCGGCCTCGATGCGCGACATGTCGAGCAGCATTCCAACAACGTCGAGAAGGTGCTTGCCGCTCTGGTGAATAAGCCCGGCATATTCGCGATGCGTGTTCGACAGTTCGCCACCAATGCCCGTCGTCATCATTTCGGAGAAGCCGACGACGGCGTTGAGCGGCGTGCGCAATTCGTGCCCGATCGTCGCGAGGAAACGCGACTTGGCCTGCGAGGCTTCCTCGGCCGAGCGGGTCGCTTCGGCCATGGCAGCTTCCGCGTCCTTGCGTTTGGTCACGTCGCGCATCAATGCGGTCACTTCATAGCGCTCGCTGGTTGCTTCGCTGCTGATCGGCGCAAAGCGCACTTCGACCCAGATAAATTGCGGCGCCGAGGCGCCCGACCGCGGATCGTCGCGGCGCATGCGCACCTCGATCGTCCGGTTCTTCCCGCCTTGATTGGCATCGGCATAGGCCGTCAGGTAGGCAGGGCGATCCATGACATGGAGCCGCTCGCCAAGCGTTGCAGAACTCAATTGGTAGCGCGGGCAGCCGAAAAGCTCCTCGGACGACCGCGAGGCCGACAGAATGTCTCCCTCGAGCGAAAAGCAGATGACCGTGTCCTGCATATGCTCGACCAGATGCCGATAGGCGTTCACCTGCGCCTTGTCGTGGACGACATAGCCGGCGTTGATGTGGTGGGTCGTGTGCGCGACGACGACAATCGCCAGGGCAAAGAGCACGCCACCAGCGAGCGTCGCCTCATTGGCGAGCGTGATATCGTGCGGAAATCCAAAGAACGAGAATACGCCGCCAACCAGAATTGCCGCGGCAACGCCGAGCCAGCTCAGCATCCGCGCCTGCCGCCCCATCAGAAGCGCGGCCAGCACCGGACCCATGAGGACGACGGCCAGGCCAAGATCGGCAAAGCGCGAATCGATCAGCGTCAGAAATACGCCGCCGCCCATGATCGTACCGATCTGGGCGAGCGCGGCTTCATCGTGGTGGCCGCGGTGAAAGAACGAGAGCGAGAGCATGCCGCCGGTCAGGACGAGGCAGGCGAGCGCGAAGCCGAGCGCAGCATGGGCAAGCAGGGCCCACATGGCAAAGGGCATGGCGAGCGCGGCAATAGCGATCATCAGGCGGGCATTGTTGGCAATGGTCTTGCGGCGCAACACGTCAGGCCGCGGGCTGGAGGCAGCAAAGCGTGCGCCATCCCTTCCGCCAATGCCAAAAATATCGAGGCTACGCATCATTTTACTCATACTAAGACGCCGCTCTTGCCGGCCCCTGGGACCGTCGCCGCGATCAGTGATCCCGGCCTGCTGTCTGATTACCCATCAGATCTTGTGTGCCCCACACTCGCGCCTCAGGCCCTAAAACAGGTTTAAGTCCGCGCCGCGCGAGAGGGGTTTCGCCCGATAGCGTAAACAAGGTGTTGTCCTCCTCCGAAACTGCGATAACCATTTGTTTCAAATTTTAAGAACTGGGCCAAACCAGCCTTAGGAAGCGCTCGTTAGGGTCGAGATAGAAGGGCGGCATAGGGTCGCTCGAAAAGTTTCGGCCATGTTTTTCCTATTGCGCTCCGCATTTTGGCTCACTGTCGCCTTCCTGGTCATCCGGCCAGGCGTCGATATGCGTGCATCCGCCGAGTCGGTGGCCAATGAGGCCATGACGCGCGGTAGCCAGTTCGTGGCCCAACAGATCCAGGCGATCGAGTGCGATAGCCTGCAATGCTACGGGGGCAAGGCGATCATTGCCGCCACCCTCCCGCCTATCCCGCCCTCAGTCACACCCATGCATGTTGCGCCTGAGGCCGATCCGATTCCCTATCCCCGCCCCCGACCTCAGCGCGCGGGATAGAGTTTTAGATCAAAATGCGCGGCGGACTTGCTTTGAGGCCGATGCGCATAGGGAAAATGGAGCACCCCTGCTCCAACGACGC
>NZ_LMLO01000021.1:20803-45053 GCF_001421945.1 Devosia sp. Leaf64 | reverse complement strand
CCCATCGGCTCCTGCCGCAAGCACGCACCCCGTGCTTGCGGCCTTTTCTTTTGAGGCGTTTTTGCGCATGTCTTTTTCCTGAAACCGGTACCCACTTTCAGGCGACATGCTGTAGATAGTGGCCCATGACCCAGCCCCAAGCCTTTCAGGACATTGCCGACAACCTTTCGTTTCTCGACGATTGGGAAGACCGCTACCGCTATCTCATCGAACTCGGCCAGGCTCTGCCCAAGCTCGACGAGGGCGAACGAACCGATGCCAACAAGGTCAATGGCTGCATTTCCCAAGTCTGGCTCGTCGCGGAACCCAAGGACAGCGCGCTGCACCTCAAGGGCGAAAGCGATGCGATGATCGTGCAAGGACTGGTGGCCGTGCTGCTCGCGCTCTATTCGGACCGGTCGATGAAAGAAATCGCCGAAACCGACGCCATCGCGCTCTTTGACGAATTGGGCCTCCGCGAGCACCTGACCTCGCAGCGCTCCAATGGGCTCGTCGCCATGGTCAATCGCATCCGGAACGAAGCCAAGGCTCGGCTAGCCTAGGGTTTCTTGCGGTTGAGGCGCCGCATCAGCGGCCGCTCGACATAGCGGTAGAGCAAAAGCCCAAGCCAGATGCCGGTGCCGATCGCAAGGAGCGTCACCACCGGCACGATTCCCGGAAAACTCCGCCCGATCAGCTTGAGTCCAATCCCTGCCATCAAGGCGACGGCAAAGATATGGACAAGGTAGATCGAGTAGGACGCATTGCCCAAATGCTCGAGCCAGCGGAAACGCGGCAGCCGCGCCTCATAGCGCACGGCCAATAGGACTGTGCTCGCCGCAAAGGCCAATAGGCCGACAAAGGCACTCGCGTCTTCGACGACGCCGCGGTTCCAGCCAAAGCCTTCATAGAGCCCGAACAGGCCAGTCGCGCCGACCAGCACCATGACGGGCAGCGGGATATCCGCCAGCCGCCCTTCGAGGTGCCCAAGCCCGATCCAGCATCCGGCGACGAAAGCGAGCGGCAGGAAGCTCGTATAAAAATGCGGAATGGCGGCCTGCGGCGCGAGAAAAAGCCCGATCAGCGCAAGCCCGATATAGGCGATGGTCAACCCCATGACCCGCCCGCGCGCGGTGAAAACCGCGAGAAGCGCGAAGCAGGCATAAAAGAACATCTCATAGTTGAGCGTCCAGCCGAGTTTATAGAGCGGGTGCAATCCTTGGCTTGCCGCGTTGTAAAACGGGATGAAGGCCAGCGAGAGCGCCAGTTGCTCGCCGTTGAACACCGTCGTCTTGAACAATTGCGGCGCGACGAACGCCATGAGCGCGGCAACAAAGGTGAAGGCCCAATAGAGCGGCACGACACGGAGAATGCGCCGCTGCATGAATTCGCGGCCATCGAAGCGCCCGCCCTCAGTGACGCTGACCATGATGAAACCGGAAATGACGAAAAAGAGGATCACGCCCAGCCAGCCCAGCCGGCCATAGGTGATGTCCTCGACCGTCAGCGGGTAAAGCAGGGCGTGCGAAACCAACACCATGAGAGCCGCAATGGCGCGCAGATACTGGATGGCAACGATTCTTGCGGACATGGCTCCCGCCCTGCTTGATGAAGGCAATCTACCACGCGCACCATTCACCAAACATTACAGAACCTTACATCGTTAAGAACCCGCTTGCGGAAACATCTCCTGCCGCTCAGGCAGCCAATGCCTTTGCGGGGTCGCGTCGCGGCCCTCCGCCTTGGCCTCCAGCCCGAATTGGCTCGCAAGGCTCGAAAGCGCGATGCGTAGGACAAGCTTGCCGCCGCGCCGGGGCCAATCCCGGCTTGCCTCGATCTCCTGCAGGCCAAGATCAAGCCCGCAAATGTCGAACAGGAGCGACCAGCACTCGGCCGGCATCGTTCGCGCCAGATCTGATAGTTTTCGCCGTGCATCGGCTGCCGACACGGACAAGTCCGTCTCAGCCGATCCCGACCCCGAACGCCCACCTACCCGCGCCGGGTCATAAGACATGGTCACCCGCTGCCGCAGTCGCGCCTTTTCGAACAGGCGAGCGAGGCGCGATGCCGCCTCGATATGGTGCCGATCAAGAAATGCCGCCTGCTCTCCGCGCCCACTCGCGAGGCGCAAAACGGCGTCTGGAAGCCCTTCCATCTCAGTGCTCCCGCGTTTCATTGAGCAGCGCCTCAAGCCGGTCGAGCTCGGCGTCAAAGCCGGGATCGTCGCGCATATCCTCGATCAAACCACAGGCATAGGAGACTGTAGTCCTATCTCGGCCGAAAGCGGACCCGATCGCCGTCAGGCTGATGCCCTTCACCACATGGGCCAGATACATCGCCACCTGCCGCGCCCGCGCCGTCTCGGCCCGGCAACGAGAAACGTGAACCAGCAACCGGATAGGAATATCTCTCTCCCGTGAAATCAGAGCGAGTACATCGGCCAACCCAAAATCGCCGCGTTTGCGGCGTGGGTTCGGTTGTGGCGGTTCACCGGAATGAGTTTCGATTCGCATAGACATCCCCCGACATCATAGGACAATATTCCTATATCCTGACAGAGGTTTTCCACCCCGGGGATAACTTGGCCCCGAGAAGGTAAAAATCGCGAGAAATGAAGGGGTAAACGCATAGTGGCCACCCGGGGGCGGCCACTAAGAGAAAAGTCGATCGGATCGAATTGCGCTTCAACTCAAATATCGAGAGCTCAGCGCAACTGCTTGGTCTTGCGCAGGTCTTGCCGATATCGGCAAGGCCTCCCGCAGGTGACCTCTAGATTGTTCAGCCAGCCTTACGGCCGAGGCCATTGTCCTTGGCGAGCTTGGAACGCGTTGCCGAATAGTTTGGCGCAACCATGGGATAATCGGCCGGCAGGCCCCACTTCTCACGGTATTCCTCGGGCGAGAGGTTGTAGTGCGTGCGCAGGTGGCGCTTGAGCGACTTGAACTTCTTCCCGTCTTCGAGGCAGATGATGTAGTCGGCAGCGACCGACTTGCGCACCGGAACGGCAGGCTTGAGATCTTCCACAAGCACAGGCACTTCATTGCTGCGCAGGGACCGCAGCGCACCATGCACTTCAGCGATCAACTTGGTCAGATCTGTCGGGCTCACGGCGTTGTGGCTGACATAAGCCGAGACGATGTCGGCACTTAGTTCGACCAGATCGAACTCTCCCACATCTGCCGGAGCGATGTTGTCGTTCATGTTGTAACCTTCCGAATTTATTGAATCGCAACAGGGCAGTGGCGACCGTGTTGCATTCCTAATTCTGTTTACTGCAGCACGCAACTCTGAACTGCAATACAAACCGAATTCACTCGGGTTTATTCATGCTTGGGAATTTTGTTCCAATCGTGTCTTAGGATCAACCCCTACGCTACTTTCCCCAAGCGGTTGATTGCCAAGATAACTCGCTCTGGCAAGGAGATGCGCGGACAAGGGTGTTGTGAGCAGCAAAAAGACAATACCGATCAAAGCGCGGAGCGCCACTGCGGCATCAAGGCTCACCAGCCCGACCGCCAGCAAAACGAGCCCACCGCCCACGGCACCTGCCTTGGAGGCGGCGTGCATCCGCGTGTAGAGGTCAGGCAGGCGAATGACTCCGAGTGCGGCGATGAGCGTGAATATCGCCCCCAGAATCAAAAAACCGCCTCCAAGGCAGAGCACGATATCTCTCACTTTGATTGCGCCTCCATTGCGTGATCTTCTTTAAGACCACGGCGCATGATGTATCTCGCAAAGGCCACAGTCGCGAGAAAGCCCAAAAGGGCGAGCGCAAGAGCAATGTCCAAATACAGCGTCAGCCCGGTGCGAATAGCCACGGCGCCGATAAATCCCATGGCCACCACCGTCAGCAGATCGAGCGCCAAAACCCGATCGGCCAAGGTCGGCCCGATAACAATGCGCACAATCGACAACAACAGCGCTGCACTCAACAAAACCAGCGCGATAAGACTGCTCAAATCGAGGAACTGCGCGACGCTCATTTAAAGATCTCCGCAATCCGCGCTTCGAACCCGGTCTTGATATCGGCGATCACAGCCGCTTCGCTCGTCATCGACAGCACATGCACATAGAGCACCGAGCGATCCTCGGCGACGTCGATGCTGAGCGTCCCCGGGGTCAGGGTAATCATATTGGCGAGGAGCGTAATCTCTGCGTCCGACGTCACTGTCAGCGGCACGGCAACGACCGCAGGCCGGATCGCCGATTTCACATCGGGCCGCAGCACGATTGCCGCAACGCGAATGGCGCTCATCAGCAGTTCGACGAGAAACAGCAGCGCCAGCCCAAAAAGCTGCCGCGCCTTGCGGATGGAGCCACGATCTCTGACCGAGGACCGCAACACAAAAATGGCGACGCTGCCGATCACACCGCCAAAGAGCAGGTTGAGCCCGGAAAAATTGCCCGAAATACCAGCCCAGATCAGCGCCAGGATGACGACGAGAAAAGCACTGTTCATGGCGTCACCTCCGCCAACCCAACCGCCTGAACATAGCGGGTCGTATCGATCAGGTCCGCTGCCCCAGCCTTCCCCACCGTCAGCATTGGATTGGGCCAGAGACCGATGGCAAAGACGATCAGCGTCAATGCCACCGTCGCCCCCATCGCTAGGCGCCCTGACCCGGTCAGCGGCGGCAAAGGCAACGGGTCATTTACCCCCGCCACGCCCTCGGGGCCGTTCCGCCAAAAAATATGCGCCCAGATCCGCGTGCCGGCGATCAACACCAGCACGGCATTGACCACGAGCGCCGAGACCAGCACCCAGCCCATCCCGCCCTCGGCAACACCCGCCTGCAGGATGAGCAGTTTTGGCCAAAAGCCCAGAAATGGCGGCATGCCGGCCAGCGCCAGAATCGTCCCGAAAAACAGGATCGAAAGCGGCGCACTTCTCGCATAGAGCCCCCCCATGGCTCGCGTGTCGCGTGCGCCCGTCCGCACCTCGATGATGCCGATAACCAGATAAAGGGCCGCCACCGACAGCATGGCGTGGAATATATAGACCCCCGCGCCCGCAACGCCTTCAGCGCTTGGCATGGCAATCCCCGCCAGAATGGCGCCGATCCCTGAAATGACAAAGAACCCCGCCGCGCGCCGCAGATTGGTTTCGGCAATCGCCCCGAGCGGCGCAATCACCAGCGTGGCGACCGCCAGGATCACCAGCACAGGCTCGAGCAGCTCCCGGCTCTGCGGCAGAAGCGCAATCAGCGTCCGCAGCAACGCATAGGCGCCCACTTTGGTCAGCAGCGCCGCAAACAGCGCCGAAACCGCGAGACGCGGCGTGTGGTAAGACGCCGGCAGCCAGGCATTGAGCGGAAACGCTGCCGCCTTGATCCCGAAGGCCAGCAGCAGCAGCGCCGCGATCCCCGTCAGCGCCGCCCGATCGGCGCCCGGCGCCACGCGGATGATATCGGCCATATTGAGCGTGCCGAGGAGGCCATAGGTCAGCCCCAGCGCCAGGAGAAACAGCGTCGTCGCCAGAAAATTGATGAAGCCATATTTGACCGCCCCATCGATCTGCAGCGGTGTTCCGCCGAGGACAATCAGCCCGAAGGAAGCAATCAGCGTCACCTCGAACCAGACATAGAGATTGAAGAGATCCCCGGTCAGAAACGCGCCGCTGACGCCACCCAAGAGCAGCAACACCATGGCATGAAACCCATCGCGGCTTTGCCCGGCATCCCGCCCCATTTCGGCATAAAGCACCACTGCCAGCGTCACCACTGCTGCCGCCAGCGCAAAGCCGGCGCCAAAGAGGTCAGCCGTCAGCGCAATGCCAAAGGGCGGCAACCAACGCCCCATGGTCATGCTCACCGGCCCGGTTTCCAAAATCCGCAGCAAGAGCCCTACATCGGCGGCGATAATTCCGCCGACGATTAAGGCAGCCACGATGACCGGCAAGCCTTTTTGTCCGCGCAGCACCAGCAACAGTGCCGCGCCCATCAGTGACAGCACGATCGGCAGCACGATGAGCCAATCGGCGAGCGCCGTTGCAGTTTCGATCATGGCGGGCGGCAGTCCCGATAGCGCCGTGTCTTCCATCTCAGTAGCTCAGCGGCGGTTGCGGCGCATTGTCGGGCTCGGCGAGCCGCATGCGGTCCGTGTTGTCGGCATCAAGGCTTTGATAGGCGCGATAGGCCAGAACCAGGAGAAAGGCGAACATCGAAAAGCCGATGACAATGGCCGTCAGGATCAGCGCTTGCGGCAGTGGATTGGCGATCGGCCCTGTGGGCACCTCAAGCCCTGGCGGCACGATCGCCGCCACCCCGCGCGTCACGCGGCCCGCGGTAAAGATCAGCAAATTGACGCCATTGCCGAGAATGGTCATGCCGAGGATCATGCGGATCACCGAGCGCGAGAGCAGCAGGTAGACCCCGAGCGAAACGAAGACCCCGACCAGCAAAGCCAGAACATAATCCATCAAAGGTCCTCCTCGCTGTCGCTTTCAAGCGCCAGCGCCACTGCCGAAAGCGTGCCGAAGACCGTCAGATAGACGCCGATATCGAAAAACAGCGGCGTCGACAGCGGCACCACCGTCTCCCCGAGATCGAGATAAAGCCAGATGCTGGTGAGGAATGGCGCCTCGATGAAAAGGCTCAAAAGCCCCGACAATCCGGCCAGCAAAACGCCAGCCCCGGCAATCGCCAGCGGATCGAGTTTCAGCGCCCGCCGCACCGCCGGCACCCCCGCCGCCATGCCATAGACGGCGATGGCCGATGCGGCGATCAACCCACCGATAAAGCCGCCGCCCGGCTCGTTGTGGCCCCGAAGGCAGATATAGACCGAAAAGACCAGCATGGTAGCAACGATCAGCGGTGCAGCAGTCCGGAAAAGCAGCGTATTCATCGTGCTTCACTCCCCGGCTTCCGACGCCGCAACAGCGCCAGGATGGCGATACCAGCGCCCATTACCACCGAAATCTCGCCCAGCGTATCGAAGCCGCGATAGTCGACAAGAATGACATTGACGATATTGGCGCCATGAGCGATCGGTACGCTGGTCCGGGTGAAGAATTCCGCCAAACGATCATCGAGCGTGCCGCTCAAAACCAGCATCAGCAGCAGGCTCACCCCCGCCCCGCAGACCAACGCAATAGTCCCGTCCCGCGCCCAGTCCTCGAACGGCCGGTGATCGCGCGCGTCTAGTTTGAGATTGGTCATGACGATTGTCAGGATCACGACCGAAAGAATTTCGACCATCAACTGGGTGAAAGCCAAATCCGGCGCGCCGAAGAGCAGGAAGATCAGCGCCAGCGCCGTGCCCTGAATGCCGAGCGAGAGAATGGCGACCAGCCGGCTCTGCGCGATTAACACCGCAATAAGCCCCATCACCGCCAGCAGCACCACGCCCCATTCGTGCAGTTCCAGAGCCGGCAGCACCAGGCGCTTGGACCAATCACCGAGATCGGCCGTCGGTACCATCCAGTCGAACCCGCCGAGCATGAGCATCGGCAGGAACAGCGCCAGCGTCAGGCACATGAAAAGCATGCCAAGATAATATTCGAGCCTGCCGTGATACAGTGCCCGCGTCACTGCTGCCGCAAAGCGAATGAGTCCGAACATCACAAGGTCAAACACCCGATCCGCCGAGGGCAGAACGGCATTGAACCGCCGCAGCACCGCCCGGATGACATGCCCCTTCTGGAACACGAGAATGGCGGCCAGCCAGGTGATCGCCGAGAGCCAGAGCAGCGGGCTCGTGATGTCGAGCGCGAGAGACAGATGGCTCTCGATCCCCTCTCCCAAAATGGCGCTGCCGGCCTGCGCCAACACGTCATGGCCTAGCCAATCGGGCAATAGCCCTAGCACCACGCCAACGCCACCGAGGAGGATCGGCCCTGCCAACATGGCAATCGGCGCCTCATGCACGGTCTTCGGCGTCTCGACCACATCGCCGAGGAATGGCCGGATCATCACGATCAGCCCCACACCCGCCAGCAGCGCATTGCCGATGATCAATACCAGCAAGACCGCCAGCATGCCGAAGTCCCCGCCGGTCACCGCCAGATACATTTCTTCCTTGGCGAAATAACCGACGGTCAGCGGCAGGCCGAGCATCGAGAGCGCCGCCAGCGCCGCGCCGATAAAGGTCACCGGCATCTTGTCCGCCAGCCCGCCAAGCGCATTGATCTCGCGCGTCCCCGTGCCATGATCCACCGCGCCGGCGACCATGAAGAGCCCCGCCTTGTAGCAGGCATGGGCAATGAAATAGAGCACGGCGCCCGCAATCGCCGCTTCGGTCCCAAGCCCAATCAACACGACCAGCAAGCCCAACGAACCAATCGTCGTCTGCGCCAGCATTTGTTTGAGATCCGTCTCGCGCAGTGCCGCCAGCGCGCCCCAGATCAGCGTCACCCCGCCAAAGGCGAGCAACAGCCCGGTCCAGACCGGTGTGCCGCCCAAAACCGGCGTCATGCGCAACAGGAGGTAAACACCAGCCTGGACCATGGTCGCCGAGTGCAAAAAGGCGGAAACCGGCGTCGGCGCCTCCATGGCATTGGGCAGCCAGAAGTGGAACGGAAACTGCGCCGATTTGGTGAAGGCAGCGAGGAGGAACAGGGCGAGCAAGACGCCATAAAAGCCCGACCCGCGCGCCACGTCGCCCATGCCGCGCAACTCGCTCAGCAGCCACGTTCCGCCGATATTCTGGAGCAAAATCACGCCGACCAGCAGCGCAATGCCGCCGATATTGGTGATCACCAGGGCCTGGATTGCCGCCCGCCGCGCCGCCTGCCGGCTATGATCGAAGCCGATCAGGAGGAACGAAGTCACCGACGTCGCTTCCCAGAACAAAAACAGCGCCAGCATGGAATCCGCTAGCACCAGTCCTAGCATCGCGCCCATAAAGGCGAGCATATACGCATAGAAGCGCCCGAGATGCGGATGCCCCCGGAGATATGCCCCGGCATAGAGGAGGATCAGCGTGCCCACCCCGGCAATGGTGAGTGCGAAAACCAAGCTCAGCCCATCGACGAAAAAGCCGAGCGTCAGCCCATAAGCCGGCACCCAGTCGATCGCGGCCGTCAGCGTACCGCCGCCAACAACTGTCTCGCCCAGCCGGATCAGCAGCATGAAGATGCCGGCCGGCACCAGCGCCAGAATCCAGGCCGAGTAGCGTCCCGCCAGACTATGGATGAACGGCGCCAATAGCGCCGCAACAAAGGGCGCTATCGCCACAAGGGCGATGCTCGCATCCAGGGACAGCCCCACTCAGCCCCTCCAAAGGGTTCTTGGTTCTTCTTTTGTGAATCAAAGCTTAACCACTCACGAAGCGGGAACAAGCCAAATCGGACTGGCTGCGACGATTGCGCCCAGCTTTCGCGCCTCTGGCAATTCTCGCTCGCCCCGCCTATGTCCTAGGCACCACTCCTGCCTCCAAAGCGGAATAACTTCATGACCCAGACCACCCCACCCCAAGCCAAGCGCGTGCCCCATAGCCATACAAACCATGGCGTGACCCGCGAGGACCCCTGGGCGTGGCTGCGCGCTGAAAATTGGCAGGAGGTCATGCAGAGCCCGGAAACGCTCGATCCGGAAATCCGCGCCTATCTCGAGGCCGAGAATTCTTTTTACGAAGACCAGTTCGGCAAGCCGACCGCCGATCTCCAGGACAAGATCTACAAGGAAATCCGCGGCCGCATCAAAGAAGACGATAGCGGCATTCCCTCGCCCGATGGACCCTGGGCCTATAATTCGCGCATGCTCGAGGGCAAGCAATACCCGCAAGTCGTCCGCACCCTGCGCGCCGGTGGCCCGGAAACCGTGCTGCTCGATTGCAATATCGAAGCCGGCGACGGTTACTTCGGTTTTGCCGGCGCCGATCATGACGCCTCGCACCGCTATCTCGCCTGGGCAGCCGACCGCGCCGGCTCGGAATATTATGACATCGTCATCCGCGATCTCGAGACCGGCGCGGATAGCCCGGAAACCATCGCCGACACCGCCGGCTCCTATGTCTGGAGCAATGATTCCAAGGCGATCTACTACACCGAATATGACGACAACCACCGTCCCTACCGCATCCGCCGCCACATGATCGGCACGGAGCAAACCGCCGACCCGATCATCTACGAAGAAAAAGACCCCGGCTTCTTCGTTGGCGTCGGCAAGACCCAAAACGACAAGTTCATCATTATCGACGCGCACGATCACCAGACCTCGGAAGTCTATCTGATCGACGCCGAAACCGGCGGCGAGCCGCGCCTCGTCTCCCCGCGCCTCACCGATCGAGAGTACGATGTGGAAGAGCGCGATGGTCTTCTCTATATCCGCACCAATGCCGATGGCGCCGAGGACTATAAGGTTGTCACCGCCCCGCTCGACAATCCGGGCGCCGAAAACTGGACTGACCTCGTCCCCCACGAAGCCGGCACGCTGATCCTCGACACCATCGTCCTCAAAAACCATCTCCTCCGCCTCGAACGCCGCGACGGTCTGCCGCGCATCGTCGTGCGCGATCTCAATTCGGGCAAGGAAGACGTCGTCCGCTTCGAAGAGGAAGCCTATTCCCTCGGCATGTCGGTCGGCTACGAATTCGACACCACTGTCTTCCGCCTCTCCTATTCCTCGCCAACGACGCCCAACCAGGTCTATGACGTCGACCTCGCGACCGGCTCGCGGACCCTACTCAAGACCCAGGAAGTCCCCTCCGGCCACGACCCGGAAAAATACGAAACCCGCCGAATCTTCGCCAAAGCCGCCGATGGCGCCGAAGTGCCGGTGACCCTCCTCTACAAAAAAGGCACGCCGCTCGACGGCAAAAACTCGACCCTGCTTTACGGCTACGGCGCCTATGGAATGTCCATGCCCGCGAGCTTCTCCGTCTCGGTCCTCTCCCTCGTCGATCGCGGCTTCGTCTATGCCATAGCCCATATCCGCGGCGGCATGGACAAGGGCTATGCCTGGTACAAAAACGGCCGCCGCGAGCACAAGACCAACACTTTTTCCGACTTCATCGCCGCCGCCGAAGCGCTGATCGAAGCCGGCTACACCAAAAAGGGCAAAATTGTCGCGCAGGGCGGTTCTGCCGGCGGCATGCTGATGGGCGCCATCGCCAATATGCGCCCCGATCTCTGGGCCGGCGTCATCGCCCAGGTGCCCTTTGTCGACGTGCTCAACACCATGCTCGACGACACCCTGCCGCTCACCCCGCCCGAGTGGCCCGAATGGGGCAATCCGATCACCTCGGAAACCGACTACACCCGCATCGCCGCATACGCGCCCTACGAAGCCGTCTCGGCTCAAGACTATCCGCCTATCCTCGCGCTCGCCGGCCTCACCGATCCGCGCGTCACCTATTGGGAACCGGCCAAGTGGGTCGCAAAACTGCGCGCAACCGCGACGGGCACCGCGCCATTATATCTCAAGACCAATATGGGCGCGGGCCATGGCGGCGCTTCCGGCCGCTTCGATCGCCTCAAGGAAACCGCCGAGTGTTATGCCTTTGCGCTAAAGTCGGTAGGATTGGACGGTTAGTTCCCGCCCCGTCATTGTTGCGCCAATCGAGACTGCCTATAACCATCCCGTAATTCCTGTTTCGCTTCAGCGTCATCCTTTTTCAGAAACGGAGACTATCCATGTCGACCAAGTTTACCCTGCCGCCGCTGCCCTATGCTTACGATGCGCTCGGGCCCTACATGTCCGCCGAAACGCTCGAATTCCACCACGACAAGCACCATCAGGCTTACGTCACCAATGGCGAAAAGCTGCTTGAAGGTTCGGGTCTCGAAATCCTGCCGCTTGAAGACATCGTCAAGGAAAGCTTCGGCAAGAATGCCGGCCTCTTCAACAATGCCGGCCAGCATTACAACCACGTCCACTTCTGGAACTGGATGAAGCCAAACGGCGGCGGCAACAAGCTCCCCGGCAAGCTTCAGGCGGCTGTCGATTCCGATCTCGGCGGCTTTGACAAGCTCCGCGCCGATTTTATCCAGGCCGGCACGACCCAGTTCGGCTCCGGCTGGGCCTGGATCGCCGTCAAGAACGGCAAGCTCGAAATCTCGAAGACCGCAAACGGCGAATCCCCGCTCGTCCACGGTGCTCACCCGATCCTCGGCGTCGACGTCTGGGAACACTCCTATTACATCGACTACCGCAATGCCCGCCCGAAATACCTCGAAGCCTGGTTCGACAACCTCGTGAACTGGGAACACGTCGAGCTGCTTTTCGAAGAAGCCACGGCGTAATTTTCGGCCCGGCAACCATCAGGTGTCACCCCGGCGCAGGCCGGGGCCCATCCTGAGATTTCCGAAAACCCGCCCGCGCAAGCCGGCGGGTTTTCTTTTGCGTTTTCGCAAACCCCTCTCGCCGTTAACTTTCCCAACAATTCCCACTGCTTAGCGGAACGCAACGCTTCCAGCGCGATTCAGTCCGTGTTAACGGATTGTTTACTAACCGGGGAAAAGCGTTGACGACAAAGCCGAAAACAGTGGCCGTATTGGCCGCTAACCCCGCATTGACGTCCGTTCTCACGATGGTCCTCGCCGGCGACTCACGCCTGCGCGTGCGCCCGTTCGAAAGCGAGGGCGAGCTCTTCGCCTATATGCACATCGCCCCGCTCGATATGCTGGTGGTCGATTTCGATCGCGACGGTCGCCCGGCCTATGAAATGGTTGAAGCCATCCGCCTCGACCCCACATTCGTCAGCCGCGATCTGCCAGTGATTGCGCTTACCCGCGCCATCACTCCGCCCATGCGTCATCAATCGATCAGCGCCGGCATCGACGAAGTGCTCGTCAAGCCCATGTCCCCGCGCCACCTGTTGCAGCGCGTCCAGGCCCGCCTCATCAATCGTAGCGTCGTGGGCCTCCTCGGCAACGGCTACCGCGGCCCCGACCGCCGCGACCGCGTCCCCATGCCAAAGCCCCAGCCGAGCCCGACGCGCCGGACGACGGACAATGTTGTCCCGCTATTCCCAAACAGCCGCCGCCCCATGCATCCGGGGCTTGAGCCCTAAAGCATCGCTCTGCTTGGGCAAGATTGCGCCCCACCCACCAGCTGTCATCCCGGCGAAAGCCGGGACCCATCCTGAGATCTTAGACTGGGAACTCGATTTCCCATTTCCCACGGCGTCATTCCCGCGAAAGCGGGAATCGCATTCAGCGCAGTGGGATTCCCGCTTTCGCGGGAATGACGCCGAAATTTGGCAAGGTTGAACAAGTGTAGGGCAGCCTCCCTACCGTCTCTCCAGCACCCAACTGACCTTGTGCCAGAGATCCTCGACAGTATCCGCAAACTGGATATTGCGGTCATACCCAGCCACAGAATGCGACAGCACGTCGCCGGCAAAACCCTTCACCACCTCAAAAGCCCGGTGCCGGTTGAGCATTACGACGGGCTTGGGCTTCCCCTGCCCTGCCGCCCAGGCACCAAACAGCGAACTTGCCGAAGCTAGCGAGCCCGGCAGAGCCAGCAAAACCTGCGCTTCCTCGGCCAAGAGCGCGTGCCGCGCCGCCCGATCCTCCACGACCCGCACCGGCACCCCGGCCAAAGTCGGCGGCACGTTTACCTCTTCATCCGCCAGGATCGACACTGGCCCGCCCGCCGTCCGCGCCGCCGTCATCAGCGGCAACGGACATACCCCATTCTCCCAGAGGCACAAAAGCTGCGCGCCGCGCCGGGCAAACAGCGTCCCCGTCTGGCTCATCAGGCTCGCGCGTTCCGGATCGCCCGGCCCCTTGTCCGAAGCGAAAATGCCGATAACCGGTTGGGTCTTGGAGAGATCGGCCATGGTCATCGTCCCTTGAGGCTGCCGAGAATGCCGCGCACGATAGCGCTGCCGAGCCGATTGGCCACCGTCCGCGCAAACGAATTCATCGCCGCCTCTGCCGGCGTCTGCCGGCTCGTTCGCCGCGGCTGGGTCACGCGCTCTTCGCGCGCCGTCTCCCGCGCCATCTGATCGGCCCGCGCCCGGTCCTCGGCATCGTATTTGGCCCGTTCATCCGACAATTGCCGATCGCGCGCCCGCTTTTCCAAAATCTCGAAGGCCGACTCGCGATCGACCACCGTGTCATAGAGACCGCCAACCGGCGAATTGGCGAGCGTCGCATCGCGCTCTGCCGGATTGAGCGGGCCCACCTGCGCTGAAGGCGGCCGGATCAGCGTCCGCCCCACCATGGATGGCACGCCCTTATCCTCCAGCACCGATACCAAAGCCTCACCGATCCCAAGCTGGGTAATCACCTCTTCGGTCGAAAAGGCCGGATTGGGGCGGAAGGTTTCCGCTGCCACCTTTACCGCCTTCTGCTCGCGCGGCGTATAGGCGCGCAGCGCGTGCTGCACGCGGTTGGAAAGCTGCGCCAGCACATTTTCCGGAATATCGATCGGATTCTGCGTCACGAAATAAACGCCGACACCCTTCGATCGAATGAGCTTGACGACTTGCTCGACCTTGTCGATCAGCGCCTTGGGCGCATCGTCAAAGAGCAGGTGCGCTTCGTCGAAGAAGAACACCATCTTCGGCTTCTCCGGATCGCCCACTTCCGGCAGCTCTTCAAACAGCTCGGACAGCAGCCACAATAGGAACGTCCCATAGAGCCGTGGCGAGGCCATCAATTGATCGGCCGCGAGGATCGAAATGAATCCGCGCCCGTCACTATCGGTCCGCATCAGGTCGGCAATTTCGAGCGCCCGCTCGCCAAAGAAATGGTCGGCGCCCTGCTGTTCCAGCACCAGCAGCGCCCTTTGGATCGCGCCGATCGACGCGGTCGAGACATTGCCATAGCGCCCCGAAATCTCCTTGGCCCGCTCCTGGAGATTGACCAGCAGAGCGCGCAGATCCTTCAGATCGAGCAGCAGCAGCCCTTCTTCGTCGGCGACGCGAAATGCAATATTGAGGACGCCTTCCTGCGTATCGTTGAGATCGAGAATGCGGCTCAGCAGCACCGGCCCCATCTCCGAAATGGTCGCGCGCACCGGATGCCCCTTGGTCCCGAACAGGTCCCAGAACACCACCGGAAAAGCGTCATTGGCATAATCGGTAAAGCCGATCTCTTCGGCGCGCTTGGTCTGCCACTCTTGGATCGGCTGGCCCTTCGCGACCCCTGAAAGATCGCCCTTGATGTCTGCCGCAAAGACCGGCACCCCCGCCGCCGAAAATCCCTCGGCCAGAGCCTGCAGCGTCACCGTTTTGCCCGTGCCCGTCGCCCCGGTCACCAGCCCATGCCGATTGCCATATTTGAGGCTCAGATATTCCGGCCGCGTGCTCGTCCCAAGATAGATCTTACCGTCAACGAGCATTGCATGCCTCTCCCTAAAACCATTCCCCCGTTATAGCCGCGCCGTCGTGGGGCGAACAAGGCACGGAAGAATGGCCCCGTTCACCAATTCCCCCGCTTTTCCTCGCGCCGTGCCCGAAAGCTGGCACAATAGAATTATGCGCCAAGAAACAACGATTTCCCGCCGCCACGCCGTTCTCGGTCTCTCCGCCCTCGCTGCGGCCGCCTCCGCGCCGGTTCAGGCGCAAACGGCCGATCTCGTGCCCGATGGCGAGAGCGATCAAACCGCCGCTCTTCAGGCCGCCATCGACGGCGCTGTCGGCAAGCTCACCCTCCCCGCCGGCCGCTTCCGCGTCGGCCAGATCAATCTCAAATCCAATTTCACGCTTGAAGGCGTGCCCGGCGCCACTTGGCTCGTCGCCTCCGGCGGCCCTGCCCTCGTCATTTCCAACCAGCAAAGCACGATCGTCCGCGACATCGGCTTTACCGGTAATAGCGGCACCGACCCACTCTTCGGCATCGAGACCGGCACCGACATAACCGTCGAGCGCTGCCATTTCACCGATGGCTCGAGCATTGCCCTCGGTATGCATGCCAGCGCGGTCCGCGTCAGGGATTGCGTCTTCCTCAATCACGCCGATTGCGCCATCCATTCGCTCGAAAGCACGGGCTCGCTCATTTCCGGCAATCACATCGATGGCTGCGGCAATGCCGGCATCCGCATCTGGCGCGATACCAAGGGTGTCGATGGCTCCATCGTCACCAATAACCGCATCGCCAATATCGATTGGAAAGCCGGCGGCAATGGCCAGAACGGCAATGGCATCAATGTCTATCTCGCCGACGAAGTGATCGTTTCGGACAATCACATCAGCGATTGCGCCTTCACCGCGGTCCGCCTCAACACCACGAAAAACACCGTCGTCTCCGGCAATCAGTGCCGCACCTGCGGCGAGGTCGCGATCTTCTCCGAATTCGGCTTTTCCGGCTCGATCATCGCCGAAAACCTCATCGACGGCGCCGCCACAGGCATCTCGATCACCAATCTCGACAGCGAGGGTCATCTCGCCACTTGCGCCAACAATATCGTGCGCAATATCTCGCCCAAGTCCGAGGTCAACCCGGACACCGTCCCGGTCGGCATCTATGTCGAGGCCGAAGTCTCGGTCACCGGCAATGTCGTCGAAAACGTCCCCGGCGTCGCCATCGCCGCCGGCTTCGGGCGCTTCATGCGCTCGATCGTCATCGCCAACAATGTCGTCTATGCAAGCGATGTCGGCATCGGCGTCACCGTTGCCGACGATCCTGGCCCGGTGCTGATCGCCAACAACATGATTTACGAGCCCAAAGTCGGCGAAATCGTCGGCCTCGAATGGACCAAGATCACCGAACCCGACCTCCGCGCCGCAGCGGACAAATATCCGCATGTGACGATCAGGTAGTGCCAAGGCGCTTCCCCTGAAGAAGAGGCGTCACTCCGTCATCAACGCACTCACCCACCTCTCCCTCTGGGGGAGAGGTCGACGCGAAGCGTCGTGGTGAGGGGGCCTTCGGCAGTCACAGAACCGCCCGCATCTCCCCCACCACCATCTTCCGCACATTCACGGTCGGCTGCCGTGCGAACTGCTCCAAAACCTTGCGCTGCTCCTCATCCGGCTCGGCAAACTTCAGCAACAGTGCCGCGACCATCGCCTGGCTCGCCGCCATATTGCCGTCGTCGCATTTGAGTGCGTACCCAAAACCCTTGTCGCGAATGGCGCCGCATTGCACGCCTTCGGCCCCGCCCTTTTGCATGACGCGACCGCCAAAAGCTTCCATCACTAGCGTATCGAGATGTCCGGTCCCCGCCACGAGGAGCGGATGGGTCGTCGCCGCATCGAACAGCGCCTGCGCCCCGGCCGCGTGGCCGGCATCGAGCCCCTTCCCCGTCGCCATCCGCGCAAAGCCATGCGCCCAGGCCCGGATCGGCGCTGCCCATGTCGGGATCGAACACCCGTCCGTGCCGCAGCGGTCCTCGGTCAGCTCCTCGCCGATCACCAGTTCCACCGCCGCCCGCACCGCGCGCTGCACATCGTGCTCGCGGCTGACATAGCCTTCCGTCGGCACGCCCATGGCCAGAGCCACGCTCAACATGCCGGCATGCTTGCCCGAGCAATTGTTATGGAGCGCACTCGGCTCCTCATGCTTTTCGCGCAGGGCCTCCCGCGCCGCGCCATTAGTCGGCTGATGCGCGCCGCATTCAAGCGTCGCCTCCGAGAGCCCCATGCGCTGCAAAAATCCGCCAACCCGGCTCGTATGCACCTCTTCGCCATGATGCGAAGCGCAAGCCAGCGCCAGTTCTTCGGAGGAATGATGAAACCGGTCTACCGCATGCCGGTCGAAAATGGCCAACGCCTGCATGGACTTGATCGCCGAGCGCGGAAAGACCGGCCGCTCGATATCGCCTGCCGAGGCAATCACCTGCCCATCGGCATCGATCACGACGAAAGCGCCGCGATGGCGATTTTCCACCCAATTGCCGCGCACGGCTTCGGCGAGAACGGGATTGGCATCCATAAAAGAAAACTCCGGTCCTGACTGCTCTTGAGGAACAATCAGCGACCGGAAAAGTCAATGCATGGGGAGGTCAGTACACAGTCACTAAAATAAGCCGATGGAGGGGTCGGCCTAAAAATCAGATTTCTCTGCCGCCGAGCGGCGAGAGGTAGCGGGAGTTTACCCAGCCGCGCGTCTCGTCATTATCGACAAGGCACCAGTCCGAGCTTTCTGCTACCTCGATACAACGCTCGACCCAGACCGAAGTTCCCGGCCCAAAGCTGCCGATCTTCTGCGAATAGCTCGCCGGCCATTTGCGCACCTGCAGCACATCCCAAGGCGCAACGCGCGACACCTGCGCCGGCTGGCCCACATTGTAGCCCGCCGCCATGGCCGGCTGTACGACGAACCCGGCCGTCACCGCGATCACAAGACCACAAAGCGTGGCGACCAAAACCTTTTCCTGGCGCTTGTTCATGTTCGTCCCCCGACGATCAAATTCATCATGGCGTCAGACTGGCCCCCTCCGTTTGAACTTAGCCTGATGGCCCCGTTCAGTTTCAGTTCATACGCGCGAGAGAGCGCTCCCTGTTGGCAAGGCCGGCAATTCCGCCTAACCTTCTCCCCAATAGTCGCGCAGAAAATCCGCGTGGAATTTGAGGAGGTTCGGATGAAAAAGGTTCTCGTCACCGGGGGCAGCGGCAAGCTCGGTCGCGCCGTGTTGCGCGATCTCGTGGCCCATGGCTATGACGTGCTTAATGTCGATAGCCAGACGCTGTCCGACCCGATCTGCCCCTCGGTGCGCATCGACCTCACCAATTTCGGCGAAGTCGCCTCGGCGATTCTTGGCGGCATCGATGAGCGCGGCGGTCCCTTCGACGCCGTCGTGCATCTCGCCGCCATTCCCGCGCCTGGTCTCGTCGCCAACGCCAAGACCTTCGCCAACAACGTCCCGACGACCTACAATGTCTTCGAGGCCTGCCGTCTGGCGAAGATCAAGAACGTCGTCTTTGCCTCGAGCGAAACCGTTCTCGGCCTGCCCTTCGACACACCCCCGCCCTATGCGCCCGTCGACGAGGAATACTTCCCCCGCCCCGAAAGCGCCTATTCGCTGGGAAAATTGCTCGACGAAACCATGGCCGCCCAATTCTGCCGCTGGGACCCCGAGCTCCGCATCGTCGGCCTGCGCTTCTCCAATGTCATGTATCCCGAAGACTACGCCGCCTTCCCCGGTTTCGACAGTGACCCGAAAAAGCGCAAGTGGAACCTCTGGGGCTATATCGACGCCCGCGACGGCGCTCAGGCCGTGCGGCGCTCGCTCCAGGCCGATTTCAAAGGTTTCGAAGCCTTCATCATCGCCAATGCAGATTCGGTGATGACCCGCTCCAACACCTCGCTCCTCGCCGAAGTGTTCCCCGATGTTCCCCAGAAGGGTAATATCTCGACCAATGGCACGCTTCTCTCGATCGAGAAGGCCAAGCGCATGCTGGGCTATTCGCCGCAATATTCCTGGCGGAATGAGGTGGGTAAGTAGATCAGAGCGACGATCCATTGAAGAGGTGCGTGGGCGAAGTGACCCTCGGGTCAAGCCCGAGGGAAACGCAGTGCTTTTGGATAATCGGGGTGACAGCCGCTAAACACCGCTAGCAGTCGCGAAAGCTTGGTTTCAACTCCAACCCGCCCCACCCACCTATCTTCCCTCGGACTTGATCCGAGGGCCTTCATGAAAGCCACAAGAGTAATGTCCAGGCCTACACTCGACTAACATCTCTAATACAACGCACACTCCAGTATTGACCTACCGGCCATTTGGAACTGAAATCAGCCATGGCCTGGCTCTACATTATGGCTGATCGAAAGTTCGGCACGATCTACATCGGCGCCACCAGCGACATCGTCCGCCGTGTCTGGGAACACAAAAACGATCTGGTCCCGAGCTTTACCCAAAAGTACCGGTGTCACTTTCTCGTCTATTACGAAGAGCACCAAGACATGTACTTCGCGATGCAGCGCGAAAAGACCATGAAACACTGGCTGCGCGCGTGGAAGATCGCGCTGATCGAGAAAGACAATCCCGAATGGGACGACCTCTATCTCGGTATTTTGCCGGGCTGACAATTTGAGTAGCCCCCTATCCAACCACCCACCCATCTTCCCTCGGACCTGATCCGAGGGCCTCCGCGGGAGCCACCGCACTCGCGCGCAGGGGTAGGGACCCTCGGGTCAAGCCCGAGGGAAGACCGGGGATGGTTTGGTAAATCCGGGCAGATGCAGACATGATTGTGGAGGTGTCACTCACGACGTCCGGCGCGCCCCAATCCAACCACACCCACCGCTCTTCCCTCGCACTTGATCCGAGGGCCTCTGCGGGAGCCACCGCACATGCGAGCATGGAACGCCCCCTTCATCTCAAGTCCGAGGAACGACCTGCCATCGCAGCCTAATCAGCCCTCACTTCATCCAAAACACCGGCAGCAAATCCACCGACACCGGCTCGTTCTTCTCATTCGTCGCCATGATGTCAGACATATGCGCCCACCAGCGCTTCATGACCTCGGTATTGGGCAGTTCAGCCATCGTATGATCCACCCGCCGCCATAGCACGCCAAAGAGCGTGTTGGTCTCTTCGTCCAGATGGATCGAATAGTCCTTCACGCCTGCCGCGTGCAGCAGGTCGACGAGTTCGGGGAAAATCTCGTCGTGGCGCTTTTTATATTCCGCGGTCATGCCGGGATTGAGCCGCATCTTGAAGGCGTGTTTTTCGTAGCCGTCATCGGTGATCATGCGCGTCTTTGCCTCCACATGCGGAACAAGATCGGCAGCGCGATCACGACGATCAGCAGCAAGCCGATGAAAATCGACATGACGATCCCTGGCACGTTGAGGAGCCCAAGCCCGAAGGTCACAAGGCCCATGATCAGCGCCGCGAGCACAACGCCGATGATCGTGCCCGAGCCGCCAAGGATGGAAACACCGCCCAAGACCACCATGGTCACCGCCTCGAGCTCAAAACCTTCCGCAATGGAAGGCCGCGTCGACCCCAGCCGCGCCGTCAAAAGCACCGCCGCGATGCCACTCATCAGCCCGGTCAGGCAAAACAGAACGAATTTGATGCGATCGACGCGCACGCCCGAAAACCGCGCCGCCGTCGCATTGTTGCCGATGGCATAGACCCGCCGCCCGAAATTGGTGTGCTGCAGCAGCACATAGAAAATGACGGCCGCGACGACAAAGAGCACCAGCTCGAACGAGATGACCCAGAACACATAGCCCTGCCCGAACCAGGAAAAGCTCGCGGGGTAACCCTTAAAGCTCTGATCGCCCAAAACGATGTAGGCGATGCCGCGGAAAAGGCTCATCGTACCGATGGTGACGACGATCGAGGGCAGCTTGAGCCCTGTCACCAGGAATCCGTTAAACGCTCCGCAGAGCACCCCGACACCGATCCCCACCATCACGAGCACGGGCGTATCCGCCCCTGCCTGCAGCGCCAGACCCATCATGGTCGAGGCAAGCGCAATGATCGAGGCGACAGACAGGTCGATCTCGCCCGTGATGATGATCAGCGCCATGGCGAGCGCGATCAGCGCCTTCTCGGTGAAGTTGAACGTCATATCGCTCAAGCTCCACTCATTGAGGAAGTAGGGCGAGGCGAAGGAATTGGCGATGAAGATGGCCATCGCGACGAGCACCAGCAGGCTTTCCCAACTGAGCACAGCGGATTTCAGCGGCTTGTCCAGCCGGTTCGGAAGCTGACGGCCGGTTGCGGGAAAATCGGTCATGAAGGGGCTCCCGGCGTGAGAGTGGAAATGGATGGGTTTATGGGTTCCGTCACCCCCTCCCAACCTCCCCCATCAAGGGGAAGGTGCAGGGCCGGTGGGGGGCACAAAATCTCGCCCCAAACGCGATGCAACACCTCCCCCTTGATGGGGGAGGCTGGGCGGGGGTGATGCGATATAGCAGCTCCGCTCATCATGCCCCCGCCTCCGCCTTCTTCAAAATAATCCGCCCCTTGGTCCGTTCGCTCCGGCCGTTGAGCACCACGGCAATCAGAATCGCCGCGCCCGAAATCGCCATCTGCCAGAACGGCGAGACGCCGATCACCGGCAGCGCGTTGTTGACGACGCCGAGGAACAGCGCGCCGAGCAGCGCCCCCGCCACCGTCCCGATCCCACCGGCAATCGAGACGCCGCCAATGACGCAGGCTGCAACGATGGTCAGTTCATAGCCACCGGCCACCTCCACCGAAGCGATCACATAGCGCGAAATCCAGAGATAGCCGCAGAACCCCGAAATGGCCCCGGCCAGTACGAAAGCGAGAAACTTGGTTCGCCCGACATTGATGCCGGTATAGACCGCCGCCGTCGGATTGACGCCAATGGCGTAAAAGGCCCGGCCCTGCGGCGTGCGCGTCATGAGGAGATAGACGAGCCCCGCGACGACCACGGCAAACCACGAGAGGATCGGCAGCCCAAGGAAAGACCCGCGCTGAAGCTGGATGAATTCCTGGCTCATCTGCGCCGCGTTGACCCAGGCGCCGCCCGAAATCACGAATACGAGGCCACGGAAAATCGTCAACGTGCCGAGGGTGACAACGATCGGCGGAATATCGAGCTTCCAGACCAAAATACCGTTGAACGCCCCCAGCGCCGCGCCAACCACGACGCAGCCGGCAATCAGCAACGGGATCGGCACGCCGGGCGCTGCCGCATTGATCATGGCCACGACCATGCCCGTCAGTGCCAGGTTCGACGCCATCGAAAGATCGATCGAGCGCGTCAGGATGACGGCCATCTGCCCCAGCGCCAACATCATCAGGATCGACGTGTCATTGAAAATGGTGAGCAGATTGCCCGGCTGGGAAAAGCGCGGAAAGCGCAGCGTCACCAGCACGATGACGGCGAGAATGCCGAGGGCCAGCCAGAGTTCGCGGGTTTTCAGCAGCCGGTTCATGCCGCCTTCTCCTCAGCAATGCCAGCCGCCAGACGCACCAGCGTCTCGGGCTGCAAGTTGGTATTGTCGAGGGTATCGACCATCAGCCCCTCGCGCATGACGACGACACGGTCGCTCATGCCCAAAATTTCCGGCAGTTCGGACGACACCATGATCACCGAGAGCCCCTGGCTCACGAGTTCGCCCATGAATTCGTGCACCGCGGCCTTGGAGCCGATATCGATGCCCTTGGTTGGTTCATCGAGAATGATCACCTTAGGCAGCGTTGCCAGCCACTTGGCGATGACGACCTTCTGCTGATTACCACCCGACAGCGTCGAGACGTTTTGGCTCAGCGACGAGGCGCGGAGATCAAGCCGCTCGGTATAGGTGCGCGCCAGCTTGTATTCTTCCGCCATGCGGATGAAGCCTTTTGAGCTGGTCTTATCAAGGCTCGGTAGCGACACATTCCTATAGATCGGCTCGCCGGTGATGACACCCTGCTTGCCGCGCTCTTCGGGCACATAGACAATGCCGGCTTCCACGGCGTCGGCGGGCGAGCGCGGTGCGATCGTCTTGCCATCGAGCACCATGGTGCCGCCCGAGACTTCGGTCATCCCGAAGACCGCCTGCATCACCTCGGAGCGCCCGGCGCCCACCAGACCATAAAACCCAAGAATCTCGCCCTTCCGAACCGAAAACGAAATGTTCTCGAACTCGGTCGGATGGCTCAGCCCCGTAACCTCGAGCACCGGCGCCCCAATGGTCGCCGCGCGCGTCGGGAAAATCTGGTCGACCGAGCGGCCAACCATCATCTTGACGATCTCGCTTTGCGGCGTATCCCTAATAAAACCCTTGCCCACCATTTCGCCATCGCGGAACACGGTGTAGCGGTCGGCAATGCGATAGATCTCGTCGAACTTATGCGAGATGAAGAGGATCGCCTTGCCGTCCTTCTTGAGGAGTTCGACGAGCACATAAAGCTCCTCGATTTCCTTCTGCGACAGGGCTGCGGTCGGCTCGTCCATGATCACGACCCGCGCATCGACGCTGAGCGCCCGCGCCACGGCGACGAGATGCTTCTTGGCAATCCCAAGTTCCTTGAGTGGAATATCGGCGTCGATCCCGGCCGCCATGGAATCGAGCGTCTTCTGCGCCTCCGATTTCATGGTTTTCCAGTCGATCATGCCGAAGCGATTGCGCGGCGCATGCCCGAGATAGATGTTCTCGGCCACGGTCAGCTCATCGAAGAGCACTGTTTCCTGATGGATCGCGGTAATCCCCGCCGACGTCGCCGAAATCGCCGTCGGCAGCGTCACGATCTTGCCCCCAACCCGGATTTCGCCCGCGTCCGGCTGGTAGATCCCGGTCATGGTCTTCACCAGCGTCGACTTGCCAGCGCCATTCTCGCCGATCAGCGCCGTCACCTCACCGGGATAAAGCTCCAGCGCCACATCATGCAGCGCCCGCACACCGGGGAAGGTCTTGGTGATACCCGAAAGGGTCAGGATGGGGTCGGTCATTTTTTTATTCCTTGGCGTGGTGGTGGTCTCGCCACGCACTCGGTCCAGTCCCCTCTCCCTCTGGGGGAGA
>NZ_LMLO01000021.1:14876-20786 GCF_001421945.1 Devosia sp. Leaf64 | reverse complement strand
GGGGGGGGGGGCCCTTCCTGTTTTGGAAAGGCCCCCTCACCCGCTGCTTCGCATCGACCTCTCCCCCGGAGGGAGAGGTGAAGAAAGATCAATAGATCTTCGAGAACTCTTCGATATTGCTCTTGTCGAACTGGAAAGGGGCAGCCATGGCGGCCGAGTTCGTGTCGTCGAGCGTCACTTCGCCGACCTTGCCGATCGAGAAGACTGCGCCTGGCTTGGCTTCTTCGCCCTTGACGAGGTCATTGGCGAGGTAGACGGCCGAGTAGCCGAGGTCGATCGGGTTCCACAGCGCCACGGCCTGCGAAGCGCCATTGTCGATGAACTGTTTGAACTCGGACGGGAGGGCGAGACCGGTGACGTTGATCTTGCCGATCAGGTTCTGGTCAGTGACGACCTGAGCCGCAGCAACGACGCCAACGGTGGTCGGCGCGATGATAGCCTTGAGGTTCGGGTAAGCCGCGATCAGGCCGCGGGCTTCTTCGGTCGACTTCACCGAGTCATCATCGCCATAGACGGTCGCGACGAGGTTGATGTTCGGGAACTTTTCCGGGATGACGGCCTTGGCCGCTTCGATCCAGGCATTCTGGTTGGTCGCGGTCGAGGCGGCCGAGAGAATGGCAACATCGCCGCCCTCAGGCAGATAGTCCGCCGCGAGCTTGATGATGGTTTCGCCGATCAGCGCGGTTTCCGACGGGTTGAGGTGGATCTGGCGTCCTTCGGGTGCAACGCCCGAGTCCCATGAGATCACCTTGATGCCGCGATCCATGGCGCGCTTCAGCACAGGCACGAGAGCATCCGGATCATTGGCGGAGATCGCGATGGCATCGACCTGCTGCGCGATCAGCGAGTTGACGACTTCGATCTGGGCTTCGGCGGTCGCGGTGGTCGGGCCGGTATAGATGACTTCGATGTCGCCGAGTTCCTTGGCCGCGTCCTGTGCGCCCTTGTTGGCGGCGTCGAAGAAGCCGTTGCCGAGCGATTTTACCACGAGCGCAATGCGCGTCTGGGCAAAGGCCGGCGTCGCTAGAAGGATGGCGGCAGCAGCGGTAGCGGCCATCAGTTTAAAGAGCTTCATAAATTCCCTCCCTGGGATTTTCAGATATGTCTCAAGCCACGGCGGCCTGAGCAGGCGTCTCCACGACGATCAACCGCACTCCCGCCGTTTCCAGCATCTGTCGATCTTCATCGCGGATGCCGGCGTCGGTGATGACGGCGGCAATCTTGTCGAGGCCGCACAAGATCAGGCTTGAGCGGCCGGTAAATTTGGAAGAGTCGGCAAGAACGATCAGCTCGTCCGCCTGCCCGATCAGTCCCAGCTCGGACTGCACGACCATGGGGTCCGCCTCCATCAGCCCATGGGCGCCGATCCCCTGGCAGCCGATGAACATGCGCTTGGCATAAAAGTGACTCGCCACCACACCGCCAAAGGGCGAGAGGATGACGTTCTGCTCGCGATAGACCGTGCCGCCAGGAATGACGACGGGATTTCGCGAATTGTGGATGAGGAATTCGGCGATGGCGAAGCTGTTGGTGAAGACGCTTACGCGCTTGGCGGTCAGGTGGTGCACCATCTGATAGGTCGTCGTGCCGCCATTGATGATGATCGGCTCGCCATCATTGCAGAGATCGGCAGCCGCTTTCGCGATTGCGCGCTTCTGCGCGATATTGATCGTTTCATTGACGGAAAATGGTCGCCCGACCAAGCCACCCTGCGATGGCGGGTTGATCGCCTCGGCCCCGCCCCGCACACGCCGCACCTTGCCCTGCTCGTCGAGCGCGGCAATGTCCCGGCGAATGGTCGCTTCGGAAGAGCCCGTCAGATCGCACAGGTCCGCAACCGTCACCATGGCATGGGACTGGGCGGCGGCGAGAATAACGCGATGGCGTTCCGTTTCGTGCAATGCTGATACTCCTCAGGCGCAGTGCTTTCATTCTTTCCAAGCAGAGTCAATCAGCATTTTGCCATTTACAATCATCTTCGCGCACATCTGATGATTGATGATCGTTTGTGATTGACAGCGTCAACCGTTCTATGGCCATGTCCGCGCCAAACGAATGTGTTGCCGGCTTTCGGATCACCCCTCGAGAGCGACCAAACACACGGTTGTCACCCCGGCCTCGAGCCGGGGCCTATCCTGAGATCTCAAGATGGATCCCCGCCTGCGCGGGGATGACAGCCGGTGGGTGGGGCAAACTCCGCAACCCTGCGCTTCGCATCGAGGCGCCACCACTTCGGGAGGAATCTTCATGTCCACCGCGCCCAAGCGCCTTGAAAACAAGTGGGACGACGCCAAGGCCGCGTCCATGACCGAGCCGGAGCGCCTCGTCTATCGCTCCAACCTCCTCGGGTCCGACAAGCGCGTCACCAATTATGGCGGCGGCAACACGTCCTCCAAGATCATGCAGAAGGACCCGCTGACCGGTGAAATGGTCGAAGTCCTCTGGGTGAAAGGTTCGGGCGGCGATAGCGCCTCGATCAAGCTCGATGGCTTTTCGACGCTCTATATGGACAAGCTCCGCGCCCTCAAGGGTCTCTATCGCGGCGTCGAATTCGAAGACGAAATGGTGGGCTACCTGCCGCACGCGACGTTCAATCTGAACCCCCGCGCCGCTTCGATCGACACCCCGCTCCATGCCTATGTGAACCACCCGTTCGTCGATCACATGCACCCCGACGCGATCATCGCCATCGCGGCTTCCAAGAACTCCAAAGAACTGACCAAGCAGATTTTTGGCGATTCCATCGGCTGGCTCCCCTGGAAGAAGCCCGGTTTTGAACTCGGCCTCTGGCTCGGCAAATATTGCGAAGAGAACCCCAACTCCAAGGGCCTGATCCTTGAGTCGCACGGCCTCTTCACCTGGGGTGACACCCCCAAGGAATGCTACGAAACCACCATCGGCATCATCAATCAGGCCATCGAATGGTTTGAGAAGGAAACCGAAGGCAAGACCATTTTCGGTGGCGCCGCTACCCAGTCGCTCGATGCCGACGCCCGTCGCGCCGTGGCGGCCAAGCTGATGCCAAAGATCCGCGGCTTTATCTCCGAAGACAGCCACAAGCTCGGCCACTTCGACGATTCGGCTGCCGTGCTCGAATTCGTCAATTCCAACAATCTGCGCCCGCTGGCGGCTCTTGGCACCTCGTGCCCGGACCACTTCCTGCGCACGAAAATCCGTCCACTGGTCATCGACTTTGATCCGGCCAATCCCGATGTCGACGCCGTCATCGCCGGCCTTGACCAGCAGGTTGCCGACTATCGCGCTGACTACGCGGCCTATTATGACCGCTGCAAGCACGACAATTCGCCGGCCATCCGCGATCCCAATGCCGTGGTCTACCTGATCCCCGGCGTCGGCATGCTGACCTTTGCCAAGGACAAGGCCACCGCCCGCATTTCCGGCGAGTTCTATGTCAATGCCATCAACGTGATGCGCGGTGCCTCGACCGTCTCCGAATATCAGGGCCTGCCCGAGCAGGAAGCCTTCGACATCGAATACTGGCTGCTTGAAGAAGCCAAGCTTGCCCGTATGCCGAAGCCAAAGTCCCTCGCTGGCAAGATCGCCCTCGTCACTGGTGGCGCCGGCGGCATCGGCAAGGCTACGGCCGCCCGTCTTCTCCGCGAAGGCGCCTGCGTCGTCCTCGCCGATATCGACCAGACCGCCCTCGATGGCGCCACGGCCGAACTCTCCGGCATTTTCGGCAGTGATTTCGTCCGCCCGGTGAACATCAACGTCACCAAGGAAGAGCAGGTCCTCGCCGGTTTCGCCCATGCCGTGGTCGAATTCGGCGGCCTCGACATTCTTGTGTCGAATGCCGGTCTCGCCTCCTCGGCCCCGATCGAAGACACCTCGCTCGAACTCTGGAACAAGAACATGGACATCCTGTCCACGGGCTATTTCCTGGTTTCGCGCGAAGCCTTCCGTCTCTTCCGCCAACAGAAGATCGGCGGCAACGTCGTCTTCGTCGCATCCAAGAACGGCCTCGCCGCTTCGCCCAACGCGGCTGCCTATTGCACCGCCAAGGCCGCCGAAATCCACTTGGCCCGCTGCCTCGCCCTCGAAGGCGCGGAAGCACAGATCCGCGTCAACGTCGTCAATCCTGACGCGGTGTTGCGTGGCTCGAAAATCTGGGCCGGCGAATGGCTCGAGCAGCGCGCATCGACCTACAAGACCGACAAGGACGGCCTTGAAGAGATGTATCGCCAGCGCTCGATGCTGAAGCGCTCAGTGTTCCCCGAAGACATCGCCGAAGCCATCTACTTCTTCGCCTCGGAAGCCTCGGCCAAGTCCACCGGCAACATCATCAACGTCGACGCCGGCAACGCCCAGTCGTTCCCACGCTAAGCAACAGCAAGGCCCCCTCACCCGCCGCTATGCGGCGACCTCTCCCTCTGGGGGAGAGGTCGGCCGAAGGCCGGGTGAGGGGGCCTTATTCCCAGGAGGAGCAAAAAATGACCGAACACATCATCGACGCATCCATCGTCGAAGCCGACAATTCAAAGCGCGAAGCCGATCTCCGCCGCGATTACGAAACCCTCGGCGAACGCCTCGACCGCCGCGGCATCGCCATCGACGCCATCAAGGCAAAAGTCGCAAAATTCTCCGTCGCCGTTCCCTCCTGGGGCGTTGGCACCGGCGGCACGCGCTTTGCCAAGTTCCCCGGCAAGGGCGAACCGCGCGACATCTTCGACAAGATTGAAGACTGCGCCGTCATCGCCCAGCTCACCCAGGCGACCAAAACCATCTCGCTCCACATTCCGTGGGACAAGGCCGATCCGAACCGCCTGAAGCAGGCAGCCAGCCGCTTCAATCTCGGCTTCGACGCGATGAACTCCAACACCTTCTCGGACGCCAAGGGCCAGATGCAGAGCTACAAGTTCGGCTCGCTTTCTTCCTATGAAAAGTCGACCCGCGATCAGGCCATCGAGCACAATCTCGAATGCATCGAGATCGGCAAGACCATCGGCTCGAAAGCCCTGACCATCTGGATCGGCGACGGTTCCAACTTCCCCGGCCAGGTCAATTTCGCCGATCAGTTCGCCAACTATCTCGACTCGGCCAAGTCGATCTATGCCGCCCTGCCGGACGACTGGAATCTCTACACCGAACACAAGATGTATGAGCCGGCCTTCTATTCGACGGTCGTGCAGGATTGGGGCACCAATTACATCATCGCCAAGGAATTGGGCGACAAGGCCCTCTGCCTCGTCGATCTCGGCCACCACGCGCCGAACGTGAACATCGAGATGATCGTCTCCCGCCTTGCCCAGTTCGGCAAGCTCGGCGGCTTCCACTTCAACGATTCCAAGTATGGCGACGACGATCTCGACGCGGGCTCGGTCGATCCCTACCGTCTGTTCCTCGTCTTCAACGAACTCGTCGACATCGAGAACCGCGACAGCGATTTCCACCCCGCCCACATGCTCGACCAGAGCCACAATGTCACCGACCCAATCGAGTCGCTGATGCTCTCAGCCTCCGACGTCCAACGCTCCTACGCCCAGGCCCTCCTCGTCGACCGCGCGACCCTCAAAGCCGCCCAGTCCGACAATGACGCCCTGACCGCCACCCAACAACTCCGCCACGCCTTCCGCACCGATGTCGAGCCGATCCTCGCATTGGCCCGCCTCGAAGCCGGCGGCGCCATCGACCCCCTGGCCGCCTACCGCGCCAGCGGCTATCGCGCCAAGGTTGCCGACATCCGTCCGGCTGTTGAGGGCGGTTCGGGCGGTATCGTCTGATTTCTGCAGGCTTTGAATTAAAAAGGCCCGGTGATTGATCACCGGGCCTTTTGGTTTGGCTCGCGCCCCCTCACCCGTCTCGGCCTTTGGCCGGTCCACCCTCTCCCCAAGAGGGAGGAATAGAGGCGCCCATCTCTTATTCTTCTCCCCCTCTGGGAGAAGGTGGCCC
>NZ_LMLO01000021.1:244-14857 GCF_001421945.1 Devosia sp. Leaf64 | reverse complement strand
GGGGGACGCCGCAGCACCCACAACACCCCTACCCCCGCACCAGCCCCCCAAAATAATCCAACCCATAAGCCGCCCCCCCTCCACCAAGATCACCTCCCGCCCCCGAAACTGCCCAACGCCGCCCTCGCTCCAATCGCGATAAACCCCGAACGCGCCCACCCACTCAAACCCACCTAAAAACCGCCCCTCCGCATACATCGCCGTCAGCGCGCCCTTGATCGTCGCCCCGGCCCGCTCCGCATCGATCAGGTCCGGCCGGATCACATAGCCATAATAGTTCATCGCCCAGACCGGCTCGGCCTCGCGCCACACCACTTCCTGGCCCAGAAAATCGGTGCCGCCAAAATAGCTGTCGAGATAGCGCCACGGCCCCTCGCTCCAGCCAAGATCATGCGAACCCGGTCGCGACGCAGGCGCCTTCACCCCGCCCCCGACATAGGTCGCCGCCTTGGCCCGTACGATGACGGCGTTGAGTTCGTCGCTGGTCATATCCGCTCCATCCATAATGATGGATGAGCGCTAAGGGCCGTCCGCGACAGCTTTTGTCAGGATTTTACCCCTTTCGGGCTTTCGAGCGTCTCGATGCTAACGGAATGGTACCGAAGTCACGTGCCCTCGCGCATGAATGCGGTCGCCCCCAGCATCCAGTCACGAAACATCTTCACCTTTGGCGCATTCCGCCGGCTCTCGGGATAGACCAAATAATATCCCCGCCCCGCCGGCGCCAGAATCGGGAAGGGTTGGATCAGCCGGCCCGAGGCGATTTCGTCGCGAAACAGCGCCGGCGTCAGCATCGAAACGCCCCGACCCGCCATTGCAGCCGATCCCAGCAGCGATTGCAGATTGAGAATGCTCATTGGCCGGCCTTCCGTCGAAAAGCCAGGCACGCCAGCCACTTCGAACCACATGGCCCACCATTCATCCCGCGGATCGAGCATGGGCAGTTTCAGAAGGTCGGCCGGCTCCTTCACCCCGCCGATGCTCTCGGCCAGAGAAGGGCTGAGGAGCGGCGTGAAATCCGCTTCAACGAGCAGATGCGCCACCAGCCCCTTCTTGAGCGGTGCGGACAAGGTCCTGATTCCAATATCGAAATCCTCATTGAGGAGGTCCACCACATCGCTGCGGCTATCGAGCCGCACCGCGATATCGGGATGGTCAATCTGGAACAATCCAAGGTTCTGCGCCAACCATTGGCTCGCAAAAGTCGGCACGATGGTGATGGAGAGGAGATTATCGACCTCGCCGCGCGTATCGGCAAAAGCATCGCGCATGATGTCGAAGGCCTCTTTCACCTGCGGCGCTAATTTTATCCCCGCCTCGCTCAGCGCAATCTGCCGCGGCTTGCGCAAAAACAGCGCCGCCCCCACCCGCTCCTCGAGCAATTTGACCTGATAGCTCACCGCCGCCTGCGTCATCCCCAATTCCTCAGCCGCGCGCGTGAAGCTGAGATGCCGCGCGACGGCCTCGAAAACCCTGACGGCATTAAGTGGCGGCAACGACATTTGGATAAGCTCACCTTATGCATGCATGCGGACGTTTAGTTGGATCGCCGCCGATATCAGGCGCATCCTCCTGCCATGTCAACCTGATATGGAGCGGCTCGCCATAAGGCCAGTCGATGCATCAATGCTCACGCTGCCGCACATCCTTGGCTTCCTCTTCGCCGTCCCTGCCCCGTCCGACGCATCCGAGAAGCCCGATCGCCACAAAGCCATCCAGGCCCTCCGCCTCTCCCCACACATCCTTCGCGACGTCGGCATGGAGGATTACGACGCCGCCGCCAACGACCCACGCTGGGTCCAGCGTCCCGACCTCGAACGCTGAGGCTTGAGCTTTGTTTTATTCGAGCTAAAACAAGGACATGTCAAAGACCACGCCCGCCACCCAAGCGCTTATCAAAGCCGGTATCGCCTTCACCCTGGCGCACTATGACTACGACCCCAACGCAGAACGCGTTGGGTTGCAAGCCGCTGAAGCAATGGGCGTTTCTCCCGGCGAGGTGTTCAAGACGCTGATGGCCGAACTCGACGGCAAGCCGATCTGCGCCATCGTCCCGTCGGACGAGGAGGTCAATATGAAAAAGCTCGCCACCGCCCTCGGCGGCAAGTCGGCGCGTATGATGAAGCCCGCCGACGCCGAACGCCTGACGGGCTATAAAGTCGGCGGCATCAGCCCTTTGGGGCAGCGCAAGCCTGTGCCAACGGCGCTCGACGAAATGGCGCAGCTCTATGATGAGATCTATCTCAATGGCGGGCAGCGCGGGCTGCAAATTCGCATCAAGCCCAATGACTTGATCGTCGCGCTCGACTGCATAGTCGCTGACCTGACGCGCTAAATCCGGGCCCCAGAAACGACAAAAGGCGCCCTGAGGACGCCTTCATCGTACGACTGCTTGTGCTTAAAGCTTAGGCAGCGTAGGTGCCGCGAGCGATCGACTTGATGTCGCCGCGCGTGATGCCCAGATCGGTCAGCTGACGGGCGTCGAGCGAGTTGAGCTCGCGCATCGTGCGCTGGTAACGGGCGTAGTCGGCAAGCTTCTTTGCAATGTTCATTTCGGTTCCCCTTCGTTTGATGACTTCTATGTAGATCGAACCGGTCGTGGTTAGTACTCAGTCTCTCTGCACATCCGTTATGCACTGACTGCATCCAAAAGAGGCATATGGTTCATATTCGGTTTAGGTGGCTTGGGCTCAAACGCCGGTTATTCGAGAGCAGAGCGAGCGATCAAACTACGAAAAGCGAAGGAAAACCGGGCAATACGAGTACCTCGAATTGCCGGTTTGCAAATTTTGACCAAATGGTCAGGAGCCATGCATTAACGAATGAGCAACACGGCCGCCGGTGCAAAAAGACCCATGAAATCGTTGAAAAGGACTCAGGGTGCGAAATTGTTCAGCATTAGCAATGTAGAGCTGCCTCGGCCCGCTAAGTCGGGCGCTTCCTCAACCACGACAAGACCCTGGCCTTAAGAAGGGGTCTATTTTATCTCTCAGCGCATCACGGACTGCTCAGCATTGCTTTGCGCAGAGAAGTGCACGGGTGCCATTTTCACAGGTGTGACCTAGGGCGTGAGGTCGACACTGGTCTTTAACGCTGAGTATTCTTAACGGCCGGTTTCGGCATTATTGCTTCGTCGATATCCTCATTCGGGCATTCCAACCGTAACGACTGACAAGGGCCGAGAGCGGACTGGCCGCTTTAGTAGACGCTCTGCAAAAAGCGGTCGCTGTCGGCCGATCTGGGGCCGCAAGCGGACTGACAGCTCTCGGCAGAAATCCAGCGAAAGCGGAAGTTTAGAACCTGGGCGCGCCAAGAGTCGGGCTGGGGTCGTTTGCTGACTTTCCGGCTCAGGCACCAGCAGTGGGAAAGCAGACTTTCGTGCTTCGGCCGACTGCGTACAATCACGCAAGGAGGGGTTGCTAAATCACCTTCGACCATTGACGTCTTTGCTCGCTGGTTTCACGTTGATTGAGGGGGAATAATCAGCGCTTGCAGTTATGACGCCCAGCCATCTGATTTTGGCGGCATTGCTACGCCGTCACCATCGATGGTTCTTGGAAGAGGGCCGACAATAGGGGGGGAAATGATGGGACAAGATGAAACGGGGGCACCGGAAAAAGCGGCGACTCCCGATATGCTGGCGGCACTGGCCGCGCCAAAGGTCAAACAGGCGGATACGCCCGAAGTGTTCCTCGCGACGCTGTCCGAGACGCTTAAGGCGTCGGACGATGTCGACGTCGATCTTGCCGGCATCCTGTCCGATCACCTGCTGACGGTCACGCCGCATGCCAATGCCGTAGGCAATGCCAAGACTGCGATCGTCGCGCTCGCGGCGAAGCGCGCCGCACCAGTCGATGAGCAGGTCGATGGCTGATCCGACGCTGTTTCACTCGCTGACGCTCGAAGGCTTCCGCGCCTATCTTCAGCCCAAGACTTTCGACCTCAGTAAGAAGCCGTGCCTCGCGATCTTCGCGCCCAACGGCCTCGGTAAATCGAGCGTCATCGACGCACTCGAGTTTCTGTTCTCTGAACATGGCACGCTCGAACGCCTCGGGCAGCGCACTTTGAACAACCAGGCCGGACCGCCCGCCCTCGCGCACAATGGCTCACAGGCGGCGGGCATCGCGCCGATGGTGAAGTTCACCACGATCACCGGCAAGACGACGGTCGAAGGTAGCCGTACCGCCACCGGCAATCTTCGCCCGATCCATGCGGCCGCAACCGCGATGAAAGCCGGGTTCGTCGTCTCGCCGATCATCCGAGGCTATACGCTGCGCACGTTCGTTGAAACGCATAGTCCGGAGAATCGCTACAGCGACGTGGCGAGCTGGCTGCAGCTTTCACCGCTGGTGGAAGTGCAGAAAAACCTCCGTCTTCTGCGCCGCGATGTGAAGGCCGCTGCCGAGAGTGCCACCGAACAAGTTCGCCTTGCCGGTCTATTGCTGACTGAGACCGCACAGGCCGTTCAGGCGTGGGACGACGCGACCGTGCTCGGTTTCGTCAACGTGAGCGTCATCGCTCCGCTCGATCCCGAGTTAACGCTCGCAGCGCTCTCCGCCGAGGACGAGGGTTATATCGAGGTCGGCAATCGTGTCGAGGCGGAGGAAAAGCGGCTCGGTCTCGCCGGTCTTAAACAGATTCGTAATTCGCTCATCGCGCTGTGGCAAAAAATCGTTCCCGAGGACGGCGGCGACGCCACATGTTCGGGCGCCATCGAAGCGTTCGATAAGGCGCTGTCTGCGCTGGCCGACGCGAAGGCCACTGAGGTCGTTGAACGCGACAAGGCGTCGGGCACGGTCTTCCGGTCAGTTTGGAAGGAAGCCGAGAAGCTGTTTGCAGACGACGCGACCGCGCCCGACGCATGCCCGGTCTGCGCCACGGCGATCAGTGACACTGCCGCCGGAAGTGTGCCCGCCATCCGCGATCTCTTGATGACCCATATTGAGGATCTGCAAAGCTACAACGACGCGAAGACCGCGCTGGACAATGCCGAGACCGCCGCCAGCCAGACGCACAATCGGCTCGTGGCGCGTCTTCCCGCGATGATCGAGCATTTGTCCGATGACGATGTCGACGGATTCAAGACCGCGCTCATCGCCTACCAAGCCGGCGTTGGCGGATGGCCGACCGTTAACGCGCCCGATTCCTCCGCCATCGTCGCCGAGTTGGAGACGCGCCTCGCCGACCTTGATCATGAGATCGCCGACATCGAAGCGAAACAGGGCGAGCATACTTGGGTCAAGGTCAAGGCCAGCATCGACCGGCTGCTTAATCTCCAGAAAGCTGTGGCGCTGGCAACTCGCACCACCGAGCAGTTGACTACGCTGCACGAAGCGCTCGTCGTGCAGGCCACGCTCGTCTCGAGCAAAATCCGCGAGAAGGTCCAGTCGCTCCTCGACACGCTTCAGGCGCCGATGAACGACATTTACAAGGAGATCCAAGGCACCAACGCCAAGCTGATCCGACTTGAACTGCCTGGTGAGGACGACACCAACCAGCAGCGCATGCAGCTAGTGATCGATTTTGCGGACAATCGTCAAAGCGTCGCGCCGGGCGGCTATCTCAGCGACTCCCAGATCCATTCGGTCGCGCTCGCGCTCCGCCTCGCGGCGATCAAGAAGTTCAACAGTGCTGCACCGGTGATTGCGCTGGACGATGTCGTCACATCCTATGACGCCGACCATCGCCGCGCGATCGGTGCGCTGCTCGCGAAGATGTTCACGGACTGCCAGATCATCCTAACCACACATGACGAACGCTTCTTCAATTATCTGAAGGACCAGCTCACAGCGAAGGACTGGCAGTTCGCCCGCATCATCGGACTTGATCCGGCGTTTGGGCCTCGCTTCGCCGACCACAAGGTCACCGATGAGATGATCGCCGATCGCTGGGCCAAGGGAGAATCCGCCGCTAACGAGATGCGTCAAGCCGAGGAGGAGTGGCTGCTGGGTATCGCCCGCGGGTTCGGCGTCAATGTTCGCATCCGACAGCTCGAAAAGGCCTATTCCTACGAGCGTTCCGAACTGGCCTCGGCGATCGGCGGCTTCCTTAGCGACCTCAAGCTTACTCCCGCTGATGTGACGGGCGTGAATAATCGCTTCATCGCCAGCCTTATCAAAGGCGACATTGAGAATTTCGGAAGCCACTTTCAGGACGCCCCCTATGGCGACGGCTCGATTGGGGACGAGCAGACGCGGTGGGACGAGTTCAAGGCGTTCCGCCAGCAGTTCGAATGCGTGTGCGGTCGCACCAGGTATCAGCGGCCTTTCGGCCTTAACAAGCCAGTGTGTGCGCATGATAAATGCGAGACCCAGTTCGCCTTTAAGCAGCCTGTGGCGGGAACAACTGCAGCCGACGCGGGGGTCAGATGATGGGAGTGCATGAAATATCGCGACAAAGCGTCATCTGTTGTGCGGTGGCCACGTGACAATCGTGGCCGGCCAAACCGAACCTGCGGTGACGAATGTGCGCCGCGCGCATGGCCCGTGGAGCGACCTTGCACTTCATACGATCGGTTGGCGCGCCTTCCAGGATCTCTGCTCCCAAGTTAGCGAAGTGGTTCTGGGCCGCCCGGTGGAAATATTTCGCGAGGCGCAGGACGGCGGTCAGGACGCGGTATTTCTCATCCCTTCGCCAAGCAATGAGCAATTCATCGGAACGGTCCAGTGCAAGCATACCTCGGATGCCGGAAAGGCGCTCAAGGTCGGCGACCTCTCCACTGAGATCGGTAACATCGAGGAACTCGTTAAAGCTGGCCAAGCGGACACCTACGTCTTCATGACCAACATGAGTGTGGATGCGCCAGTTGCGGCCGCCATGCGGGCCAAGCTGCGCGAGCTCGGTGTGCGAAAGCCCCACATCCTGGGCCGCCAATACATCATCCGGGTCATTAGGAGCAGCGCACGACTGCGCGCGCTCGTCCCGCAGGTCTATGGCCTGGGAGACTTGACCTCGATCGTCGACGAACGGCTGAGCGAACAGAGCCGGGCGTTGCTTGACGGCTGGGTTCCGAAGCTTCGCACCTATGTTCCGACGCGGGCGCATCGCGACGCGGTCAACGCCATCTCGGAACATGGCGTGGTGCTTCTGCTCGGCAATCCAGCCAGCGGCAAGTCGGCGATCGGCGCAATCGTTTCGACCATCGCTTCGGAAAATCCGGACAATACCGTCCTTGCCCTGACCAGCCCGCGCGATTTCGAGGCAGGCTGGAATCCCAACGATCCCGGTCGCTTCTTCTGGATTGACGACGCCTTCGGTTCGAACGTGCTGCGCGACGATTACGTGCAGGACTGGACGTCGGCTTTCTCGAAGCTGCGCGCGGCGATCAAGCACGGCAACCGCTTCCTGCTGACTTCGCGCAAGCATATCTATGAGGCAGCTCGGCGCCGGCTGGGGCAGCGCAATCTTGCGCAGTTCGCCGATGGCAGCGCCGTTGTCGACGTCGGTGATCTGACCTTTGAAGAGAAGGCGCAGATCCTCTATAATCACATCAATTTCGGCGAGCAGAGCCAGAGCTGGCGTTCAAGCGTCAAGCCGCACCTCGAAGCGGTCGCCGCCGTCGACGATTTCCTACCTGGAATAGCCGAAAGGCTTGGCGATCCGAACTTCACTAAGGGACTGGCGCCTCGCGAGAGTTCGCTCGTGCGCTTTATGGAGGAACCGACCGAGCACCTTGTCGACACGGTCAGCGCTCTGGACGAGCAGCTCCAGGCCGCGCTCTATCTCGTCTACGTCCATCAGGCCGGCTTCGATCCGAACGATCATGATGCCGGCGCCGCCGAAGCAGTGGCGGAATTGACCGGTTTCAGTCTGGCTAGAATCCAGGATTGCTTTGCCGAATTGAAGGGCTCGTTCTTAAAACGGTCCGGCGCCAGATGGACCTTCGCGCATCCGACAATTTCCGACGCCTTGACGGAGATTCTGCGGCAAAAGCCGCACATGATGGCCGCGCTCATCCGCGGCGCACCAATCGACACGATCCTCGGCAGCTTTACCTGCGAGGGTTCGCCGGTCATTCGCGACGCCCTCGTTATCCCGCCCACGCTCGACGATGCACTGGTCGCCCGGATCAGCCGCACGCCTGACGAGACGCATCGGAACTGGATGCTCTTTCACTTCCTGTCCTATCGGGCCAGTGATGCGGTCTTCGTCAAGGTGATCAGGCAGTTTCCTGACCTGCTTCTAAGGTTCTGTTGGCAGACGGATTCTGTTGCCAACAATCCCCGTTTTCAAGCCTACGCCCGCGCCCATCAATTCGGCCTGCTGCCGGATGGCTTGCGACGCGAGGCAGCTAGCAGCCTCGAATCAATCGCGCTCTCCGACTTCGATACATCGTTCTTCGCCGATGAGGAAATGCTCGCGCTCATACCGCCGATTTCCCTCGTTGGCCTAGGCTTGGCAATGCGAACAATCCTGTTGCCAGCCCTTGAGGAAAAAATCGGAGAGATCGCCGCGGATGCCGACCTTGACGAGGAGCCCGACAGCCACTTCAAGAAATTGCTCGGTGCTCTCGATTGTGTCGAAGAGATGGGCGTCGGTCTGGATGACGACGCGGTCAGCTTGATGGACGCCGCGCGAGATCAGGTAAAGCGCGCCATCGAAATGCTTGAAGAGCGCAAGCGGGAGCGAGATGAAGACACCGACGACGATACGGACTGGACCCACATCGTGACGCAGAAGAAGGCGGAGCCGTCCTCGGCCGATGCTGCTGCCGTAAAGCGCTCGATCTTCGACGACGTAGATAAGTGACGACGATTATCTGCCGCAATCGGCTTGAATCGCAAACTGTCGGATAGGTCACCCATCGCGATCTGTGGATGATCCAAACCAAGCCAGGGCCTAGTGGTGAGTTTCACTATGTCCTGCTGCTGAATCCCAATGCCGCCATGGAGTGGATGCGCGGTCAAAAGAAGGTTCAAGACGCCATCTATTCACGCGTCATCGACCGCCTCATGGAAGTTGGTGCCTATGGTGAAATCGAGGCGGTTCACGATTATTGGAAAGCGCAGGCCGAGGCGAATGCAATTGCGGCAGCTGTTGCCGCTGCTGCAACCGAACCCGTCGCTCCCAAGCAGATTCCGGCGCCGCCGGCTAACCCAGATATGGAGCTAAAGATGACTAGGAGAAGAGCACTAGGTCCTGTGTGCCTGCACGCCCACCTGGGACCCGAAACCTAAAGCCCGATCCCTTCCGGGATCGGGCGTGGCGGCTTACGACGACTGCGCTTGCGAGGCTGGCAGCTAACCTTTGCCTCGCAGGCGCTCTATAACAGCACAAGCCCGAATTTTCAAAACATAGCCTATTTTCTCAAGAAGTCAGCTGCGGAGAAGGCTAATCCGTGCATCAGTACGTGCATTTTCTGCACATCGATTTTCAGCTCTTCCCACGTTGTATCATTGCCGGTCACGTCGCCATGGGCGATGCTGTGTCTTCGCGTCATTATCTCTTCAATATACGAGTGCCATAAGGTTTCAGTGGACTTGCCCTTTTTGATGCGGGCGAACTGATATTTGCTTCCGATCGCCGTATAGGGAAAACGGTAAAGACTGGAGCGCCGCTTTCGCATATCTCGTTTGATTACAAAGTTCGTGAATTCGTAATTGTCGAACACAACTTCGAAGCTTGGCGTTGCTATCGAATTTACAATGCAATTAATCCCAAAACGCTCGAACATGGTGTCTATGAACGAAGAGTTTGGATTCTTATTTGGATTTTCCTTGTAAGAAAAATAATCAAGATCGATTTGAACAGAATTCTTGTCAAAAAAACTGACAAGCTGCGCTATTCGCTTTTCAATTTCTTTCGCCTCTACTCCGTCGTAGAAAGCAATTTTTTTCGCGAAGGTGCGCTTCATGGCTTCCGGCATCTCATGGAAGCCTTTGAGGTGATAGTTCAAATCAGCCAAAAGGCCACTGGTTAGATCTTTAAGAAAGCCCTCCAAATGAGACGCCAACAACACGCAGCATGCCCGGCATAGCGTGTTGTACAGCTGCTCGTTCGTTTCAGCGCAACCCTTCGCTGTCAGTATAAGAAGTTCCAGCTCTTCGATGCGCTTTGGTATGGAGGCAACGGCCTCAAAAGCTGCTGTCGTCATCTCCCCAGATGCGCTACCATTGCATCGATACGTTCAACTACCTTGGCTCCGTCATTAACGCTGCCACTTACCGCAGCGAAAAAGTTTTCGTCTTCGAACAGCTCTCGATAGCCTTCAAGGGCTTGAGCTGCTTCGTCAGGATCGTCGTCCAAATCTGCGGCAGAGAAAACTTCGGCAATGCCAACCGCCACAGCATCAAAGACTGCCGCGTTAAATGTAGACATACGCTTGCCACCTCGTCGAAATTTGGCAAATGGTGTGAGGTCCTCGGCGTTTTCGTAGATGAAGCGCATGTACACTCCAAATTCCCATGCGCCCTGATCAATCTCTTGATCACTCCAGTCGTTGAATTGGATCAAGCTGGTGGTGAGGAATTCCCTAAATCCCTTTTTGAGGGTCTTGTATCGTCCGTCTCGTAGGGCAAAGAACCTGAGGACTAGTTCCACGTCCTCCATCTTCTGAACTTTCGAATTAGACGCTGGGTCGTTTTCGGGAACCTGTATCATCGACCTGAATTCAGCGAATTTTGCCATCTCCTTGATGGCATCGTTGAATGGTCCGCGGGCTGTTGCATTGCGCAGCTCCTGCGACTCCAGGCGTACCGAACCGGTGTTTAGACGTTCAAAAATGTCGAATTTGACCTGAGCATCAACTGTTGAGTCGATGCGCATGCACTTGACAGTGCGTTCTTCCAGGCGGCGCACGAGGAACGGAGGGAGATCCCTATAGAAGGCTCCATTAAGCTCGGAGAGAGTTTCCAGACCCTCTAATGGAAACTGGTCGCGGAGGTAGTCGTAGATTGCCGTAAGTCGCTGTTGCCCGTCGATGACGGTATAGCGAGCCGTTGAATCTTCCGTCTCTTCATCAACATCCACGTCCTGAGAAAGAAAAATCACCGGGATAGGGATATTTAAGATTAAACTTTCGATCAGCCGCGACGAGGTTTCTGCTGACCATCTATGACGCCGCTGATAATCAGGGTCCAGCTTTATTGATTTTTTCTTGATGCGTTTTACTAAGGTTTCGAGATCATACTCGACGTTTTGCGTTTTTACAGTCCGCTCACGAGCTTTCTGTTGAAGCACATCGAGGTTGTTTTTGAGTGTTCTTTGCTTGATGACCACGACTGATCCCGACCCGTAAAGTGTGCGCTCTCCTTTACATCATCGCGGGGGGCATGAAGGCAAGCGGTCCTCCAAAAGGCCAACACACAGAAATCTCGGAAAGTTCGTTGTTCCTGTTTTGTTATATTTGTAGGCGTTAAGTCCTTCGCGTGAGGGAGCCTACCTTGGCCATCGTTCTCAATTCCCGTTGGCCTGTGCCGCTTGCGCCAATCGCGCCCGTATACGTGCCATTGGTCGGTCGAACGGTCCACGCTGGTTTCCCGTCTCCTGCTGATGATTTCATCGAGGAGATGATCGACCTCAACCAGGTCCTCATCGAGAACCCAACCGCGACATTCCTCTGGCGGGTCGTGGGCGACTGCATGATCGACGTGCAGATCTTCCCCGGCGACGTCGTGGTGGTCGATCGCTCCAAAGCGCCTAAGCACCGTTCGATCGTTTTGGCGCTCATCGACGGCGACCCGACCTTGAAGCGGCTCAACCGCCGAGGCGGAGCCATGTATCTCCACAACGAGAACGCCTAATTGCCGGCGTTCACCGTCGCCCAGGGCGTGGAGGTTTCCATCTGGGGCGTTGTCACCGCCACCATCCGCGACCTCGCGAAATGACGGCGCCCTGATCGACGGCAATAGCTTCTATTGCTCGTGCGAACGCGTCTTCGATCCCAAGCTCGAGCGGCGCCCGGTGATCGTGCTGTCCAACAACGACGGGTGCGCCGTGGCTCGCACGAACGAAGCCAAGGCGCTCTGGATCAAGATGGGCCAGCCCTATTTCCAAATCCGTCAGCTATGCGAGCGCGACTGCGTCGTGGCCCTATCTTCAAACTACGCGCTCTACGGCGACATGAGCCGCGGGATGAACACGCTTTATGAGCGTTTTTCGCCCGAGATCGAGATCTACAGTATCGATGAGAGCTTTCTCGACGTGACGCCCCTGCCCCCCGATGAAGCGCTCTTGGGGACGATTATATCGCGAACACGAAGATCCGACCTTTTGCCTTTGGCGATGTTTCAATCGGTGCCAGAGGCTCCGATAAGATGAGAAGTTTCATCCCGATTGCCGATCCTTTCACCCTTCTTCAGTGAAGGGTTGAAACAAATCCCGGCTCGATAAGACGGCGTGGCGTCTCTGGAGAGAGAATTGATCGCCGTTCCAACTCCTCTCGATTGTCGAGAAGCAGCTGCGTCGCGCGGCGGGCCGCCTCCTCGATGTGCCGGCGAACTGAGGGGACAGACGAAGCGGCGGTGACCAGTCCCAGCTCTCCTATGCCGAAGCTGCCTTCAATTGCAGCAGCTATACGGCTGGCTTTGGCGAGATCGCCTGTGCCGAGGGTTGAAGGGTAATCAAGCATAAGTTCTTCGGCCTGCCGGCCAGCCACGAGCACACAAAGCTCGTTTCTCAGATCGACGATGGTTGGGAACGAAACACTCATTGGAGACGAAACATTGAGCACTGCTGCCACGATGGAGCGACCGGCATAGTAGACCGCGAAACGATGTTTATCGGCCGCCGACAGGGCTTCAAATGGAGCCCGAACATGCGCTCTCAGTTCTAGTGACGAGACCGCCCTGCCCTCACGTCGACATTTCGCGGTGACGGACCGCACCAACGAAACCAAATCCGCTCCGGTCTGTCCCTCTGTCAGCATTGCCAGATCCTCGAGATCGGCGCGCGAAAGGCTTGCTGTGAGCTGCGACGCTAAAATGGCCTGACGGGCGTCTCTGTCCGGAAGCTCTATGCGAATGTGTTTTTCTATCCGCCCAGAACGCAAGAGTGCTGGATCGATGTTTTCGGGATTGTTGGTCGCGCCGATCAGTATGAGGCCCGGCACCTCGAGAGCCTCGGTGGTAAGCGTAAGGAGATGATTGACGATTTGCAGCCAATAGGTGCGGTTTGAACCATCTTGATGACTGCCGCGACTGCTGATGCCGTCCAGTTCATCGATGAACAAGACGCCGGGCGTCTTGCGAGCATGCAAGAAGAGCTCGGACATATGCGCGAGCGTGCCAGAAAGATTGTTGTGCGCGTTCCAGTCCGCCACACTGGTCACCGTTAGAGGCACTTTCAATTTCGCCGCGAGCAGCCGCGGAAAGATCGTCTTTCCTGTGCCAGGAGGCCCTGACAAAAGTACGCCTCGGTCAGGGACCTCGTCCCATTGGATTTCACCCGCCTGCCATGAAGCATAGTCTTGGTTGAGCGCCATGCCCCAGATCTTGGCGTCCCCGTAACCTGCAATGGTGTCGAAGCGGAGCTTGGAATCTTTCGAGAGTGGCTTTTGTTGGCTACCCAGAAGAGCTGTCAGAGCCTCCAAGCACCGTTTGGCATCCATTCCCGGCCTCAGGATAGCAGCGATATCGGCGGCCGAAACGTTTCCCGGATCACCAATCAACCATTGACCATCAGTTGGACCGGAGACGATTTCCACGCAGGCCTTCACGGCATCCGGTGAGATTGAAGCAAACGGCAGAATCACGTCAGCGGCAAGCCGGGCTGTTTTTGTTTGACCTTCATTGCCTGCCGACGGGACAAAACACACAACCAGCGCATCAGAGTTGTAGGCTGCCATCAGTATCCGATTTAGCCATTTTCCAGATGGCCCCTGGCCGATTTCGAGGGCAACTGGAGAGGCATGGATATCGTCACTCCCCTCTTCGATCCAGCCATGTTCCATTGCCGGCGATAGAAGTTCCAGAGCCAATTCAATTGAATGAGTGTTCCCAACCTCAATAACCAGGACACTCTTATGCGCTAGCATCTGCTTCATTGTTTGAAAGAGCGGCTTCAATGTATCAGCGAGTTGAAAAGCCAGAAGAACGTCCTCAACTCCTAAAGGTACTTTGCCGTGCTCGGGGGTCGGATCTGTGCGTCTCTGCTCACGCTCACGTTGATGGGCTGCTCTAAGCAGGATCTCCTCGACAAAAGTATGGCCCTCAAGGTGCGTGCGAAGTCGATCGAGCTTAAGCATCGCAGTCCACCGGCTGGGTAATGCGAATTGGATACGCTTCTAGGGCGGACAGGGTGTCGTGAAAAAAGCCTGGCATAGCCAGAAAAGGAGGGGGAATGGTCATTTGAAGCAACGCTGTTGAGTTGGCCGAAGGCCGAGCGCTGCATGCCCGTGAAACTACAATATGCCTGACGAAGCCTTATGCGAAGCCATCAAGTGCATCGGAAGGACATTAGAGTTAAGGATCGACATACATACTCCAACGAATATAGGCGCCGGTTAAGAGCGCAAGTCTGCTGACAAGAGCACCTTGCCCTCGCGGCGACATTTCGCGGTGACGGATCGAAGCAACCATTGACTTAAACGGGGTGATGGGGTGGACGCCCCCCGGCGGCATCGATGTGCCAAAGTGGAGGTGTTGAACACACCACTTGAGGAGGCGCCCATGTTGG
>NZ_LMLO01000021.1:0-226 GCF_001421945.1 Devosia sp. Leaf64 | reverse complement strand
ATCGGTCTGGATATCGCGAAGAACGTTTTTCACGCCCACGGTGCCGATGCGAGCGGTCGAGCGTTGTTCAGCCGCAAGATCAGCCGCACGAAGTTGCTGGAGTTTTTCGCCCGTCAGCCACAGTGCCTGGTGGCGTTGGAGGCCTGCGGCGGTGCGCATCACTGGGCCCGCGAGCTCAGGCTGCTAGGTCATGAGGTGAAGCTGATCCCCCCGGCCTACGTGAAGC
>NZ_LMLO01000020.1:19138-46128 GCF_001421945.1 Devosia sp. Leaf64 | reverse complement strand
CAACCCGAGGCGCCGACACTCGACATTGGGCTATCTGAGCCCCGTGGAATACGAAGAGCAAGCTAAACTAGCCTAACTTAGTGTCTACCGAACCGGCAGCAGTTCAGGCAAAACCGGTGTGGTTCAATTTTGCAGGAGTTCTAAGGGGATGTCTGGTAACATCCTCTAGCAGTCATGGCGTCCTCGTCTGTGCCCCGCCCCTTTGATGGACCTCATCACCACTCGATGTTGGATAGGGATCGTTCGTCCAGAAAAGCTGTCGGGCTTGACGGTTCCGGCTTCGCACTGAGCGAGAAAATGCGTACCTGCGAGTAGGCGGTCATGGCCAGTCGTCTTCCTCGATGTCATTGTCGAGCGCGGGATAGCGGTCTTCCTCCCAATCTGCTGCATCTTCAGTAAATTCGACATCCATATTGCCTTCCGGGCCGGGATCGTCCTCATAATCATTCTCGACACCTTCGGAATTTCCTGGGCCATGATCGCCGTCGGCCTCCTCGGCGAAATCGGAAAAATTCTGGACCTCGAATCGACTGTCTTCTCTCGGAGTTGGTTCAGTCGTGTCCGTATTTGCTGCGCTTAAATCGGCCAGCAGCACACTGAGCGAATTGGCACGTCCTCTATCATGTTCGAGCCTTGCCGCCCCGATGGATGTGGCCATCACTTTGAGATCATTCAATGCTTTTTGATTGGCCTCGTATGCGCCGGCCGAGAGCCTATCGGTCGCTCGCTCGATGATCATCGACAAATTGTCGAGAACGCGAGCTGTCGCTTGACGCTGAAGCGCCACGTCGCGCTGGAATCGTCGCCTTCTTGGTCCTGTCCGCTCGTGCCCAAAGCGCTTGGACACCTTCTCATAGTATCCATCCTGAAAATTGCGCATACCTGCACGATAGGCACGCTCTCCATCGATCCTATCGGCACCGCCCTCAAGAGCCTCCTTACGAGCCTTTCGGCCAGGATGGAGTGTATGATCCAGCCGGTTGAGCGGTCCAATCGGCGGGATAACGAAAGCATGAACATGGGGATAGGGTTCATCCAGATGCAGAACGGCGCTCCCGAGATTGTTTCCAAACGTCAGTTCGAGCCAGCTGACAACGGATTGAGACCATTCAATTAGGTTCGCATCGTTTATGCCAGCGTCGAGTTCGCGCCATGGCACCGGATAAGATGCCACGATCCCGTATAATACTGGAGAGGACCGCCGCAGCGGTGCCCCGCGGTTGTCGCGGCCAAAATCATAGATCGTCTCGACACAGGGTTTCAGATTCTGTGGCAGGTCACCGCACAGCAGAAGTGGCGGACTTGGGTGCTTGATGTGCGGCATGGCGCCGGAGACCCTCCCGGCTTCATCAAGAATATCGAAAGCATTTTCATGCCATCGACGTCTTCCCATTGTTGCGGCGAAAGCGCCATACGTATTGAGTCTTACGAATTGGCAGTGCATGTGCCTTCCTCATATTCCGCACTGCATTCTAGTGAGTACCGACTAGATTAGGCGTCACTAAAAGTCTCAAAAAGTCACTCGGAGTCACCAGAAGTCACTCGGAGTCACCAGAAGTCACTCAGAGGCATAATTCGTCATTGTCGCAGTCGCCCCAACAAGAAGCGCGGTCGCCCCCGATTAAGACTGCACGGTGTTGATTGCTATTGCGAAGTGGCTCGTTAGGCGGGTATATTCCCATCGCGCCTGGCTCGAACGCACTTTTGCCGAAGCTTTGTCTATCGAGCTCCGATCAATCTCGCCTGTTGCGGATCGAGCTTTGCACGCCCAGACATTTGCCGTTTCACGAGCTTCACGCGCGTGATCTGTCCTTCGGTCTGCCCGTTGGGCCATGGAGAGATGATCGCATTTCTGACGGCTGTCATGTCCTTTTCGACCCCGTTGGCAAAGGGGCTTACAAGGCTGAGTTTTGCTGACCGGAACCATTCTTCCAGTTTGGTTGCTGTTTGGACTGGATCACGGACTGAAAGTCCTCGAGGGAAGTGGTGCCGGCCACCACCAGCTCGGGTGCATTCAATTTGATCGCAGCGATCAAGATAGCTGCTGACTTTGCCAAATCAGCCCGCGCCGTGGTCAGAAGTCTGGCGAGCACGCGTGCCGATGGTGTCCGTGCCAATCCGCTTTGATTTGCCTTTTCAGCAACACGCCGGCGTTGCGCCCATTGTGAGACGACACCACTCTGTCCTTGAAAGCCCTGCGCCTGCATCTCGCGCCAGAGCGCTAAAGCATTTCGGACGCCCTCGTCCCAGCTGGTGTTTAGCCACGGGAGCCAGCTATCTAGCGAACTTGGCCACGTGCGGAAAACGTCGAACCTCGGGCCGCGCGCGACATCACACGCGACCTTCCGGCTATGGCCGGTCTGACAGAGGATTGGACAGATCGAGGTTCCTTTCTTCGACAGCTCTTTGATGGCCTCATCAGTATCCTGCGGGCGCAAATATTCCTCATATTCCAGCCTCTCGGCATAGATCAGCAGCTGGGATCACGATATTGCTGCCTGCCGCCGGTCTGATCTGACGCATGGATTTGCCGGCGGCGTCGAGAAACGCGCGGCTGGAGTTTTCCGTCAGATGCCGCGGTGGGCGACCTATTTGGCATTCGGCAAGCCTCTGGCGATCGCCTCGCCATAGCCACGCCCACTATCTCAAGCAACGACTGATATGGATGGATGCTCGACCAGCCAGGCGCGGGAGGTATTAAACGTGCGATCTGGCAGCAGCCCGACCGGCCCGCGCCGCTCGAGGTGGGAGAAAATCGTCCCGTCGGTTTGCCTGCGCCGGAAAGCGAAGTCGTCGATTCCAACCGATGTCAACGTGTCATCATGGTCTATGACCCGTCGGCGGAAGACCCGCAGCAATGTGTCTTTTCTGACCGGTACCATGAGATCATCCGCAAAACTGGCTGCGGGCCTGCCGCCTAAAAGCCAGGCCGCGATGTTGCACGATGATCTCGACTTGTCGCGTGCGTCGGCTATAGGCCCGCATGAACAGCATGCGGCTGTGATAGAGCCGGAGATGAGCAACCGTGACCGTCACCGTCGTGCCGTTGATCAGCACTTCATATTGGCTCCAGTCGAATTGGTAGGCCTCCGCCGGGGCAAAGCTCAGCGGCACGAAGGCTGCAGCCGATGACGAGGCATGGGCCCTGGTGCGAGCATAACGACGACTGCATGATAGCCACCGTCGTAGCCGAGGCTACGGACCTCCTCGAACAGCCGGATCAGCGTCAGCCGTTCCCGCGCCGCCTTGTTCTCGCTCGCCGACAGCAGCCGATCCAGCTCAGCCTCTAAAGGGCCAATCCGCGGACGCGGCTGGTGCTCACGCTCATACTCGAACGTCGTCGCGCCCGTCCGCACCACCTTGCGCACCGTATTGCGCGACACATGCAACTCGCGAACGATCTGCTTGATCGTCATGCCGGCCACGAAAACTTGCGCCGGATCCGCGCAATCGTATCCATGCACTTAATCCCCGCCACCCATCCTCACTCCGGGCTGGGTAGTCTGCTCAAATCAAACATTGGGGGTCAATACCGACGCCGATAACCTCGTTTCGGGGTCAAATTTGCACGCCGAAACAAAGGTCACTTTTCAGATGCAATCAACAGGCATAGGCCCGCAAGCACGTCCTCGCGGGCCTATTTGCTAGAGATGCTTGAAACGTCCAGCGCTTAATCGATGGAGCTTCAGCTTCAAAAGCTCGACAAGTGTCAATCTGCTGAGCGCCGGCAGCAAATCCTTTGCGAACGGGCTCTCATGGTCGATGCGTCCATCCCTGATCACCTGATTGCCTGCCGACTGCACAGCACGATGCTCAATCTCGGCAATCAGCGGGCTGATCCATCTGTCCTGAGCCTTGGTTTGCATGAGACGCTTGAGATGTCTCGCTGCGTGGGCTGAGCCGATTGGACCGTCACTTCGCAGAACACGTCTTAAGCTCGCTGGGTCGAGAAAGCGCGCGATATACAATAGCGCGCTCGCCTGTTCGTCCGGATCGGAGATGTCAGCGATTTGGCGCAGTGCCATTTCGCTGACCGCTTCGTGGCTGGGCCCTTCTATGAAAGGCCGAGGGTAAAACCCAGGCGGCGCATTGCCCCATCTGTTTCGGTTATGAGTTTAGCTGACGCACGGCGCATCAACTGAAAGATGGTCGGGTTCTGTCCGATGCTTTCTGCAATCTTGGCGATCTCCAAGATTTTTCTTGGATCGGCCATGTCGCCAAGCGTAAGCCCGGAGAGGCGAATCTCATTAATGATTGCCATCGGCGTTGGTGGAATGACAACAACCCCGTCGTTTGCCATTTTGACGAGCTTTCGCAAGTCGTGTCCGGGGGACACGTTTCTGACGTCACCGTCACGATTGCTGATGAAAGGCACGATGATGTGGGGCGATGGCAAAAGATCCCGCCAGATCTCGAATGCCACGAGGGCGTCACGCGCAATATCTGGTCGAGTAGTTACTGGAATGGCGATCATGGCATATCGTCCGATTGCCTCAAGGCGTGGCCCGAAGTCGAGCTGGTCGACAGCGTATGTGTGACGATTGATCGAGGAAGCCGCGCCGTCGTAGAGCAGGATATCGTTTGGCAGAGCCATGTGAAGCCTCTGGTCGAGTGCTTCATGAGCGCGGATGTCGGCAAGAGGGTCGTTCACAACAATCTCGGTCGCAGCCAGCAGGAGCCGCGTCAGCTGTCCGTAAGGCTTCAGGAACTGTTGGCCATCATTGTCATAAAGCCATAATGATAGGAGAGAGCGGTGGGATGCTTCAGCGAGGAGGTGTGCAACAAGAGACTTTCCCACCCCCCCAAGCCTGTGCTGAGTCATAATCAGGAGCGGCGGCATTTCCTGCTGGCGGATTTCTGGAAAATCGAGCATAGCGTTTCCTTTCGAGGAACCGGCAGCGGAATGCGGCCGGAGTGACCGGACCGTCGTGCAAAAGCGTGATAAATGCGAAGGGGCCAATAGCGGATTTGCTCAAAGCGACCTTTTTTTGGGTGAGCACACTCACTCCTCCGCCAGTCGTCGCCTGCCTGTTCTTGAATGAAGTGCCTCGGTCAGGGACATTTGTCTTGGTGGATCCGGCGGCTGTTTGACAAGCGCCAAAGTATTTGGTTGGCCCTGTTCTAACGACGCATGCGCGTTCGCTATATTTGGTTCTTTCGACCCGGAGGGCTCTGGTGCGGGCGATGCGCTCAAGGCCACCGCCCCGCTCACATTGTCAGATTGATGATCGAATGGACGAGCAGCATCTTCGCCAATCTGTCGAGTAGCGGACAGTTCAGTGCCGCGCTTTATCAAAGGGTCGCCCTTTTCCCGGCGGAGCCTGTGATAGTACGTCTTGATACGATCTTTGAAATTCTCCAGCTCTGTCTTGTCGCCTCTGGCCTTCTTGATAACTTCCGCCATGTAGTAAAATGAATTGTCTTCAATCTGAAGCTTTCGGAGGGCGGGATATAGGCGCAAAACGTGGTCTATGAGTGTCACGAGGCCACCCGCATTTCGACACGTGGCTTTCGCCAGCTTCTCGAATTCTTCATGTGTCATTGACAGCACCTGTGTCGCCGCGTTGCGGGACTGTCTTTTTGCTGACAAGAGAATGGAGCCAAGCAGGCCAATAGCGGATTGGCTGACTCGCGCGGAAAAATGCATGGTTGGGCGACCTTTGCCATGTGAGCGCAAGCACACCAGGGAAGGTCCGAGATCATGAACACATGTCTGACGGTATTTGTGCTATTGCGATCAAGCGATGACATTCCCATCCAAAATCAACAGCTCTTGAGACAGCGTTCTCCTACGCTTGGCCTGACACGAGCAATGATGGAGGATCTCGAGGAAACCATCACTCCTTTGGCCGCAAAGATCGTGTCAGGCTATCTGGAACAGATGAGGCGGGTTTTTTCGAGCCGCATCGGCTTGGATCTCGTCGTCAACAGTTTCAGCGATAGCGAGCTGGCTCGTATGCATGTAGCAACGACAGAACAGGATGACCTATTCCGCGCCAATAACATCGCTCTTGCGTTGATCTTGCCGTCGGATTTCGAAGGCACTCATCACACCGGCCGACCAGAGGACAGCCCTTCGGCGTTAGCGCTAAAAGCTGCGTTGGCTCAAGCAACGTTTCGCATTCTTCGGCTCGGACTGAGGGCTGATCGCGATGCCGCCGCCGAGTTTGACAACGCTTACAAGGCGATCGGCGACAAGCTCACAAGCTGCAACTCTCTGTTCAATATTAATGCCAGCCATAGCCGAGCAAGGAAGTTTCCGGCGCGGCATTTCGGCGAGCAAAATGGCTTGGATTTCATGGCCGGTGCGTACGGTTTGGATCAAGCCGAATGCACGAAGCTGCTCGATGACGCTTTCGCTCGACGGTTGCAAAGAAGATCTTTTGCTGAAGTCTTGACCACCGAGATGCGCCTCGTCGACACATTGACAGCTTGGTTCCGCGCGCTGGCGTCGGCGGAACAGGGCCGAGTAACGCGTCGAGACACCATACGGCGGCTGCTCAATGACGCAGGCCACAGCTGGGAGACCGCCCCAGGAGTTTTGGAACCTCCGAAGATTTCTAAGGCGACGGCCAAAAAACTCACAGCTGAAAAGTCGCTGCCCTCTCTTTCGCTTCGATCCATGATCGAGGCCGCTGTGCTTTTCAACCTCGAACCTGCTTTTGATGTGCTGCCGACCCGGCGATTCGAGTTGCCCATCCTCGCCATGGCCGGTCTTGTCGGCGAGCTTGGCTGGCGGCGGCAGATGACGTCTATCGACAACTTTATCCTGGCGGGCGGGCTGATCGCGTTGGTGGAGGAGCGCGGTTTTGCAAACAAAAGTCTTACAGGGCTTTACGGCGATGAAGACGACGCAGACCAGCTCGCAAAGGATCTGTCATTCCTAGAAGGGCTGTTCCGTAGAGCGGGTCTGGATCCGCATGAACTGCGGGAAGGTGCGGTAACCTATTTCGAGCACGAGAAAACCTTGAACGTACGTCCTCAAGCATCCTGGCCGCCCATGTTCTTTTTGGACGATGACTAGTTTCGACCTTTTAGAAGGGTTGGAAGGATATGGAATCGAAGAGGCCGTGTCGCGTCTTTGAGCCGCCCGGTTTGAGTCGGGGCTTAAACGCGCTGTTGGCAGAGCTCTTCGATGTAGATTTTTCTCTATCTAAGACTTGGCTAAGACACAGACCCGGCGCTGTTGCACCCGCCAACCGTAAATGTCTCATAACGCCGGTTGCCTTGGCGCCTGCGATCCATCGTCCATTCGCTCAGTCAATTGGGATTGGAGGAGGCTGAAGGAAGCGAGCGGGTTTGGAGCAGATCGATCGGAGCTGCCGGCAACAGAAGCGTGTTGCTGACGAGGGATATGAGGCTGGCCTTGGCCGGTGAGCCGAGTATTTCGACGGCTCGTGATCCGCTATCGGGCCGGGGACGAGGACTGCGGTCCGTCAACGGTTCGGCTGGCAGTGATCGCCCCATCACGCAGGAGACCACCCCCCTTAGGGTTCGGGTCGATGTAGGCGTTTCAATGCCATATTACTTGGCAATAGTCTCGATCGACAGCACCAGTACGGCGTTTACCCTCAGCATGAAGACGATTGTATGCGCGACGACGAGGGCCACGCGGTCTGCCCGTTCGTACACGATGGGCGCTAGCTTTCGCTCGGTGCCTCTGTCGGCAATCGTCTCGCCGTCTGTATCCTAAACATTTTTGTTTCGGAAATCATCTCTGCACCGGGTTGAGATGAGATTGGATACTATACCGTGGAGGGGATGGCGTTGATGTGCGTGACCACGCATCTCGGCAGGCTTCTGCCTATGAGCTCCGGCCCTGGCCGCCTCGTGGCGATTTCAGCTGGTGCGCTGACGTGCGGTGACTTCGATGTCGACTTTAATCTCTTCCACTGGAAACCCGTAGATGATCGTGGTGTTGGTGGGGCGCGGATCGGAAAAAGCCTCTCATAGAACCTCTGAGACGGTCATCACGTCCTGCCGATCGGCGACATAGACATTGAGCCGAAAGATATCGGCAAGGCCCGCGCTCGCTTGTTCAAGGGCCGCAGCGATAGTGCGGAGCGACTGGCGAGTTTGCTCCTCGGGGTTGGGCGAGATCCAGCCATCCGGATCGTGTCCTGCCATTCCGGACACAAATACCCATTCACCATCAAGAGTGCTCAGGAATAGCCGGCAAGTTTTTCGAATTCGAGCCAGAGGAAATGGCCCAGCGGTCGGTTGCTATCGCTTCTACTTTCATTTGGGGGTGACAGGTCTTTGGAGACCAATTCGCTATGATGCGGCGCTCGCGCCGTCTTCGGTGGGGAGAATGTCGAACACCAAATCCTGCGAGGCGCGGATATCAGCCTCGCATACATCCCCGAGCCCATTCCAGTTGCCGCTCTTGATCGCATCGATCATGGCGGCATGCTGATCCGTGAAGCCGGACCGGCGTTCGTTCTTGAGCAATTCGCTCATCCCGTCCGCATCGGCGGTTTTCTTGAGGTTTGCGCTGGCAGGAGCACCCGCCGCAGATTGGTGTGATGTCAATCCTGACATGCTCGTTGATGCAAATTTTACGTAATCCGGTAGCAGCCCGTTCAGCATTAACTGGCCATTAAATAGCGGTGCCTCATGGTGAAGCAGGCCTTCAGAAGAGGGCCAACATCCAAGAATNNNGGTTCCGATGTTTCTCTCTCGAAGGCCGTTCGCGCGAACCTTCTGAGCCTCCAGAATACCGCCTCGATGATGGACAAGACGCAGAACCGTCTTGCGACCGGCAATAAGGTGAACTCTGCCCTCGACAATCCCTCGAGCTTCTTCACCGCCTCGGCTCTTAACAGCCGCGCAGCCGATATGAGCAACCTCCTCGACTCGATGGCCTCCGGCATCAAGGTCATCGAAGCCGCCAATAACGGCATCACCGCGCTGACCAAGAACCTTGAATCCATGCAGTCGACCCTGCGTCAGGCTCGCCAGGACAAGTCGTTCTCGACCAAGTCGTTCGAAGTAACCGACGCATCGGTGATCAACCTCGTCGGTGGCCAGTTTGGCGACGAAAGCAAGTCCCTCAAACTCGCTGACGCGGTCAAGACCGCTGGTGTTAAGTCCGAGCTGACTACGACCGCAACCACCGCCTACATCGGCCCATCCGCTGTTGCGGCTTCGGGCTCGGGCGCGACCGCTATCGAGGCTCAGGGCATCGGCGCACGTACAGTCGTGTCGAATAATGAAGCTAACGTGGCTGCCGACAAGTTTGCAGTCGGTGCAAAGTTTACTGTTGCCGGTCAGGAAGTGACGGTTTCGGCCATCACTAACACCGCCATCGCCAACGACATTCAGACCAAGCTGGATTCTGTCGACAGCACCAAGAACAAGTATAAGGTCACGGCGGACGGCGCCAATGGCTTTACCATCGAGACCCTGGACCCGACCGCAGAAGCGGCCAAGGTTGAGTTCGCCGCTGCTGACCAGGCACAGAAGGCCTCGACCTCCTTCAACTACAGCGCTGTTCCGGACTCCATGACCGTGGGCGGCCAGACCATTGAGACCGGCGCAACCTTCGAAGACTTCGTTGCCAATCTCGAAAAGGGTCAGAAGGACGGAAAGTACACCTACACCGCAGATAAAGCCTCCGGCAACATCACCATAACTGCGTCCGAATACGGCGCTCCTGCTCCAGTTACCAGCATCCCGACTAACGTCGTTGGCGTGAAGCAGGTGGACACTCTCACGATCACCGGCCCCGCTACGGCCGCTGGCAATATCACAGTTGGCGGCATCCAGATCACCGTCGCTAACGGCGCGACCGCTGCCAATATCGGCGATAGCGTTCGTGCATTCTTCGCCGACCCGTCCAACAATAGCCAAGCCGTTCAAGACTTCCGTGCTATGTATGATCTCGGCGGCACGGGTGCCACCGTTACCTTCACCGCTAAGACTCCAGCAGCTCCGGCAACTCCAGTGACCTACGTTGCTGCAGCTACGGGTGTCGCTGGCACCTCGACCGCAACCACTGCCGGTGTAGCTGCCGTTGACGGCCGTACCGATGTCGCTGCTGTCCTCGGCGCCTCCACCAAGACTGTCGCAGCAGCTACCGACGAGTTCTCGGTTTCCTATGACGGCAAGACCGCAAATATCTCGATCACCGGCGTCAAGGGCGGCGGCGTTGCTACAAACGAAGTCGACGTCAGCAAGTGGCAGGCTGCGACGATCACTTCTGTAAATGCACAGCTCGAAAAGGCCGGCATCAAGGGTGTGGAAGCATCGTTTGATACGAATGGCAAGTTCTCGCTGGTTGCCAAGGAAGCTGAAGCGAAGACTCTGGCGATCACCGGCACTGACGCTGTCTCCCTGTTCGGCTCGGATGCTGTCAGCACGGGCTCCAAGGAAGTATCTGCTCTCAATGCCACCAAGACTGTCGACAAGTTCGTTGAACTGATCAACCGCGAACACGGCGGTAAGGTTCGCGCTTCGAATGACAACGGCAAGCTGCGCATCGAAAACATGTCGACTCAGGAACTCGATATCGGTGTCGATACCAACGGTAACGGCGCTGTTAATGCACTCAAGGTCGAAGGCAACTCGGTCCGTACGAACCTGTCCAAGCAGTTCAACGAACTGCGTGACCAGCTCGACAAGCTTTCTGACGACGCTTCCTTCAACGGCATCAATCTGCTCCGTGGCGACAAGCTGAAGATCACCTTCAACGAGTCCGGCACGTCGTCGATCGATATCCAGGCCAAGGACAAAAACGGCAACGTGCGCGGCATCAACGCCTCGAACCTGTCGATCGAAAGCCTCGTTGCTGAAGACCTCGACACCGATGAAGCAATCGATTCTTTCCTCGGCAAGCTGTCTTCGGCTCTGACCGAACTCCGTTCGCAGGCTTCGGCCTTCGGCTCCAACCTGTCGTCTGTCGAAAACCGTCAGTCGTTCACCAAGAACATGATCAACACGCTCGAAACCGGCGCAGCGAACCTGACCTTGGCGGACACGAACGCTGAAGCGGCCAACCTTCTGGCTCTTCAGACCCGTCAGCAGCTGTCGTCTTCGGCTCTGTCGATGGCGTCGCAGCAGGACCAGGCTGTTCTGCAGCTCCTGCGTTAATCGCAAGCAGCACAACGATAAAAGGAAGGCGGGTCACAAGCCCGCCTTCTTCTTTTTCATTGACATGATCGGCGAGTGGATCGTCTATGTCCGCCATAAACGGCGAAAGCAGATGGCACTCAAACTTACTCTCAAGCCTGGCGAAAAACTCTATGTCGGCACCGGCATGATTTATTGCGACGCCGATGCGATCTACAATCTTTACGTCGATGGTGCCCTGCCGATCATTCGCGAAAAAGACTACCTCGACCAGGTTCACGCAGATACGTCTTCGCGGCAGATCTACCTCGCCATCCAGCAAGCGTATCTTGAAAACAATTTCGACGCTTACCGCGAAAGCTATTTCCGGCTGACCGGAATGATCATCGCCGAGCTGCCGGGCGCCATGGCTCACGTGGCAGAGATCAACAAAGCCATCGGGCAGGGGAAGCTTTATAACGCGCTCAAGGCTGCCCGGAAGCTTGTGCAGTTCGAAGACGGTCTCTTGCCCGAAGGCCAGCGCTCAAGCCATTGGCAGGGCTTTACCGCTTAGCTTGGATCGCCCTCTGAAGCTTTGATGGCTTTGGGTTTCCGCCCGGCGGCCATGGCTCGGGGACGTTCCTCGGAGGCATCGGGCACTGTCAGAAGCTGCGAAACATGGATCGCGCAGGCGGCGGCCAGCTTTTCAAGCACAAGGATCGATGGGTTCTCCAGGCCGCGTTCGAGGCGACTGACATAGGTGCGATCAACGTCTGCCTTGGTACTGAGGCCGTCCTGGCTGAGACCGGCAGCCGTGCGCCACTTCCGAAGGTTCCAGGCAATGAGGTCGGTCGCGGGCGCTGAAAGGCCCGGCGGTTTTTGAGAACCTTGCTGCACGTGCCATCTCTCCAATCCCGTCTGATCTCACGGCAGCCTTAGCCATGGGCGCTCTTATTGGGGCTGGCTTGCGCCGTCAAGAATTCTGCCTTGTCATCACTGAGGGAGGAGACCGGGTTTGGTACCTGATCGAAAAATGTCCTCGGATGTCGCAGCAACCGCTATCTTGAAATTCAAGACACTTGACACGTCACGCTGCGTTGCGCGGACGCCTGTCGATCCGGGCTCCACGTTGCCAATCGGGATTTGATAGGGACGGGCTGAACGAGGATTTCAGCTGGCAACAGGTGCATCTTTGGCAAACGACAAGCCCAAATTCGACACCGAAGACAGGCCCCCGAGGGCGGGGAAATGTCTGATAACGGCCCTTCCTAGCCCCATGCGCTCCGTCGATCCCGGCGCGGAGGACAAGGATGGGCAACGCCGACAGGCAGCGTTGGGCGCCCACAGTCGCGAGCGGCCTTTAGTAGCGCCTATCGCTGCTGGCAGAAATGGGGCCGGTGGCGGACAGTCGGCTTTCGGGAGCAGCACGCGCGATAGCTGCCGTTCAGCAGCGCCTCGCGTGACGGCAGCAGTCGACCCCATTGCGGTCGTTCTGGCCCGGCCATCATAAATCCATAAGCCGACATTCACACGTCAGGCAAATGCGCCGACACCGTCCGATGCGTCTTAGGTCATGCAACTGCTGGCTGAGCGCTCGGCCCTGACACCGAGCAATGATTCAAATGCACGCCTCTTGGGTTCGGACCAACGTCCGTTCGTCCGCCCCAACTGCCGAAAGCTACCGCCCTCAAACCAGTCCGAAGTTGAAGTCAGGGCAGGGCCGTTACAAGTCGCGTTGCTGGTCAAGACCAGACCAATTCGGATACCGTCACTTATGCGGGTATTTATTCCTGCCATTCCGACGACATGGCGACGAAGGCTTTTTTCAGCAGCGTGTTTTCGCTCTGAAGCTTGGCGACCTTGCTGCGCAGCCGTTTGAGTTCGGCTTCCATTTGCAGGTGCGTCATTGGCGGCATCGCCGCCTCGGACATGTCGGCGACGCTGCTGGATGCAGCGAGGGAGTCTTCCTTTTTCACCCAAAGGCGAAGTGACTGCTCGCCTATCTGGTATTCTTCGGCGACTTCCCGGTATACGGTGCGGTCCTTCGGATCCTTGAGGCGCCGAAGGTTGACCGACTCGATCGCTTTGGAGCGCACATCCTCGGAATATCGTCTGGCAGAGAACAAGCCGCTTGCTCCTCGGCACACTCGAAAAATCTCACCCTTGAAGGACTGTGGCGCCCATGTCGGGTTGTTCGTTTATAAGGTCTAGTTAAAATAATAATGTTGATTTTCGTTTCGGTAAAGGGCTGAAGGCGTTGTACTGTCAAGAATGGCTCGGCATGCGATGACAGAACTGCCGCCGCTTGTTTCAACGGAATGGCTTGCCGTCCACCTCGGCGACCCTGATCTCGTCATTCTTGAAGCCAGCATATTTCTCGATACCAAGAACGCCTCCGGCCGACCCGAATTTCGCAGCGGTCTCGACGCTTTCGAGGGCGACGGGCGCCTTCCACAATCGCGCTTCGCCGACCTTTTTTTCGATTATTCCGACGCCAGCGCAACGCTTCCGTTCACACGCCCACAGCGGTCGCAGTTTATCGAATCGGCGACGAGAAGCGGCATCGCCGCGACAACAACCCTGGTGATTTTTGATCGCCTTGTTGGCCAATGGGCAGCGCGCCTATGGTGGCTGTTCAAGACTTTTGGCCATCAGCGCGTGGCGGTTCTGGATGGCGGCTTCAAGAAGTGGAGCTCTGAGGGCCGACAGATCGAAACCGGGCAGATATGGCCGCATCTACCTGAAAAATATCAGAATTTGTGGGATGGTCTGCTGCTCGCCTCCAAGCAGGACGTTGAGAAGATTGTGCTGGGGGAGGACCGTGCGGCCCTCGTCTGTCTACTCCCGGAGGACGATTTTACCGGCGCAGTATCGGCAAGGCAGAGAGCAGGCCACATACCGGGTAGCGTCAACTTGCCGTTCAAGACCCTGCTCGACCCCCGCACCAATGCGCTCCTGCCTCCAGACCAGCTTCGCGCCGCCTTCGAAGCCGTTGTGCCGCTCGATGGCCGCAAGATCGTGACCTATTGCGGCGGCGGTATCGCCTCGACCCTCGGGGCGCTGGCGCTGTCGGTCATCGGCTATGGCAATGCGGCCGAATATGACGGCTCGCTCGCCGAATGGGTGGAGGATACAAGCCTCCCCATGGAAACCGGACCAGCCAAGCCCCTGCGCTAAGAGGCGAGCATTTCGTTCCCCGCCTTGGCAAGTTCGCCGGGCAACGTTCCTACCACACCCGCCGATTTCGAAACGTCGTTCCTTGTATAATTATAATTACAATTTATTGTCTAGCACATCGATAGACAATATGCGGTTGGAGCCATTGGCCGGGCCGCTGGGGACGGCATGACCAACTTGAACCCGCTGCAGGCTCACGGTGATACGGCGGCATTTCGAGCCTCCAAAGCCTCTGCCATTTCGGTAAGCGATGTTTCAAAGACATTCGTGACGAGCAATGGCCGTCAGGTCGATGCGCTCGCGCAGACCAACATCGATATCGAGCGCGGCTCCTTCGTCGCCGTGGTCGGCCGATCGGGCTGCGGCAAGTCGACCCTGTTGCGTTTGCTGGCCGGCCTCGAAGCGCCGACGACTGGCTCGATCAGCATCAATGGTGCAGCCGATGCCGGCCGCAGCGTCCGTTATGTCTTCCAAAGCTATGGCGATTCGCTCTTTCCCTGGCTGACCGTCGGCAAGAATATCGAATTCGGCCTTCGCCACGCCCATGGCGACCGCAGGGCGCTTCGCTCGCTCGGCGCTGACGCGCGCGAAACCCTCGTCGAAAATCATCTCGATGAAGTCGGCCTGAGCGGCCGAGCGTCGCATTTTCCCTCTGAACTATCAGGCGGCATGCAGCAGCGGCTCGCCATCGCCCGTGCTTTGGCGTCAGGGCCAGACATCCTTCTTCTCGATGAGCCCTTCAGCGCCGTCGACGCCTTGAGCCGCGCCAATATGCAGGATCTGCTGCTGCGCATCTGGCAGGAGCGCAAGCTCACGGTTGCCTTCGTGACCCACGACATCGATGAGGCGCTTTACCTTGCCGACCGCGTCATCGTCATGAAAGAGCATGGCGGCGGTATCGGCGAGGATATCGCAGTCAATCTGCCGCGACCGCGCGATCAGGTTGCGACGCGCGAACTTCCAGAATTTCTCGCCATGCGCCGGCACATTCTCGAACTGGTTCTGCGAGGTGCCCAATGAGCGTGAGTACGATCGAGCGCGACGAGGTGCATTTCTCGTCCAAGCGCACCGGGCAGGATGCCACTGCTGGTAACGAGCCGCAGCTTGCTTCCGCCCGCTCTGGCAAATCTGCTGTGCGCAAATTCTTCCACACCCGTGCCTTCGGCTGGACAGTGCTTTTGCTGCTGCTGGTCGCCTGGCAGCTCTCGGCTCTCGTCAAGCTGAACCCAACCGTGTCCTCGCCGCTCCTTATCGGCCAGACGCTGGTCGAGGAACTCTCGGGCCGCGGCCTCCTCTGGGCCCTTCTCGATACCATGCGCCTGCTCGCCATCGGCTTTGCCATCGCCGCGCCGATTGGCGTGGTTCTGGGCTTTCTCATGGGGCGGGTGCGAGTGGTGTGGGCGCTGCTGGAGCCGCTGGTGGAGATTGCACGGGCCAAGCCCACCACGGCCATCATCCCGGTACTGATCCTGTTCTTCGGCATCGGCGACACCATGAAGATCCTGGTGTTCCTGCTCTCCGCAATCTTCCCGCTGCTGATGACCTCCTATGCCGGCGCCAGAAGCCTGTCGCAGACGCTCAAGGAAACTGCCCAGACCTTCCGCCTCAGTTGGTGGGAAACCCAATGGGAAGTCGCCTTGCCGGCCGCACTGCCCTTCATTCTCGTCGGCATGCGCCAGGCTCTTGGCACGTCGCTGATGATGTCCGTGGTGGTGGGCATGGTCGCCGGCAACGATGGTATTGGATTCTACATCCTCGAAGCCCAGCAGGCCTTCAACATCCGCAAACTGCTGGCAGCGACCGTCCTCGTCGCCATCGTCGGTTACCTCATCAACGCGATTTTCCTTGCCCTCGAGAAGCGGTTCGCCCGAACCGGCCTCATGCAAAGCTGACTGTTACTGGGACTAAGACTATGTTTGAAATCGGCCTTTTCAGCTTCGGCGATACCTATCCCCACCCCGTCACCGGGGTGCGCCAGAGCGCTTACGACAATCTGCACGACCTCTTGAACCGTATCGAACTCGCCGACCAGCTCGGCCTCGATTTCTACGGTGTGGGCGAGCATCACCGGCCGGACTTTTCCGTCAGCGCATGCTCGACCGTGTTGGCGGCCGCTGCATCGCGGACCAAGCAAATCCGTCTTGGCACGGCGACCATCGTCCTGACCACCGACGATCCGCTGCGTCTCTACCAGCAGTTTTCGACGCTGGACCTTATCTCATCCGGCCGGGCCGAACTTGCGCTCGGCGGCGGGGTGTTTCTGGAGTCCTTTGATCTTTTCGGCGTCGATTACGCCGATCGCAGCGAATTCTTCAACGAGAAGATCGAGCTCATCTCCAAAGTCAATCGCTCGGAAAGCGTGTCGTTCTCGGGCAAGAGTCGCTCGAGCCTGACTGATGCGCTTGTCTGGCCTCGCGCCTATGGCGAAGAACTCAGCATCTGGCAGACGACGGGGCTCAACGAGGCCTCGTTCGAACGCGCTGCGCGCCTCGGCCTGCATGTCCAGACCGGTGCCCCCGGTCCCGAGTTCGAACGGCTGGTTGGCCTCGTTCAGCTCTACCGCGCACACTCGGCAAAGCTCGGCCGCACTGGCGATGCCGCTCGCGTGGCGCTCAGCGCCCATGCTTATGTCGGCGATGACAGCGCCAAGGCGCGCGACACGTTCTTCCCGCACTACCAGGCCTATGTTTCCAACATGCGCCTCAACCGCGGCAAGCCGGCGCCGACGCGCGAGCAGTTCGAAGAGATCGTCGCCGATCCAAACTCCAACATCGTCGTGGGCGATGCCGACTATGTGCTCGAAAAACTTCGCCACCAGCATGCCCGCATCGGCCATGACCGCCACATCTTCCAGATCGATTGGCGCGCCGTGCCGCAGGCCGATCAGCTCCGGGCCATCCAGATTCTCGCATCCGACGTCGCACCAGAACTGCGGCGCCTGACGGCCGACAGCGTCGCGGCCTGATCCCAACGACACCATCACGGAAACCACCATCATGACCATGATCGCCAAGGGGGCACTGCTGTCCCTCGCTCTCTCGACGCTGCTTATCGGCGGCGCCTCGGCCCAGGACAAGCTGCGCATTGTCCTCACTACCGGCACCTACAGCATCGCCATTGCCCAGGAAGAAGGCTTCTTCGAACGGCACGGGATCGAGGTCGAAATCACTGGCCTCGCCACCGGCACCGAGACCATCGCGGCCGTCGTCGGCGGCAGCGCCGACATTGCCTATGCCGATACCTTTGCCGGCGTGAACGCCATCCACAATGGCTTCGACATCCGCCTCGTAGCCGGCGCCAACCACACGAGCCAGGCCGTCAACTACATCGTCAAGGCCGATAGCGACATCCAGACACCAGCCGACCTCAAGGGCCGCAACCTCGGCATTGGCGGCGTGCCGTTCTTCCGCGTCTTCGCCAACAAGTTCCTCGAGAGCAACGGCATCCCCCCGGCCGACGTCAACTTCAACATCCTCAAGCATGGCAGCGCGCTTCCCGAGGCTTTGGAGAATGGGGCCATCGACGCCTATCAGTCCCTGGGCTTCCTCTCGGCCTATTCCAATGATGGCGTAGGCGACGGCTACAATTTCCGCACCGTCGGCGACCCGGTCACCGCAAACTATCAGAACCCCGATGCCGTCCAGGCCGGTTGGTGGACCACCGCCGATTGGGGCAGCAAGAACGAAGATCTCGCGGGCCGCTTCGCCACCGCCTATCGCGAATTCGCCGTCTGGTTCAATGACCTCGACGAAGCCAAGCGCACCGAAATCGCGCTGAAATTCGACAAGGTCGACTATGTCGCGCTTGCCGGTGGCGACGCCGAAAAGCTCCACAATCTCGCCTTCCTGACGGCGGCTCGCTACGTCGCCGCTGCGGTCGACGTGGACGCTACCCAGGAATGGATCGCCTCCGGCGTTGAAGCTGCGCCCGAGCAGGTGCTGGAGAATGTCTCCATCGCCGACTACCTGCTGCCCTCCGCAAAATAATCAATAGGGCCTGCCGGGCATTGAGCCTGGCAGCCCACCCCTGACGGGAAGGCTTTTCATGGCAAGCAAGAACAAGCGGCAGCTCAAGATCGGCTATTCGATCTGGCCCACCGGACACCATCGCACAGCCTGGCGGCTGCCCGAAGCGAGCAATACGGGCACAGTCGATCCCGTGTTCATGGCCGATACGATCAAGACCGCCGAACGCGGTCTTTTCGACTATTATTTCATCGGCAATGCCATCAAGAGCGATCCCGAATCCGCCCGCGCCAATGGCAATGAGGTCTTCAAGATCGAGGGCTATGCCCTTGGCGGTTATGCTGCCGCGCTGACCAGCAAGATCGGCATCGTGGTGACCATCAACATCACCTATTCCGATCCCTACAACACCGCGCGCGCCATGGCCTCGCTCGACCACCTGAGCCGTGGCCGCACTGGGCTCAACGTTGTCACCGGCGTCGCCGGCACCGACGCCAACCTCAATTTCTCGCGCGAAATCCACCCCAAGGCCGACCAGAAATACGCCCAGGCGGACGAGTTCCTCCATGTCTTCAATGCCTTGCTCAATAGCTGGGACAAGGACTGGCTGGTCGACGATCGCGCCAATGGCGTCTTCCTCGATCCGGCCAAGGGTCACCGGATCAATCACGAGGGGGCATTCTTCTCGGTCAAGGGGCCGCTGAATATCCCGCCGCCACCCCAGGGGCGCATTCCAATCATTCATGCCGGCACCAGCGAGGAGTCCTTCGACCTCGGCGCTAAATATGCCGACATCCGTTTCAGCCCCTATCGCGGCCGCGACTGGAACCGCGCCTATTACGACGACATCAAGGGACGTCTCCCTAAACATGGCCGCACCGCCGACGATCAACTCGTCCTGCCCGGCTTCACATTCTTCGTCGATGAAACGAGCCGCTCGGCCCACGACAAATATCGCGAAGTCCAAAACTTCACGCAGAACGAATATGCACCGAAGCTTGTCGGGGATTTCCTCGGCATCGAGCTTGGAACCGCCGATGCCAAGGAAAAGGTGCTCGATGTCATCGACCTCGATGCGCTCAAGGCCAAAGCGAAGTCCGCGCCACAGAAGCTGACCGGCATGCCCTTCCAGTCGCCCGACAAATCCTGGGTGGTTGAAAGCGCCCTTGATGCCTTTGGCGACCGCGAAAACGTCACCTTCCGCGATCTCTTCCACTACATCGCCAATTTCCCCGGCAACCAGTCTCCCGTGGTCGGCAGCGCCAAGGACGTGGCCGATTGGATCGAAGAGCGGTTCGAAGATCGCGAGCTCGATGGCGTCAAGATTTTCCCGCCCTATTCGCCCCAGCCACTGGCCGCCTTCGTCGACCTCGTCGTCCCCGAACTGCAGCGGCGCGGCATCTACCGCACCGAATATGAAACCTCCACGCTGGTCGGCCATCTCGGCCTCGACCAGGCAAAGGATCAGGCTTGATCATGACTTCTGCCATCATTTCCGCCGCCGACGCCCTGGCGCTGCATAGCGCGGGGCGGGATATCGTTTTCCTCGATGTCCGTTTCGCGCCCGATAAGCCAGACTCCCGCGCTGACTATCAAGCTCAGCACATCACCGGAGCGCATTATGTCGATCTCCGCACGCAGTTGCAGGGACAGGGCGGTGGCACAGCCGGCGCAAGGCCACTGCCGGGTGTCGAGCAGCTCCAGCAAGATATCACCCGTTGGGGCATCAATCCTGACAGCCTCGTCATCGTCTACAGCGACAAGACCCATGCCGCCGCTGCCCGCGCTTGGTTCGTGCTTGAATGGGCCGGCCACCAAAATGCAAAATTCCTCGATGGCGGCCTCAATGCCTGGATCGCCGCCGGCGGCACGACCTCGAACGAAACCCCCGCGGATGGTCACGGAACATTTGAGATCATCACGACCGGCCATCTGCCGACGGCCTCCGCCGACGAAATCGCCGGATTGATCGCGACCAATATCCCGGTTTTCGACGCAAGAGACCCCGCAGGCTATGAGGCAGGCCACATTCCCGGCGCTCGCAGCATTTCCTCCAAACTGGTTCTCGATGAGACCGGCCATCTGCTGCCCAAACCCGCCATCGAGGCTCTATTCGCCGCCAATGGCGCAAAGCCCGGCGATACGGTTGGCGTCTATTGCGGAGGCGGCGTCGCCGCGGCGCTCGAAAGCCTTGCCCTGCGCGAAATCGGCATCGACGCGCGCCATTTCGTCGGTTCTTTCTCCGCCTGGTCTGCCGACCCGGCCCGCCCGGTGGCGCAAGGCAAGTGACCGATACCGGCAAAGGGACCACTCCCAGTCCCAAAGCGGCTGGCAAGAAATCCGGCGCCTGGATTCCCCAGGCCGCCGGCTTTGTCGCGGTCGCGATTGCAACAGGCGTACTCTGCTATGTCCTGCAGGGTGAAGACGCCGTCGTCAGTAGCCTTCGCGCCAGTGCCGATCAGTTTGGCGGCATCATCGTCGATCTCGTCTGCGGCCTCGTGATGGCTGCCTGTATCGGCGCGCTCCTCCCAAAGGAAAAGGTAGCGCGCTGGCTCGGCGAGGAATCCGGCTGGCGGGGTCTGTTCGTCGCCATCGGTCTCGGCATTCTTATGCCCGGCGGTCCTTTCGCCTCCTTTCCGCTGGTCCTCGCCCTTTCCAAGGCGGGTGCAGACATGGGTGCTCTCATTGCCTTTCTCACCGCATGGGGCGCGCTCAGCGCAAGTCGCGTCCTGATCTGGGAAATCCCCTTGCTCGGTTCCGATTTCGTCCTCACGCGCCTGCTCGTCACGCTGCCACTGCCGCTCATGGCCGGCCTGATTGCGCGGTTCATCGTCGCGAGAACGCGGAAAGCGAGCCTCACATGAGCACTGAGACAATTGTCATGGTCCTGCTGTCACTGGCACTGCTGGTGACAGTCCGCCTCGCAAAACCCGAAAAGTTCGGTTCGATGCTGCGCGGCATTCTCGATCAGTTCAAATCCGTGGCCTTCACTGCTCCCGCAGGCTTCGTGATCGCGGCCTTTGTTAGCACCATGTTGCCGGCCCAGCTCGTCGCCGGCGTTCTCGGCGAAGCATCCGGCTTTGGCGGCATTCTCTTTGCCAGCATTGCTGGCGCCTTCATTCCCGGCGGCCCGATGGTGTCCTACCCGATCGTCTTGACCATCGGCCATCTCGGCGCCGGCCACCCGCAGATGATCGCCTTTGTCACCGGCTGGTCGCTCTTCGCCTTTCACCGGATCGTTTCCTACGAACTCCCCTTGATGGGCACACAGTTCCTGAAAGTCCGTTTGATTTCGACAGCAATGCTGCCCCCGCTCGCCGGGGTCGTGATGCTTCTTTTACGTCCAATTTTCCAAGGCGCGATATGATGATCGCAACTAAGCTTGATAGCGCTCATGCAGATGCTGATCCCGCTGCATTCAAACTGGCGATGCGCCATCTCCTGGGAGCGGTCAGCGTGATAACTGTCGGGACCGGCGCCGAGATAACCGGATTTACGGCAACCTCGGTGTCATCTCTCTCGATTGAGCCGGCAACAATCCTTGTCAGCTTGAATCGTTCGTCTTCGTCATGGACTGCTCTGCTAGAGGCGCAAGCCTTTGCGGTGAATATCCTCTCCGCCGATCAGTCTGACATCGCCAGTCGTTTTGCCGGCATCGGCGGGGTGAAGGGCAATGATCGATATCTCGGCTCAGAGTGGACACGTGGGGTCACCGGGTCGCGTCTATTGGAAGGCGCGCTATCGAGTATCGATTGCACCCTTGAAGACGCGATAGAGCGGCACTCCCACGCCATTCTAATCGGTCGTGTCAGGCCGGTCAGTGTCGAGACCAAAGCATCACCACTGGGATATTTTGACGGTGCATTCAGAACGATCAGTTGATGACAGGCAGATAGCGACCCCCTTTCGGACGTTCAAGTCGATTGTGTCTACGCCGAAAAGCCGCCGTTCGTGGGTCGGAGCCAACTTTGGCCGTACGCCTCGTCGCGCTCTAGCGATTGAGACTGCACTTCACAGAAACCGGCTTTCAAATGGCCCAGCTTTGACGTTGTAGAGAGGCCGTCTTTAGCAGTCTGGCGATACACGGGCCGCTCGTCCATAATATTGCCTGTTTCTTTTTTGCGTCGGCCAGCCACTCCTAGCGCCACCCTTCGGACGCAACGGTTGTTTTGGCAGGACTCCCAAAGCAAAAATCTTTGTAAAAGGGCAGTTGTCGCTTCGCGTATGGCCATCACACTCAGGCGTTTGCCAAACCATAGCTATTGGGCTGACATTAAATAATGTCGCGAACCATGCAGACATCACTCTCGTTGGTAGCTTGTTGCACATTTTTTCAGCATCACGTCCGCTAGTGTCTGATTGCGTTTGTATATTATAATGGCACAGCTTTTGTTTTCGACTTGTTCAAAGACCTACGTCAATTGAAAGGCGATTTCAGCCATGAGGACACGCTCGGCTGCGGCCCCTGCACACAAGCATTTTCAGCTTCTAACCGAAAACACTGACCTAATCGCTTGGGCGACGGATGTTGCCGGTGAGTGTTGCTATCTCAGTCCAGAGTGGTTCACGTTTACCGGCGCAGCAAAGGACCACGGGCTCGGGCTCACCTGGATAAGCCTCATACACCCTAAGGACGTAGCCAGAGTGCGCCGTTCATTCTTCCAGGCTTATGAAAATCGCAGTGCATACTCGTCGCTATTCCGCCTTGCTCGTGCAGGAGACAACTACTCGACAGTCTGGGCCGTAGCTCTGCCGAAGTTCAACGACGATGACGAGTTTCAAGGTTTCCAAGGGACCGTATGCATCGTTGAGGAACACCAAGCCGACACCTTCGAAGACGAGCTGGAGGGCCAACAGCCGCTGAGACGGCGATTAACGGACCGAGAGTGTGAAATACTGAGACTTATATCTGAGGGAAGTACCAGCGAAAGCGTCGCAGCAGTTCTGGGTATAACCGGTCGCACAGTCGACACTCATATCTCGAACGCAGGTGCCAAATTAGGGGCGTTCAATCGGGTTCATGCTGTGGCTCTCGCTATGAAATTCAAGCTGATTTGAAAGCCGCAGTTGAGCTTGGATAGGTGGCCGCCATGGGTGAGGTTTGGCTCTCTACACCAATGCTAAAGCGAAGGGACTCACATAGTTCCGATCACTTCACAGGATCCAAGCCCAGCAAAAAGTTCTAGACGCTGAAGCCGATGATTGGCGTATCCATTTGGGCACCCCGCAGACATGATGCTTGGCGTTATGGACCTTATTGCAAGACTATGTTGCAGACGCTGGCACCTAAGTTGGACCACTGACGCCTGCTACTCAATTGCGTAAGCCCTTAATCCGCTGGCAAGCAGCTACGCCGGCATCACAACCAGATTCGTGAGGGAAAACGCCGTTCTCGTCCGGCCAAAGAACCTGCAGCAGAGGCGTCTGTGAAAATTTTTTTTGCAGATTAAATGCTCGCGTGAGCACCATGGTTCTATGTAGCAGATCGCTTCGAGAAACATCACGAAAACGAACATCATAGCCCGCCAAGACTTGGTCAGAGAACTCAAAATTCGGGAACGGCCACCGTTCTTTCACCACTGAAAACGCGTTTTCTAGCGATGGCACCGCTAGTCCTGGCGCAATTCCATACATTATCAAATCCGGATGCCCTGTCGCCGCCCCGCCTATCGTGAACGCTACTGGCGGAAGTCCGTAACCTCCGGGCATTGCAGGAATGACGAGGCCCCGTTTTTTCAAACTGACGGAAAATCTGATCATTCAACAGATCCAGTTCGGCCTGAGTATTTATTGAGAACATGCTTCCCTACAGGTTGTGCGATCAAAAATGCTTAAGCAGTGGACGTGGTGGTAGCGAAGAAAACAAATAGCGCCGTTTCAACATCTTGATTGAGTATTACTTCGAGAATCTATGAGCTCCCCAAATTAGCGCGCTCCAGCATGAATGACATGATTTGAAATTGAGCAAGGTAGTGTTGTAGCGCTTCGCTCCCGCCGTGTATCGCTGAGGTGTGGAGCCTTAGTGGGAGGAATGATCCAACTAAATCCGCGGCGAAATATAAAGGCGCGTTGGCTAAGAGTTAATACGTAATTTTCAGGACAATTCAGCGATTCTTCAGATGATAACTGCGTGAAATTCACTTCAGCATTATCTAATGTCATTCGACGTACCATACCGGCCGGAGCTCGTCATGGCAGACCCTTCCAGTAGTTGGACAGAAGGTCAAAAGCTATTTCGTTCGATTATGGAGAGCACGCGCCAACTCGGCTGGATCTGCAACGAGTTTGGCGAATGCATCTATCTCAGCAGCGCTTGGGGCGAACTCACTGGGATCGCAGATGGTGTCGGTACGGTATGGCTAAACGCCGTTCATCCAGACGACCGTCGTGCAACTTGGTCAGCGTTCGCGAAAGCGAACCTGGATCAGGAAGAGTACAGGATCGACTACAGGATCCGCCGCGCCGACGGAGGCTTTGTGCTCGCTACAGGCCATGGCGTTCCGCATCAAAATGCAGGGGGGCTTTATGAGGGGATGTTCGGCATCACCATGACCGTGCATCAGCAGGCTGAAGCCTCGAAACTTTCCGTCGAAACCGATGCCAAAAGGAATGTGCTGACCGAGCGTGAAAGGGAAGTTTTGCGCCTTTTTGCTGAGGGCTACACCGCAGAAACTGCGGCAGTTCAGCTAGGCATCACTGAAGAGACAGTGAAAGTGCATTCGAAGCACGCGGTAACCAAACTGGGCGCCTTAAATCGTCTGCACGCAGTTGTCACCGCGATCAGGCTAAACGAGCTCCACGTTCAACCTGACTGATCGGCTCGGTTGAACGGTGATAAAGTTTGCCCCACTCATCTGGCCACACGGATATGTCCCCGGTCAGCGTAAGTTTCGCACCCGAAATGGTGGCCAAAAGCACTGCGTAGCTCAGCGCAAAAGGCAGCGTCATAGCCTCCTCTTCACGATAACCGAACGTCTCTCCAAGTTGCTCACATAGGTAAGCCGGTGCCTTGAGCCGACCGTGAGGCTCTCCGTCGTGCCAAATAAGTGTCAATGAGATGTGAGCGACACTTGGAGTGTCCTCATACCAAAAACGCCCAATCATCTGCGTCCCTCAGAGATTTGTCGCTGAGCAATTGAGGCATGATTTGGGGCCTCTTGCAACTTACCGTTGATAAGATGCCATCATTTTGGGCGATACGAAATTTTGCATACCACTTTTGGGGCATTGATCGGTAGATTGTCCGATTTGCGAGGAGCAATACTTACCACTATACGGGTATTTTTTCGATATCTCACTTCCGTCATACTACCAATCACCCTACGCAACGAGGCGAACATGGTAGATGAGATAAGCCTTTCGAAAAGAGCTCTAGCCGACGTTACTATCTATATTTTAGATAGTGATCTTCAAAGTTGCGAACATCTGAGCGTGCTGTTCCGACTTGAAGGCTACGCTACTCACTTCTTCCTGGATACCGACAGCTTTAATCGCGCGGTATCGAAGCGCGGGCCGAACCTAGTAGTGATGAAATCGGTTGTTGCTGAACAGAGCACTATTCCAGCTCTCATGCAGTTCAAAGCTGAAACCTGCGGCATACCGGTAATCGTCATCGAGGCCATTCAGAGCGTGGACGCAGCAGTAGCCGCAATGAAAGCGGGCGCACGCGATGTCTGTTCCGTTCCGCTGGATAGCGAACATCTGCTCGGTACAATCCGTAGCGCGTTGAGGCAGCAGTTTCAGTCTGGCGTGGGCAGCAATTCGATTGAAATCAGAGGCTTCAATTCCCTCACAGATCGGGAGCGAGAAGTTCTCAACCTTATTGCTAACGGTCGCTCCAACAAAGAGGCGGCCAACACTCTCGGCATCTCTCATCGTACGGTGGAAGTCCATCGTTGCCGCGTCATGCAGAAAATGAACGCAAAGAACGCAGCCGACTTGGTTCGAATTGTTCTTCAGACGAGCCCATAATTAGACCTCGGAGCAAGCGATGGAAGACGTCGACATAATTTCAGCCGGAAAGCCCATTCCTCGACTTGCGAAGGTCTCGCCTGGGCAGGGGCGTACCGTTAGTGTTGAGTGGTCGGATGGAAGAGTGTCGGTGATTGATCTGACACCTCACTTGAGCCATCGCGCGTTTGTCGAACTTGTCGATGACGACGTTTTCCGATCCGTCGAAGCGGATCCCTGGGGATGGGACATCCGCTGGCCTTCTACGAAGCACGCAGCAATACCAACGACTATTCTGCAAACTCTCGAAGACGGCACTTATGGCAAGGCCCACACTGCACCTGATAAGCAAACTGATCAGGGATGATCCCATGTCGACTATTTCGGTGTCAGATGATTGGCAGGGTTTTCGCGGCGCACACTTGATGCCCCTAGTCCCAGCCACAAAGGCTAGCCACCCAGACGTCTAGGGCTGATTAATCCGGGTTATCATCTGGTCTTAAAAAGGTATCGAAATGGTCGCTGGACACGAACAAGCTGAAATTACAAAGGTTAGCTGTCTAGTTGGCCTCCGAGTGCTGGTGTCACTCAGCGATGGATCCTCTCGGTCGGTCGATATGGCGCCTCTTCTTTACAACAATCGTAGTTTTACAAAGCTGCGTGGCGATAAGCAGCTTTTTGAGACACTAAGGGTAGCTCAAGACGGACGAGTTCTTGAGTGGGCTAATGGATCACGCGTATTAACGAGCTCCGTCCTGCGATTGCCCAATGCATCTATGACCAAGTCGGAGTTTAGGGCGATCATGGATGAGCTCCGCCTAAGCGTAGAGGGATTGAGTCAACTCATGG
>NZ_LMLO01000020.1:7779-19113 GCF_001421945.1 Devosia sp. Leaf64 | reverse complement strand
GGCCCTGTCGCTTTGGCGATGCGGTACATATCCGCGATCGGACAGTGGTGAAATTTGGCGACAGTCCGCGGCCTGAATGATTTGTTCCATCAGCTTCGTGATTGATCGAGTTTTCACGCGACTTCTCGATAGAAATAAACGTCCGGTTCGCTAGTCAACAAAATAAAAGCGGTCATTCCGCATTCCACCCCAAAAATGTGTTGATGCGGCTGATGGTTCAGCGCTGATAAGTACAGATTTGTTGACGCAAAACGTTGCGCACAGTTTCGTCCAAAAAGGATGCGTCCAGCGCCTTCAGGTTAGCGTCGGCGAATTGAGAGGTATTCCAGCCGAAAATCTCGTGCATCCGTTGATATTCCTCCCGCAACGTCAGGTCCGTGAGGCCGCGGGCGTCGGTGTTGATCGAGAGTGAGACGCCGGCTTGACGGAGACGGTCGACCGGATGATCCGCATAGGTTGGGAAGACGTCGATCTGGATATTGCACGAGGGGCAGACTTCAAGGTGGACGTCGTGCTCCAAGATCAGATCGATAACGGCGTGGTCCTCGATGCTGCGCACGCCGTGGCCGACGCGGCGCACACCGAGCTCGGTGATGACTTCGCGGACACTGTTCGCGCCCGTCGCTTCGCCCGCATGGGCTGTCATGCGGACGCCACGATCGGCAGCTCGAAGGAAAACCGGGATGTGTTCGGCAAGGCCATAGCCGGCTTCGTCACCGGCAAGGTCGATGCCGCCAACGCCGTGAGCAGCATACTTCTCGGCGAGGGAAAGGATATCAAAGCCTTGCTCCGTATCATCGGGGCGCAGGGTGCAGAGGATCAGGCGAGCCTCGACGCCATATTGGTTTTTGCCGTCATTGAGGGCGGAAAGCACGATTTCGACGACCTGCTCGGTTTGAAGGCCTTCGAGCTGGTGGAGGTGCGGGGCGAAGCGGATTTCGGCGTAGATGACGTTATCATCGGCAAGCTGGCGCAGGAGATCGATGGTCGCGATGCGAAGGGCATGTTCGGTTTGCAGCAAGGCCAGTGGCGCGGCAAGGTAGCGGAAATAATCGACGAGATTGACGCATTTTTTGGGCGCGAGGAATTCGGCCCGATAACGCTCGGGCGTCATGTCGGGCACGAGAGCGCTCACGGATTGAAAGCTCATCGAGCAGTCGAGGTGGAGGTGGAGCTCGACCTTTGGAAGGTCGGCTACCGTGTTCGGTTGAATGTCATTCATCGCACGCGCTCTCCGGTTTTCGCGTCGAAGAGAAAGGCGCGAGCGGGATCGAATCCTGTTTCGAGCGTGGTGCCGCGGCCGACATTGCGTGCGTCGCGCATTTCAATGGTGAGCGGGTGGGTGCTCCCCGAGCCGATATAGGCATAGGACGCTCCGCCCAGATGCTCGACGAGATCGACGGTAACGTCGAGGCGCACGGGCAGGTCGGGGCCAAAATGCTCTGGTCGCACGCCGAGCAAAAGGTCCTGGTCTGGTTGCGGGACGGTGGCGAGGGTGATGGGCACGGCGGCATTGCCATGGTCGGGCAAGCGGATCTTGCCATCTGCACTGCGCTCGGCCCGGAAGAAATTCATGCGGGGCGAGCCGATGAAGCCAGCGACGAAGAGATTGGCAGGGGCATCATAAAGGCTGAGCGGAGAGCCTGCCTGTTCGACGCGGCCTGAGCGCAGCACAACAATCTTATCTGCCAGAGTCATGGCTTCGATCTGGTCATGGGTTACATAAATCATCGTCGCGGCAAGGTCGGCGTGCAGCCGGGCGATTTCGAGCCGCATCTGGACGCGCAGTTCGGCATCGAGATTGCTGAGGGGCTCGTCGAAGAGGAAGACTTCCGGCTGCCGGACGATGGCGCGGCCGATGGCGACGCGCTGGCGCTGGCCGCCGGAAAGCTGCTTGGGCCTGCGATCGAGGAGATCGGTCAGGTGCAGGGCCGCGGCAGCTTCGGCAACCTTGCGATCGACCTCAGCGCGGGGAAGGCCATTCATGCGGAGGCCAAAGCCGATATTATCGCGCACGCTCATGTGGGGATAGAGCGCGTAAGACTGGAAGACCATGGCGACGCGACGCTCGGACGGGTCAAGATCGGTAACATCGCGCTCGCCGAACGTAATGGCGCCGGAGCTGACGGTTTCGAGGCCTGCAATCATGCGCAGCAGTGTTGACTTGCCGCAGCCGGATGGTCCCACGAAGACGACAAATTCACCGTTTTCGATGGCGAGATCGACGCCATGAATGATGTCGACATCGCCGAAGGATTTGCGGACGTTTGAAAGCGTGAGGCTCGCCACGGAAAACTCCTTCAGCCCTTGATACCGGCGCCGGCAAGACCCTGCACATAATAGCGTTGCAGCGGCAGGAGCAGGGCGATGGGGATCAGGGCGGTGATTACGGAAACCGCAAAGAGCTGGTTCCAGATGGTTTGATATTGCTGCTGGAAGGCGGCCATGCCGACCTGGATAACCTTGAACTGCTGGCTGGGCATGGCGAGAAGAGGCCAGAGAAAGGCTTCCCACTGAAAAATGAACAGCAGCAAGGCGGCACTGATGCAGGTGGGGAGGGACAGCGGCACGTAAATGCGGAGGAGAATGTCGATCCAGCTGACACCATCGAGGCGCGCGGCTTCGGCATAGTCCTTCGGCACCTGGCTGAAGAATTGGTAAAAGAGGAAAACCGCGAGGCCATTGGCGATGCTGGGCACGATCAGTGCCGCGATATTGTCGAGCCAGCCTAGTTGCTGCGTTACCGTATAGAGCGGCAGCGCGATGGCTTCAAAAGGCAGCATGAAGCTGATGATGATGGCTGAGAGGATAACCTTCTTGCCCTTGAAATCGAACATAGCGAAGGCAAAGCCGGCGGCGCCATTGACGATGAGGCCCGCGATCATGGTGATGAATGCAACCAACAAGGTGTTGGCGATAATGAGGCCGAAGCCACGCTCGAAGATCCCGGTATAGGCCTCGGTGGTAAAGGGCACCGGCAAAAGCGCCTTGGGCGTAAACGGAAAAATATCGGCAAAAATTGCGCCATTGGGGCGGAGCGAGGAGACAATCGCCCACCAGAGCGGCAGCACGAAAATGAACGCGATGAGGAGATAGGCGAGGTGCTTGAGCCCAAAACTCAGCACTTTGCCCGGTCTTACCCTGCGTGCACTCATGTGCGTGCCTCCCCGCCGGAGAGAAGCCTGAACTGAGCGGCGACGATGACGAGGAGGATGGCAACCACTACGACGATGATGGCCATGGCGCGGCCCATATCGCCGAAGATGAAGCCCGACTTATAGGCCTCATACATCAGTACATTGGTGCTGTCGGCAGGACCGCCCTGGGTCAGCATGAAGATCGGCGCGAAGAGGAGGAAATTGATCGTCACGTCAGCCACTAGCACAAAGAGCAGGGTGGGCCGGAGGAGCGGAATGGTGATGAAAATCAGGCGCTGCCAGGGTTTGACGCCATCGATGCGGGCAGCATCATAAATCTCGGGCGAGATGGTTTGCAGCCCGCCGATAATGAAAATCATCCAGTATGAAATGCCCTTCCAGGTCGCGATGGCGATGATGGAATAAAGCGCGAGACTTTCCGAGGTCAACCAGGGCTGGGCGGAGATGCCTGCAATGCCGATGAGGCCATTCACCAGCCCATCTTGGGTCAGCATGATGCGCCAGATGATCACAGCCGTCGGCAGCGAAACACCGATGGGAATTAGAAAGAGCACGCGGTAAAGCGTCACGCCTTTAAAATTCTGCACGTAGAGCAGGGCGAGACCCAACGCCAAGGCGATCTGGATCGGGTTGATCAGCAGGTTGAACCAGAAGGTCACCTGCATGGATTTCCAGAATGTCTGATCGGACAGGAGGGAGAGGTAATTGTCGACGCCGACAAAGACCTGCTGGCCGCGGACCATATTGAAGAAGCTATCGCTTAAAGCGAGCGCGACGGGGTAAAGGCGGAAAACGACAAGTCCGAAGATCGCGGGGGCGAGAAGAGCGGCTATCAGCATGACCGGCGTGCGCGATCTGGACATTGTCGTTTTCCCTGAGGCGCCCGCGGGAGAACGGGCGCCCTTTGACTTCACTGCGCCACGCGGGACGCAGCGGACTCGAACTTTTGTACGGCGCTGGTCAGCGCATCGGCAACCGGTACGCCGTTGGCGATATCGACAAAGGCGGTGCGGAACGCATCCTGCAACTGGCCATAGGCGGCTGTAACCGGGCGGGCCACCGCCGTATTAAGCGAGTCATAGACGCCGAGGCGGAAGACGTTTTGCGGGAAGGCGTCATAGTCGGCCGAGGTGCTGATCGTGTCGAGCAACGGCTTATAGGTCGGCAGCTGCTGGAGGCTGTCGAACCATGCCTTGGTGCCTGCGTCGCTGGTGGTCAGATAGCTCGCGAAATCCATGGCTTCGGCCTGGTTGGCAGAAGCGGCATTGACACCGACATACCACGAGCCCGTTGGAGTGACGACAGAGCCGCCTTCGAAATAGGGGTAGGGGGCGACACCGAAGTCGATGTCGGTGGCCGAAAGAATCGGCAGGTTCCAGGTGCCGCCGGCAAACATGGCGAGTTGGCCATTGCCAAAAAGGGACGCTGCTTCGCCGTATCCCAAGCTCTTCGGACTAACCGCCCAGTTGTTGTAGAGGTCGCTCCAGAAGGTTGCAGCCTTGGTCCAGGCTTCGCTATCGAGATAGCCCTTGGCGGTATAGCCGTCTTCGCCGATCACCGGGCTGCCGAGGGACTCGCCGAAAGGCTGGAGCTGGTAGAGTTCGCCGAACTGCTCGACCGTGAAGCCGTAGGTCGTGGTGCGGCCATTGTCCTTGACGGTGAGCTTTTGGGCGGCGTCAGCCACCTGTTCCCAGGTCCAGCGTTCGCTTGACGCAAGGGTGTCGACTTCTGCTTGAGTGGCGTTCTCGCCCTTCGTCAGGCCGGCGGGCGGAGTGATGCCGGCGGCTTCGAAAAGTCCCTTGTTGAAATAGAGGACCTGGGCCGAATTGTTGATCGGCAGGGCATATTGCTTGCCGTCATATTGTCCGGCCTGCACTGCGGCAGGCACGAGTTCATCGGTGCTTATGGCTGGGTCGATCGGCGAGAGGAAGCCGCGCGCGGCGTAGCTTGCGAGCAGCGGGGCATCGACATAGACCAGATCGATACCGGCGTCGGCCGAGCGCAAGCGCAAATCGGCGACCTGGAAGAACTGGGCAAAGGGATAGGACTGGAGATTGATTGTAACGCCAGGATGATCGGTTTTATAGGCGTCGACGACCGCTTGCATGGCCGTGGTATCGCCGCCCTCAATGACGACCATAGTGAGCGTCTTGTCCTGCGCCAGCGCGGTGCCGGCGAGAAGGCTGGCAGCAAGGCCGGCAGCGATGGCGAAGGTCTTGGTCTTCATCTGAGGCACCCTTTATCTGGTTGAGGAAAATCGGCCGGCCGCCCAGCTTAGGGCTTCGGTGACCAGCGCGGCAAAGCGAATTGGATCTGCCTTCATGGCTACGGCGACGTTCTTGATGCGCTTGTCGTGCGCCGGATCTTGCGGGCGCATGTCGATCAGGGTTTGGCCGTAGGCCTCGTCGGCGCTGACGAGAACTTCGCCGGGGCGTTCGGAGAGTTCGAAGATCGAGGGCTCGATCAGGTAAGCAATGGCGCAGGGGTCATGCATGGGGGCGCCCGGCTTGTCTGCACCGGCGAAGCTGTAATAGGTGCCGCAATAGAAATCCATGATATCGGCAACCGGATTGCTGCCCGGTTGAGTGGCTCGAATTTTGGCGACGTCTTCCCGCCGCATGAGCGTCTGATGCGTCGCGTTGAGGCCGAACATGACGAGTTTGACTCCCGATCGGAAGACGATCCGCGCGGCTTCCGCATCAGCCCAGATGTTAAACTCCGCTGCCGGGGTGACATTGCCTTCGGTTGCCGAACCGCCCATGAAAACCACTTGCTTGAGCGTTTGCGCAAGGCTCGGACGCAGCGCCAGGGCCAGCGCGAGATTGGTCATCGGCCCGATGACGACAAGGGTTATTTCGCCGGGCGAGGCTTCGACGCGTTTGATAATGGCATCGACGGCGTGTTGGGATTGCGCCTTGCTCTCTGCCGGTGGCAGTTCCTCACCTGCGCTGTCCAGGCCGCTTGGGCCATGGAACTCGGCAGGGAAGGCATAGCGGTGCAGTAGGGGCAGTTCCGCACCGGCATATACCGGTACGTTGAGGTCAAAGGCGTCGACGATGCGCAGCGCGTTATTGGTCGTGTGGCTCAGCGGAGCATTGCCGCACACGGTTGTAATCGCCTCGAGCTTGATCGTCGGGTGCGAGGCTGCAAGGAGGATCGCCGCCATGTCGTCGTGGCCAGGGTCGCAGTCGATAATGATACGATGAATGTCACTCAAAACGGCAAACTCTTCCAATAGCTCAGCTTTGCTGAGGTGTCGCGGCTAAGGCCCTAAGGGGTGACCTCAGCCCGATGGCGCCTCGAAATATTGAGCTGACGCTAGGACAGATGACAGGAGCGCGACAGCAGACTATTTTGGCTTTCAGTTGACTTTTCCTGAGGCAAATCGTGCTGCATCTGCTCAACGCCATGAGAGCCTTCGAGGTCGCTGCCCGGCTCGGCAGCATCAAGCGTGCGGCCGAAGAATTGCGGGTATCGGATGGTGCCGTCAGCCGGCATATCAAGAATCTTGAAGACGAAATGGGCGTGCCGCTGTTTGAGCGCGGTAATCGCTCGCTCAAACTGACGTCCGCCGCCGTAACCTTTGCAGCAACACTGACCGAGGCATTGGCCTCGATCAATCGGGGGACCGAGCATCTAAAGGCTCTCCATGATCAATCGACTATCATGCTGACTGCACCCGATACGTTCCTTTTGCGCTGGTTGGTGCCGCGCCTGCAGAGCCTTGAAAAAGCATTGGGCGGCGTGTCGGTGCGGATCACCACCTGGACGCGAGAGATCAATCCTGCGGATCGGTCGATCGATATTTATGTGGGCGTTGGCAAACTGCTCGACATCCCCGGCATGGTTGTCAGCCCCGTCGCGCCCGAAACTTTTGGGCCGGTGATCAGCCCGATGATTACGCGCGATAATGCCGCTGGGGCGGATGAGTTGTGGCAAATGCCTCGGCTCGACATCCGTTGGCCGCCCGATATGTGGACCAACTGGGCGCGGGAGGCAGGCGTGTCGCTGCCGCAAAAGGAAAGTGTCTGGTACGACAGCCTATCGTTCAGCGTGCAAGCGGCAGAGGCGGGGCAGGGGGTGGCTATTGGCCCCGGCCCTGCCATTTGGGATGCATTGGAGCAGAACCGGCTGATCGCGCCGCTCGGCATGGTAGCGCGCAATGGTCACTGGTTTCTGGCGTGGCGCGAGGACCGTTCGAACCGGATGATGCAGACTGTGCGGCGTTGGTTCGAAAGCGAGATGTCACGGGTTTGCTTTTTGAGAAAGCTCAGTCCGGACGGAGTTAGCTTGAACTCGTGTGGACCTGATCGCTTTGATCGCAACTTCAAGCGAGCTAAATGTCCAGGGTCCTCGCAGCAACACCAAGTGACTTGCACTCTTCGCTAAGGCGCAGGTGCACTGCAATCGTTTGCTTGATTCTGACAAGTTCTAGATAGTGATAATTGTGTCACCCGAAATTCAGTCAGAATAATTGGCCCCTAGCTCCTACAAAAGAGTCGGCTTCTGTTGCCTGGTCGTCCAAAAGCTGCCGGTCCGCAAACCACCCCGTTTTTGATGTGGCGGCGACCTAAGCCGACCGGCAGCTTTCGGGAAATCCAAACGCGGCCTAAACAGCTGGAATGGGGCGCTCAACCGACCGTCTGGTCTCGACCCGAGGCTGTGTGAAACCTCCTGACAATGCTATGATTTGATAATGCTTCGGGGGTGCGAGATGGGACGTTTTGTCTAGGCTGCCGACCGTCATCAGGCGAGCTTTCTGCCGGCGGCACGGGCCGAGATCGACGCCCCCGAGATGATTGCCCTTCCCGAGCGTGGCTACTAAGAGGGCGAGCAGATCCGCTCCCGCGCGAAGCCGGCATCATCCCCATGGTGCCAAGCTCAATACGTCACCGGCTCAAGCGCGAGGCTTCTGGGGCAAGGCCGCGTTCGATTATCAGCCAGAGACAGACACCTACCGGTGCCCTGCCGGCCAACAGCTGCATAAGCGCTTTGCCCGTGTCGCGGGCGGCAGGCTTATCAGCGTTTGCTTCAATCAGATGGCCTGCAGCGCATGCCCATCCCGCCCTTGTGTACGGCTGGCAAGGAGAAGCGCATCCGACGACGGGAGCATGAGGCGGTGCTCGATGAGATGGAGCGCCGGTTCGAAGTGATGCCAGAAGCGATGGCAGTCCGTCGCTGTACGGCCGAGCAGGTCGCCGTCGGAACCATCAAGGGCTAGATGGGCGCCCCCAGTTCCGAACGCGGGGGCTCCAGAGCGTTGCCGCAGAAGCCAGCCTGGCAATGCTCGACTGCAACATCAAGCGCGCCATCGCCGTTGCCGGCGTTGCCTACACCCTTAAGGCGATAGCGGGAAGAACGGAGCTGAAGCGCGTCGCAGCAAACACCCTGAGCAATCATGTGCGCCGAGTTCTCACATGGCCTCGACCCCATTGGGGACATTTGCGCTCCCCTAACGTTTCCTCAAAAGCAGCCGGTCTTTGTGATTATCGCCCGTTGAAGCCAGGATCCAAACACGCAAGGCGCTCAGGGGCGTTCCGACGAAACTGGAAAGGGCCACGTTGGAGGATCAGTATGCGATCGCCTGTTGGTTAGTTATCCACATCCCCCAAAGTTGGTAAGCTGCGTATGTGCGGCCCACAAATACTGTTATCCGTCGTTTGGTCCGCGATGCCTCATAATGGTGACGACCAACTTGCTTGCTGAAATCCAGATCAGTCATTGACTTAGGTTACTGAGCTTATTCACATCGGCTTAAGCACAAGCACGCATTTTAGGTGGTGCGACCGATGACTACCGATGCGCCCTGCGTCGACGCTCGGATTGCGATCCGGGGATTTCAAATGCCAAGCTTTTTCACCGCCAGCCTTTCACGTCGCTTGTATGGTCTACTGGCTATCTTCGCTGTTGGCCTTCTGGGAGTGATGTCCTACCAACTCTACAGCCAGCGGTCATCGCTACAAGATTTCAAGCGAACCGAGCTGCAAAGTGTTGTGCAGACCGCCGTGAGCACGGTGCAGAGTTTCTATGACCGCGCGCAAGCGGGGGAATTTACGGAAGATCAGGCTAAATCCATGGCACTCGAGACGTTGCGTGCCATGCGGTATCAGGGCAACGAATATTTCTTCGTCGATACATACGACCTCGTCATGCTGATGCATCCGACAAAGCCGGAGAAGCAGGGATCGGATCGAGCTGTCGAAAAAGATGGTCGCGGTACGCTCTACATCAAGGAAATGGTCGAGGCGGTCAAAGCCAATGGCTCAGCTTTCAAAGAGTACCTTTTCACAAAGCCTGAGGGCGGGCTTGCCGATAAGGTTGCTTACGCCCAGGGCTTCGCACCTTGGGGTTGGAGCATTGCTTCAGGCATCCTTTTCACCCAGGTCGACGCCATTTTCTGGCAGTCGGTTCTTGGTGGCGCAATCATCACCGCGTGCATAATTTTGGCGATCCTTGCAGCGGGCATTGTGGTTGCGCGCTCGATCGCCCGGCCGATGGCAAAGCTGAATAGCCATATGGCGCAGATCGCTGAAGGTGCGTTTGATACCCAGATCGAAGGCACTCAGCGCCGCGACGAAATCGGTGCTATGGCCCGAGCCGTAGAAGTTTTCCGGGAAAACGGCCTCAAGGTTTCCCAGATGACCGAAGCCGAGGCTGCTCGCATTATTCGCGACCAGGAAGCTCGTCAGGACATGATGATGGAGTTGCAACAGGCATTCGGCGATGTCGTCGATTCTGCGATTGAAGGCGACTTCAAAAAGCGTGTTCCCGCTACTTTCCCTGACGCCGAGCTGAACTCTTTGGCGAACTCGGTGAATGATCTCCTCGAGAGTGTCGACAATGGACTAAGCGAAACGGCTATGGTGCTCAGCGCACTCGCTAACACCGATTTGACGACCCGTATGAGCGGCCAACACCGTGGCGCTTTCGCCAAACTCAAAGCGGACGTCAATCAAGTGGCTGATCGCTTGACCGACATTGTCGGTCAACTCCGCGGCACGTCAGGCACTTTGAAATCGGCAACGAGCGAAATCCTTGCCGGCGCGAATGACCTTTCGGAGCGCACGACGCGCCAGGCTGCGACGATCGAAGAGACTTCGGCTTCGATGGAGCAGCTTTCCCAGACCGTGACCGAGAATGCTAGAAAAGCATCCGACGCCAGCCAGAAAGCGACTGCAGTGTCGCAGTCGGCGGAAGAAGGCGGGGTCGTTATGGACAAGGCTAACTCCGCAATGGAACGCATCACGCAATCGTCTTCAAAAATCTCGAACATCATCGGCATGATCGACGACATTGCGTTCCAGACAAACCTGCTTGCGCTCAATGCTTCCGTCGAAGCTGCTCGCGCTGGCGAAGCAGGGAAGGGTTTCGCCGTTGTCGCTGTCGAGGTGCGGCGGCTTGCTCAGTCAGCCGCTCAAGCGTCTTCCGAGGTAAAGGTTCTTATAGAGCAAAGTGCGCAGGAAGTTGGAACTGGCTCAAGGCTCGTTGCTGATGCATCGCATAAGCTCGAGGCTATGATGGAAGGACTTCGCGCGAACACTGCCCTACTTGATGATATCGCCCGCGCAAGTGGAGAACAGGCCTCAGCCATTGCCGAGGTCAACACCGCTGTTCGTCAGATGGATGAGATGACCCAGCACAATGCGGCTCTCGTTGAACAGGTGAATGCGGCTATCGAGCAGACCGAGAACCAGGCGAGTGAACTCGACCGGATTGTCGATGTTTTTACCATCGAAGCCATTTCGCATCGCATGTCGGCGCCTCAGAGCCGGCCGGCTCGCGTCATGCCGAAGGGTAAGGCGGCAGCGTCTTCTTACCTCACCCAAGGCAACGTTGCTCTCAAGGATGACTGGTCAGAATTCTGATCATTCCTATCCCTAGGCGTGGCGGTCTGGTGCTCAGGCCGTCACGCTTGTTCGGCTTGATCCCAGTTCGATGTCCTTAGGGATGGAGGTCGAGTGCGGATGATTTACCAATGTGAGCAGCCCAAGTTTGCGAGTGGCGCAGGCATAGAAAGTTACACCCCAGACCTAAGCAGTCCGTCAGCTTTCGGGAAATCAATAATGGGGCTTGAAGGGCTGGAATGGGGCGCGTTTCCGACTAGCAGCTCCCGACCCCATCTAAGTCATAGCCTTAATGCGAACTACCCAAACCAGACGTTATGAAGCCTTAAGAC
>NZ_LMLO01000020.1:7500-7658 GCF_001421945.1 Devosia sp. Leaf64 | reverse complement strand
TGATCAGGATGGACGCAACAGACTTGCGCTCCACCAGCAGTACGAATGCCAAAAGTGCGCCTATAGCCATCCAGTTCCACAAGATGTTAGTGGACGGCCCCTCGAACCCGATGTTGACACCTAGAATCCGATTGAGCGGGTTCACGTAATAGGGAAAA
>NZ_LMLO01000020.1:7091-7286 GCF_001421945.1 Devosia sp. Leaf64 | reverse complement strand
TAGCAGATCGCCAGACCGAACAAGACAACGGCTAGTGTCGACACAAATTCCTCATTCCCTCAGCTGTTCACATAATGGATTATCGGCTTTGTGGTCGGGCTCTCGACTAACGCCCACGCAGGATGTCCGCTTTCCGCAATTAGACGCTAAAAGGTAAACCAGCCGCAACCCACCCCGCCTATGCCGTTGCATGGT
>NZ_LMLO01000020.1:0-7068 GCF_001421945.1 Devosia sp. Leaf64 | reverse complement strand
CGGCTGCCAACGGCGGCTTTTGGGTTATCGACAGTGTGGCCTGAACGACCGGAATGGGGCGCGGTTTGGGTCTGGCAGGTGTCGACCCCATTGCGCGCGTCTCCTGTCGGCGATGACCGACCGCATAGTCGCCATTTGCCAGCATCGTCAGGTTTCAGAAAAGCAGTCATTCGCTTTCTCCAATGGTTGACTTGCCAGTTGGTGGAAGCGGTAAGCCATGATCATGAGCCAGAAAACCTACACCATCGGTGAACTTGCCCGACGCAGCGGAATCTCCACACGCAGAATCCGCTTTTACGCAGATGCCGGACTTCTCTCTCCAGGACGGACCCAAGCTGGGTATCGCGTTTTTGACGACCGCGACCTGGTGGTTCTCGATCTGATCAGGTCCTTGCGCGAGGCAGGCGCGGGCCTTGATTCTATTCGCTCCATGCTGAAGCAGGACGTCACCCTGAAAGACCTTTTGGCAGTGCGCTTGTCGGATGTTGAGGCAAGCATTCGCAGGCAGAAGGCTCTTGCCGCAACACTGCGCCTGGCGCTTTCAACCGGCAATCCCACGCTCGAAGACCTTCGGAGGATCAGTCAAATGATAGGCCATTCCCAATCCCAACGGCATGCGACCGCCACAGCCTTTCTTGATATGACGACAGATGGGGTAAGCTACGATCCACGTTGGCGGTCGACAATGGTCGATCTCATTGCTGCGCCGTCACTGCCGGATGATCCTTCGACAGAGCAGGTTGATGCCTGGCTAGAACTTAACGACTTGCTGGCAAACGAACGGCTTCAGATGCTGCTTCGTGCTCAAGCCGTTGACACAGGGCGCACTGCCAAATTTCTTAGGGTGCGCGACGAGCCTGAAATTTGGCGTGCCCGAGACAAACAAATCATGGAAAAGGCTCGGGCCGCGCTACGGCAAGGTTTGTCGCCTGCTTCCTCAGATGGCCAACAACTTGCAGACGAATACATTGCCTTCATGGCCTGGAACCGCGGGTTGTCCGATGACGCGGCGTTCAGGGATGCGATCCGTGACATGTGGGTAGAGGGTGACATTATCGATCGATTTTGGCAGTGCGTCGGCGTATTGAACGGTCGCGACGGCGAACCTTCCGCCGAATACAAATGGCTGGCGAGCGCTACGGCCTTGCGGCTTCAGCCGCCTTCCTAGTGAGTCCCGGATGATACAGGCAGGTTTCGGTCCATCAGGCTAGAAAGCGGCCAGTCCGCTATCCACCCCGAGATCGCTGGAGAAGGAACCCTCCAGGTTTCCATTCGATACCATCATGCATCGAGCTTCGCCGACCGATTAAGCGTGTTGGCGAAGCTCTACCGTCAATTCTCGGTCGCTTCAGATAGCGAGAGGGCGTCGTCAATATCGACACCAAGATACCTTACGGTGTTCTCGATCTTGCTGTGCCCCAGCAAAATCTGGATCGCTCTGAGGTTGCCAGTAGCCTTGTAGATGATCGACGCCTTCGTTCGGCGCAAAGAATGCGTTCCATATTCGTCAGGTGGCAAGCCGATCGCGGTGACCCATTCATCGACGAGGCGGGCATATTGTCGGGTGCTCAAGTGACCGGCAGCATTGACCCGGCTTGGAAATGCGAAGTCGTCAATGCTGCCGCCTCGCCGTTCGAGCCAGGCGAGCAGGCTGGCTCTCGTATCGGCGGTGATTTCGAACTGAACTGGTCTTCCCGTTTTCTGCTGGATGACCATCGATCGCGAGCGGATGGCGGGTCCCGCCACAAGCGTGCCGATTTTGATTTTGACCAAGTCGCAGCCCCGGAGCTTGCTGTCCAACGCCAGGTCGAAGAGAGCTCGATCTCTCATCCGACCTTCACGATCAAGAAAGAAGCGGATCGACCAAATCTGTTTGATCTTCAAAGCGCGTTTAGCGCCAACCTGCCTGCCGGCGTTCCACGCTGGCCTTCCTGCAGCAGCAGGATCATATTGTGAGATACCAATTACGTTTCTCCTTTGGCCGAAGTGGCCGCAAGAGCAACGGTTAGATGGCGTCCAAGGCAGCGGTTCTCGTCAAAGACCTTCGTGAGGGCAGGGGACTACCGACCCCAACTCGGACATTTGAGCCGCTCCTTTGATATGCCGAAAAGCGGCCATCCGTGGTTTCAGGCTGACTTTAACTGTCCGCCTTGTTCCAGCTCTGACAACGCAGACTGCATCGCGCAAAAGCGGGCGTAGAATCCTCGATCGGTTCTTTTTGCAACTCCCCGCAACCCTCACGACTTCTGGGGGTTGGTCTATGCCACGCGCGCACGAGCCGTGAAACGCCTGGCAGGAAATCCAAACATGCGCAAATACCTGGCAGATGCTCAAGTCATCTCCGAGATTGAGACCGTCCGTACTGCTCTGCCTACTTGGGTGGTCAGCACCGCCGAGCTGGTCGAACTCGCAGAGAACGCGGAACGAGCCGCCGTGCACTCGAACCTGGAGACGCTCGATCGGTCGCGCAAGCTGATCGTCGAAGTCGCCGAATGGCAGCAGAAGCTAAGCGAGTGGCAGGGCTTGGACCTGTCGCCGCGTCTTAAGGCTGAGCTTCGGATCCTCAAAGCGACGCTTGATGCCTCGATGGATGAAGCGAACGGCGCTGCCGGCGAATTAAAACTGTTCGATTAGGGAGATGGCAGTGGCTGACGATAAGAAGAACGAAGACCCGAAATCGAGTCCTGACTTGAAAGACGTGGAGCCCGGCAGCGATGCCGATGCCACGCTCGTGCCGGAAGTAGGCAAGACGCCGCCGGATCCGAACAAGAAACAGCCTGCAAAATAGCAAGACAGCTATTATTGGGCCAGCTTTTGTGCGTCCATCTTGATCAATACCACGACGCCTTCATCGGACCAGTCGGTCTTGATCTCGCCGCCGAGCTGGCCCGTGACGCTTCGGTTTAGCAGCTTGCTGCCGTAGCCTGTATCCGCTCCAGGGTGCTGGACGGCCGGGCCTCCACGCTCGGTCCAAGTCATCCTCACCTCTGTTTCGGAGTTTGTGCCGGAGATGTCCAGCAGGCCGCTATCTACTGACAGGGCGCCGTACTTGAGAGAGTTCGTCGCTAGTTCGTGGATTACCAGAGCCAATGTGGTTGCCGCCTGCTCACCGACGCCCATACGAGGCACTGCGACGCGAATGCGCCCACTGAAGGCACCAGTGTCGTCGTATGGTGCCAGCAGCACCGATATCAGGTCTCCGAGAAGCGCCGCTGTGCCTTGGTGCCCTGGTAGTGGCCTAACCAAGTCGTGGGCTCTTCCCAGCGCGGTCAGGCGGTTCGTCAATTCCTTTGCCATTTCCTCGACGGTGGCCGTAGAACGCGAGGTCAAGTTGGTTAGTCCCGCAGCGATGGCGAGCAGGTTTTTCACCCGGTGGCTCATCTCGCCGGCTAGGAGTTCATGACCTTCCTCGGCCTGTTTCCGGCCGGTCACGTCAAGGAAGACGCCAGACATTTGACCGCGGTGCAGGCCCTCGTCATTGCCCAGGCCGCGCGCTGATACCCACCGAATTTCGTCGCCCAGAAGGATGCGAAAGTCGATTTCGTAGGCGCCAACAATAGCGCGGGTTGCCGTAAAGGCGGACCGTACTCGGTCACGGTCGGCCGGGTGGATGCGCGAGGAGAGGTCCTCGAAGGTTACCTTGCTTGCCATCGGCAATCCCCAGAGCTCGAAGCCCTGTTCGTCCATGGCGAAAGCGTCGGTCGCGACGGTCCACGACCACAGGGCGACCCCGGCGGCGTGTAGCGCGCGCTTTAGGTTCTTCACTTCCCAGAGGGGGTGGTTCTCATCGCTGAATGGCATGTGGCCTCCAAAAGGGCATCAAATCAATTTGCCCATGGACTGAATGCGCGCAAGGCGCAATCACTTGGGGTCGGCTATATGCAAAATCGTTCGGATTATCTGGTCCGGCACATAGGGCTTCGGGATGAATTTGACAGAAGGCGGCAGGTCCGTTTCGGCGACGACGCGATGGCCTGACGTCACCACAACTTGGATCTGAGGGGAGCGCTCCCTAACGATTCTCGCCAGTTCCAACCCATCGACGCCGCCGGGCATGTCCACGTCGGTGAACACCACATTCACGACTGGATTGTCGGCGAGGATGGCAATGGCTTCCAGCGCATTCCCAGCTTCAAGAACATGAAAGCCTTGGTCTTCAAGCTCGCCGACTATGTCCATCCGGACAAGTGGCTCGTCTTCCACAACGAGGACTGCGATTCCAAGAGACGTCATTGGTGCCCTCGATCGCCGATACAACCATGCTTGCGAAGATGCAGGCTCGTTCACTTGTAACGAATTTGCAACGCGGTGGATACTTCGCTTCCAACGATTGGCACAGTGATCTTGGGCTCGTCGAAACGTCCTTTCTCTCATTTTATTCCCGTTGCGAGATGGTCGTCTAACGTCCGCTTCGGAACCCTAACACCCGAAAGCAGCCAGTCCACTTGCCACCCGAAGCAGAAGGGAAGGGTAGGGCACCGGCAGCCGACCGTCGGCACTCGACCCCATTTCTGCCGTCCAGGCCTTCTTATCGATTTCCTAATAGCTGCCATTCGGCTCAGACCACTTGGATGTCGATATCGGGTGGCTAACCTTGGCGTTGCTATCAACAGCCCTCCGGCTTCATGCCGGAGGCCAAACTTCGCACTAATCGTTAGAGGCCGGTTTAGTAGGGCCTAGCCGAGATCCCCTCAAACTTATTTCGCAGCGACAGCAGCCCCGCCGGATAGACTTGGTGTAAGGCGAGGTATACCAGCTGCGGCAGGAGCTGGCGGCGGATCATCGTCGTTATCATCGCGGCGCCACGAATTGCCTAGCTGCCGCACTGCCCTGCCCAATGCACGACGATGGCGAAGCCCTCGCGCTGTCCCCGATTGCACCGGGCGGGCCGCGACGGGTTCGTTGTCGAGCTGCTTGAGCGCATCTAAAATCGCGTCAATGTCCAGCGTCGTGCCGTTGTCGAGCTTACGAAGGGACGGTGCGTCGGGCACCGCACGGGCGTCTGACGCCCAGGAGGCCAGAATTGCCCGCTTCTGCGCTATCGTCAGCGAAGAGTCTCTGAGAATGTCAACGGGTCGAGACGTCTTGAGCGCGGCATCCAAGACCTCAGTTTCATATTCATCCGAGGGATAGAAAGCATCCAACATTTCAATTCTCCGATGCTATGACTGCCTCAACGGGCAGTTTAAAGCTTAGTGGCACTTTTTGATCGCAATACGCCGCCGTTCCGCTAATGCTGATCTTCCCATTTTTGGGGTGATCGGGCTATGCGGCGGCCAACGCGCGATTCGGTGGCTTATTGATATGCTGAGGATCGGCGATTGTGGCCGCAGTTTCCCGTGAGCCGTACCGCTCAACGCTTTCAAGCGTCTTTATGGCCAGAACTGCCTCTGTTTTCAGGGTTTTTAAATGTCGGATTGTGGCTTCCACACGATGATCGTTGCATGGTCTTTCGTTCAGCGCGATCCACTCGGCCTCGATCAACTGGGCGACGCACTCCGCTTCGACTTTAGCCCATGGATCTGGCGTCCCTTTCAAAAAGGCTTCGCGTGCAAGTCGGGAAATTCTGTCGATATCGACGGCCCAATCGCACAGCACTTCCGGTGAGGCCTTCGCTGGTGAAATTAGGCTGTCGTCCTCATACTTTTTTGAGGGATAGAAATAGTTAGCCATCGCTTAATTCCGCGCGACGTCGAAGTCTGTTACCTTCCAGTTGGCTAATGCGCTCCATTGGCCGAGGGAATCCAGCCCGCTACCGATGGCTGGGGCAATGGCATCCACAGCGGCTACAGATGCATCCGCATCCTTATGCTGAGCCATTGGAGCCTCAACCAGCTCGGCTCTACGAATGCCCACCTTCTTGGGCCACAAATCCTCCGCTGCCACAACGGCACGAAATTCAAGCCAGCCCGAAGTTGAGTTTTGGATAGGGCTTCTGTCACCTTCTTTGGCGATGGCCGATGTCGAAAGGGCCAAAGCACAAAAGGTGGCAGCTATTAAAGCCGAAATCGTTCGCATTTGTATCTCCTTTCTATCTAGGATTTGCGATGGCGCCGAATGCACTCCGGCGCCGCTGTGCCCTAGGCCGCCCGCTGGGCATCCTCGATCTGGCGAGGTTCAGACCAGGCAGAATGGGCCTTTCGGATTTCGATACGTCGTGGCTTTTTCGCCTCTGGAATTTCCCGCTTTAGATCGACGGTCAACAGGCCGTTGGCCAGGCTTGCACCATTGACTTTGACGTGGTCAGCCAGCTCGAACCGACGCTGGAAGGTGCGGCCTGAGATACCGCGGTACAGATATTGCCGGTCCTCTTCGCCGGCCTTTCGGCCTTCCACGACAAGAAGGTTAGGCTCAGAAGTCAGCGTGAGCTCTTCGTCGGTGAACCCGGCAACCGCCATGGTGATCTGATAGTCGTCATCACCCATCTTGACGATGTCGTAAAGCGGCCAGCTGTCGATGGACTGAACGCGGCTGGCGCTTTCCAGCAGATTGAACATACGATCAAAGCCGATGCTCGAACGATAGAGCGGTGCGAAATCGAGATTGGTCCTCATAGCCATATTCTCCTTGAGCAACATGGATACGAGAGGCGCCCAAGAGAACGCCTCTCAGACTTTACCAACGCCAATGAGGCCGTCGGCGACAAATGATTTTGGAAGGTCAAGACCGGTTTCAAGGGGAGTGACGAAAAAAATTTGATCCCCGGAAGCGGCCTATTTAACCAGGCGAATTGAGTGTCGATGTCCGTGAGCCTCGACGAGATGTTTTAGGGACGACTCATCGAGAGAAATCGTTGAATTTGGATCCTCGGGTCTGGTGCCGAAGCCGAAGAGCAAGGAGCTGGGGGGCCGGCCTAAAGATTGTTTCAGTCGACTCGAGAACTAAACCCAACTTAAGCCTAGCGGTAGATCAGGATCTGCCGGCCGCAGCGGAACTCCACTGTTCCAAATACCCTCAGCTGACTGACGAATTCATGGCAGCGATCGCGCGCGGTAGGAGTTGTATTCAATAGGGGGAATGATTGGACCGATAATGCTCGCCAGCAATGTAAAGCCATTCGAAACGCCT
>NZ_LMLO01000019.1:300943-314433 GCF_001421945.1 Devosia sp. Leaf64 | reverse complement strand
GAGTGGCTGCCATGTCCGGTTCATAATGGCAAGAACCGGAAGCTGCCAGTCCGGAAACCACCCCGTTCCGACATACCCCCCAAATCCAAAAAGGGCACCTCGCGGCGCCCCTTCAAAATCCGAAAATCCAAAAACCTAGCCGTCGAGCTTGGCGCCCGTGACCACGGCGTGGAGGTCGATCAGGCCGACCATGCGGCTTTCGTGGGTGACGATGCCGTTGAGCAGTTCGGTGTCGATCGCGTTGCCTTCCGGCACATTGTGGATCTCTTCGCGGTTGACCGTGAGAATGTCGCTGACGGCGTCGACGAGGATGCCGACCCATTTGTCGCCCACGCTCATCACCACGACGACATGGTTCTTGGTGGGCGAGGTCTGGCCATCGCCGAAGCGGGCGCGGAGGTCGAAGATCGGCACGATGGTGCCGCGCAGGTTGATCACGCCGCGCACAAATTCGCGGGTGTTCGGCAGCGGGGTCGCACCGTTCCAGGCGCGGATTTCGCGCACCGTGGTGATTTCCACCCCATAGGTCTGCTCGCCTATTGAAAAGGCGATGAGCTGCAGCGTGTTGGCGCCGACGACGCCCGACTTGTCGCCATTCTCTTCGCGGAGGCTAAGCGCTTCCATTCTCTTGGCCTTTCTGCCGCCTCGAAAGGTCGGCTACTCACTCAAGGCGGCTCGCGGCCGCTTTTTACTCGTTTGGCTCGGCCCAACAGGGCCGGGTCACTTGGCCCAACTAGGCCGCGTTCTGATGGATCATGGTGGTGCGCAGACCCTGCACGTCGACGATCAGCGCGACATTGCCGTCGCCAAGGATCGTGCCGCCGGCAATGCCTTCGACCTGCTCGAAGTTTTCTTCGAGCGACTTGATGACGACCTGCTGCTGACCGATGATGTCGTCGACCACAAGCGCCACCTTCTGGCTGCCCTCGCTTTCGCAGAGGACGACGAAGCGTTCGTCGGCGGCTTTGGTCGAGTGCATGTTGAAGCGCTGGGCCACATCGATGACCTGCACATATTCCCCACGCACCTGCAGCACCTGGCCACCGGACGGCACGCGTTCAAAGGTTGCGCCCGAACACTGCATGGTCTCGACGATCGAGGAGAGCGGCACGACGTAGGGCGACTCGCCGACCTTGACGAGCATGACGTCGAGCACGGCCAGCGTCAGCGGCAGGCGGAGCGTGACGCGCGAGCCCTTGCCGGTCCAGGAGCGGACGTGGACGGAGCCACCGATCTTCTTGATGTTGGAGAGCACCACGTCCATGCCGACGCCGCGGCCGGAAATGTCGCTGACTGCTTCTGCCGTCGAGAAACCCGGGGCAAAGATCAATTGGTCGATCTGCTCGTCTGTCGGAGTGATGTCTGGCGCAACGAGACCCTTGTCGCGGGCAAGCTGCAACACGCGTTCGCGGTTGATGCCGTTGCCGTCGTCTTCGACGATGATCAGAATATTGCCGCCAGCCTGTTCGGCCGAAAGACGGATGGTGCCGATTTCGGACTTGCCGCGCGACTTGCGCTTTTCCGGATCCTCGATTCCGTGGTCGGCCGAGTTGCGGATCATGTGGGTCAGCGGATCGGACAATTGCTCGATGACGGTCTTGTCGATTTCGGTGTTCTCACCGATCGTTTCGAGCTTGATCTTCTTGCCGGTCTTGGTCGCAAGTTCACGCACGAGACGCGGCATGCGGCTAAAGACCGATTTGACCGGCTGCGCACGGATCGCCATGACCGAGTCCTGCAGCCCGCGGGTGGTCTGGGCCAGAACTTCGAGGCCGCGCACCAGTTCGGTATAGCGGGCGCGCAGGTTCTCATCCATCTGCTGGGTCAGCATCGATTGGGTGATCACGAGTTCGGAGACCATGTTCACCACGCGGTCGACCTTATCGAGATCGACGCGGATGGACTGCACGCCAACGCTGCGATTGCCACCTTCTTCGCCGCCTTCGGCAGAAGCAGGCTTGGGCGCAGCAGGCTTTGGTGTCGGCGCCGCAACAATCTTCGGCGGCGCAGCAGCAACGATTTCGCTCGCGAGATCGGCAAAGCTGAGACCGGCTTCTTCTTCGACAACCGGGGCAGCAGCGGGCTTCGCCGGCGCGTCGACGACTTCGTCTTCCGTCAGCGCCAGCAAGTTTTCTGCCTTTGCCGGAGCGACAGGCGCGGCTGCAACCGGCTTGGGCGCAGCAGCGGGCTTTGCGGCTGGTGCCGCAGCCTGGCCAAGCGGCACGACCTCGATGCGGCAATCGCCATCGACGAATTCAAAGACTTCGCGGATCGCAGCTTCCGTCAGATCCGGCGCAAACAGCGAGATCTCCCAGGAGCAATAGACCCCGAACGGCTCGAAATCGCTCAGCGGCGGCACTTCAGAAAGGATCGCCTTGACGTTGATCTCGCCGAGCGCACCGAGCTCGCGGAACAGCAGCAGCGGATCATTGGCGCGTGAATAGAGCTGGCGGAACGGCGTGAAGCGCACTTCCCAATGACCCGGCTCGGCCGGCATAGGGGGGGCGTCAAACGTATCGGCCTCGGATTCAGCCACAGCCTCGACGACTACTTCAGGCTCGGATTCGACGGCGAGTTCGACGCGCACCGGAGTGAATTCGATATCGAATTCCTCGATGATCTCGCCGCTCCACTCGTCCTCGTCACCGCGCTGGCCGCGGGCGATGGCGTCGAAGCGCTGCTTTTCCTCGGCGCCATAATCGGCTGCGAGTTCTTCGCCGGTCTGGGCGGCGTTGATGAAATCGGCAACGATGTCATTGGCGCGGATGCAGAGCGTAACCACATCGTCGGTCATCTCGACGCGACCGTCGCGCACATAATCGAGCAGGGTTTCATAGGCATGGGCAAAGCCCACAAGGCCGGAGAACCCGAAAGCGCCGGCGCCACCCTTGATGGAGTGAATAGCGCGGAACACGGCATTGAGCCGATCCGCATCCCGCTCCCCGCTCTCGATGGCGGCAAACTGCTCTTCAAGCTCGTTCATGAGCTCGGAACATTCGTCGAAATAGGTGGCCTTAAAGTCGTCGAGGTCGCTCATGGCGGCGTACCAGCCTTCGGGAGGTAGTGTGTTAGTGGACCACGCGGTTGATGACGCTGATCAGCTTGTCGGGGTCGAAAGGCTTGACGATCCAGCCGGTGCCGCCCGCGGCCTTGCCCTGATCGCGCTTGTCCTGGCTGGTTTCGGTGGTGAGGATCAGGATCGGCAGGCTCTGGTACTGGCCAGAAGCGCGCACATTCTTGATGAACTCGATGCCGTCCATGACGGGCATGTTGATGTCGGTGATCACCACATCGACATTGTGGCTCATCAAGACGTCGAGCCCCTGCTTGCCGTCTTCGGCCTGCAGCACCTCGAAGCCGGCATTGCTCAGCGTGTGGTGCAGCATGGCGAGGATGGTTCTCGAATCATCCACGGTCAGTACGCGCAAGGTCATGGCTTCATCATCCCGGAAAACTGTGTGCCGAGGCCAAGCCGTTCGATGGCGGCCAACATGGCAGCACTTGGCGCTTCAACAGCGAATTCATTGTGGTTCCGGCGGGCGGTCTCGGCTGCGCTGATCAGCATCAGCAGACCATTGGTGGCGACGCGCTGCACAGAGCTGGCGACGACGGTTACCGGGCCATCTTCAACGGCATCGATCAGCTTGTCGCGAATAGCGTCCAATGCATCGAGGTCGATGACCTCTGGCAAGGTGACCGCGCTTGCTTCCTGTTGTGCCATTCTTGGCTTGCCCCCGGATTTCTCTCCAGCGCCATAATCGACTGGAACGGTTTAAGAAGTGCTAATCAGGGAAACACCTGACGCGACGCTGCGCTTGATGCGGCAGGCGACTGCCTGTAACCAGACCCCGACCAACCGGACGCTCCACGCCATGACCAGCAAAATCGCCCTGACCGGGCTCGCCCGTGATCTCGCCGCCCGCGCCGAAGCCGGCAAGCCGATCCGCGTCGGCGTCATCGGCTCTGGCGAAATGGGCACCGATCTCGTCACCCAGATGAGCCTGATGAAGGGCGTCGAAATGGCGGCGATCGCCACGCGCCGTCCGCACACCGCCCTTGCCGCCATGACCATCGCTTATGGCGACGAAAGCCATGGCAAGGTCGTCGATACGCCAAGCGCCGCAACCGCCGCAATCGAGCAGGGCAAGATCGCCATCACCTCGGCGGAAACCCTTGTCACCACGCCAAATATCGACGTCGTCATCGACGCGACCGGTAAGCCCGGCGTCGCCGCCGATTTCGATCTCACGGCCATGGAGCATGGCAAGCATCTCGTGATGATGAATGTCGAAGCCGACGTCACCATCGGGCCTTATCTCAAGGCACAGGCCGATCGCCTCGGCGTTGTCTATTCCGTCGGCGCGGGCGACGAACCCTCGTCCTGCATGGAGCTGATCGAATTCGTTTCCGCTCTCGGACTCGACATCGTCGCCGCCGGCAAAGGCAAGAACAATCCGCTCAAGCATGACGCCGTCCCCGACGATTACCGCGAGGAAGCCATCCGCCGGAACATGAACCCGCGCATGCTGGTCGAATTCGTCGATGGCTCGAAAACTGCCGTCGAAATGACCGCTATCGCCAATGCCACGGGTCTGATGCCCGATATTCCGGGCATGCACGGCCCCAAGGCCGATCGCGACGACATGGCCAAGGTGCTGATCCCCAAGGCCGATGGCGGCATTCTCAATTCCTCGGGCGTCGTCGATTTCACCATCGGCAAGGGCGTCGCCCCCGGCGTCTTCGTCATCGTCAAGGCCGAGCATCCGCGCATCATCGAGCGCATGGACGATCTCCATATCGGCCACGGGCCCTATTATGCGTTCTTCCGCCCCTATCACCTGACGAGCCTTGAAGTGCCGCTGACCTGCGCGCGGATCATGCTCACTGGCAAGCCCGACATGGTGCCGCTGCCGCGCCCGGTCGCCGAAGTCTGCGCCGTCGCCAAGCGCGATCTTCTCCCGGGCGAACCGCTCGATGCGATCGGCGAGACCTGCTACCGCTCCTACGCCATGACATCAGCCGACGCCCGCGCCAAGGGCGCCCTCCCCGTCGGCCTCCTCGAAGGCGGGGTGGTCACGGCACCGGTTAAAAAGGGCGATCTTCTCACCACGGCCAACAGCCAGCCCGACACATCGACGCGTCTCTTCGCGTTGCGCCAGGCGCAGGACAAGATGCTGGGCTTCTAGCCGTCCGAAGGTAAATCGCTCCGGTGGAGCGATTTAAGGCTGGAAGTCCATGAGAGCGACGCTCGAATAGCGGGGGCAAAAAACCAAAAACTGCCCCATTCTCGCCGCGCTTCTCCCGGTATGTGCCGAGAGGATTTCCGAGACGGGGCAAAGATATGCAGCGATTTCTGGCCGGCCTGATCGCGACCACCCTTCTCGCATCCGCCCCTATCCACGCCCAACAAGTGCCTGCGCCGCTGAAAGATTGCCGCGCCCTCCTCAAGTCCGCCCGCGGCGACATCGAGCGGACGCCGCAGACCGAAATCGAAGACCTCGAAGACGGCTGCCGTTTCACCCAAATCGGGTTTGCCCTCGACACCCATGTCACCGCCGACATCGACGAGATGATCATCCGTAGCCCGGATCTGCTCGCGGTCTGGCCGACCGGCGACGTTTTCGAAGCCGCCGACCTGACCCTCAACGGCTTCAGCGTCCTACCCGGCTACAAGACCAACCTCCGCCTCGTCTACGACACTGATCCCGAGGCGCTCACCGCCAATATCGAGCGCCTGCATTTCGATGCCGGCCCCCTCGGGGCCTTCACCGTCAGCGCCCGCTTTTCCCAATTCGACAACACCGATCTCGGCTCGCCGCTGCTCGAAAACCAGGGCGGCATCATCCACAGTCTCGACATTTCCCTCCATGACAGCGGCCTCGGCGCGCTTCTTCTTCTCAGCCTCCAGCCCATCACGGGCCTGCCGAGCGAGGACGACGTCATCGCAATGTCGACCATCATTCGCGCCTGGCCCGAGCGCCGGCTCTCCACAGTGAGCGCCGAATCGCTCGTCCGCTTCCTCACCGCCATCCCCGATCTCATCGGCGACTGGACTTTTAGCTTCGAGAGCCAAACCGGTCTTGCCATCAAGGACCTCGCTGCAGCAAACTTCGCGCAGTTTGCTGGGCGACTTCCGAAAGACAGTATAATTTCGGCGACCGCTGCCAAGCGATAGACTCAACGAACTGTTAACCGGAGCGCCAATGCGTTTTGTTCTTGCCCTCGCCGCCGCGATTTCTTTCTTTGCTCCTGTCGCGCAGGCGCAGACGCCTCAAACTCCGGTTTCCGGCCCCTGCGCCGATCTCGCCAAAGCACTCGGCTTCATCGAGGCGACAAAAAAGACGCGTTTTCAAGACGGGGACGGCGCTTGCAGCATTACCCAGTTTTACGTCAGCTTCGGCAGTTACATCCGCTACCGGATTGACGAGGCCATCGTCCGATCACCAGAGCTGTTTACCGGCGATGTCGACTTAAAGAACGCTGTAGGCGGTTTCATCCTGCCCACCGAACTCGATATCAGCGTCACGGGTTTCGTTCTTGCGCCCGAGACTGGCAGTGCGCTCAACGATTACATCATCGAAACCCAGTCCGAGCCACTTGACCTTCATCTTGCCTATCGTTGGGACCGCGACACCGGCGCGCTAAACCTGGCCGATTTGGGCGTTCGGACACGCGATGGCAGCGCAATTACCATGGCCGCCATGGCATCGGATGTGGCTTTGACCCAGGAGCACCTCGACAAGCTCGAAGCATTGCCCGGCGGGATCGAGCAATTGATATTCAGCGTTGAAGACGCAAGCTTTTTCGCCAGCTTGGTCAGCCCTGCACTTCTTGGCATGCTACCTGATGACGGCGACCCTCGCGCACTCGTCGCGAGTTATCAGAAAGTCGCGGTCACCTTGATCGACAGCCTTCCTGGCGACAGCGTCTCCAACAACTCCAAAGCCGCCCTCCGCGACTTCGTCGAAAGCTTCCCCAAGCCTACTGGCGACTACACGGTCCAGCTCCGCGCCGATCCACCTATTCCCTTTGTATCCCTGCAGCCGTCCGACATCAGCGAGCTCCTTGGACTGCTCGCCACCACCGAGCTTACCGTAACGCACACTCCAGAAGAATAGTATCCAGCCCAGGGGCGAAAGGTCTAAAGACATTTAGCTAAAGCCAAAAAACCCCGCCTCATGGGCGGGGTCTCTGCGTTCAGGGCTTGATGGCGATCTTGCCCTTGCGGCCGGGTTCACCGCTCGCCTTGGCGGCCTCGGCCACCTGATCGATCGTATAGGCCGCCTCGATACCAAGGACCAATTTGCCCTCGGCTGCGTCCTTGATCAGTTCGCCGAGCAGCACGCCAACCCGCTCAGGCTTCACTGGCGGCTTGGCGCCCCAAAAACCCTTAACCGTGATATTGCGGAAGAGCAATTCGCCCGCCGAAATCTTGAGCGGCGTATTGGTCATCGCGCCGAAGCTGACCAGCTGGGCACCATCGGCCAGAATGCTCGAAAGTTCATTGGCGCCGTCGCCGCCGAGCGATTCAATGCCGCGCACGATCGGTGCGCCACCGGTCATCGCCCGCACCTTCTCGCGCCAATCGGCGCCTTCGGTCGCGACGACGGTCGTAAAGCCGGTCTTGGCCAATTCATCGACTGCCGCAGCGCGACGCAAGAGCCCCAAAACCTTGACGCCCTTTTCCGCGCCATACTGGGCGAGCAGCTTGCCCACAGCACCGTTGGCGGCGTTGATGGCGATCCAGTCGCCTTCTTTCACGTCCAGCGTATCGAGCAGCATCTTGGTCGAGAGCGGCATGGCCACGAGCTGGCACGCAGTCTCGTCGCTGACGCTATCGGGCACTGGCACGAGCCGCGCGGCATTGGCAGTATAGAATTCGGCCCAGGTCTGCTCGGCACCGCCCGCCACGCGCTGACCCACCTTCAAATTGGTTACGCCCGCGCCCAGCGCCTCGACGATCCCAACGGCCTCGGTGCCCGGCACGGCCGGCAGCGGCGGCTTGAAGCCATATTGGCCCGCAATGGTCATGAGGTCGTGGTTATGGATGGGCGAAAGGACCATCTTGACCAGAACCTGCCCCTCGCCCGGCTGCGGTCGCTCCGCCTCTTCAAACTTGAGAACGGTTTCGGGGGTGCCAAATTGGGAATAGACCGCACGCTTCATCGCGAGTTCCTTTCAGTTAAGTGGTTCACATAGGCTAATTGCCGTTAACGTCAACCAGTGCGCCTATTTGTAGTGCGCATGGCTCGTCTGTGTCGAAAGGGCAAGGCCCGCAAATTTCTCGCGGGCCGTTACAACTACTTGGTCTTGGTCTTTGTCGGCGCCGGGGTGCTGGCGCCTGATTCAAGCGCATCCATATAGGCGCGCCATTCTTCATAAGCCTTTTCCTGGTCCGGCAGCGGATCGCGCGATCCACCCTGGGCCACGAGTTCGCTCAACACCTGCTCGACCCCCGGACCCTTTTCTTCGCAGGTCCCAGGCTTATCAAGCGCATCGAAAGCCGGCTTATAGAAATAACTGTCATAGTCGTCGGTGCTGAGCTTGAGCTGGCCATAGGCCAGAATATCGGCCGAATCCGTTAGGAGTGACCACTCGGCATCGGTGATCTCAAACCCCGCGCAATTGGACGACACCACATTGGCCAGCACCACTTCGGTCAGAAATTCTTCCGCCCGATGGTCGGTATAGGACGAGAGATCGGGCAGCTTGACATAGACCTTGCCATCCGCCGCTGCCTGCTGCACCCCAGCCGCCACCAACAGACTGGCGATGATCATTTTTTTCAGCATTACAAAAGTCCTCCATGCTCGGGCCACAGGTGTCGCGACCCAAAGTGGAGAAAAGACGGCAAAATGCTAACGAGGTTGTCCGCCAACAAATTGCACAGCTTTGGCCCCGTTTTCAATTCCGCGCGCCAGACATGCCGAGAGATCGCGCCCCGCCATGAGTTCGGCGATAAACCCGGCCGCAAAGGCATCGCCGGCGCCCGTCGAATCCACCACATCGACCGTCGGCGCCGGCAGGCTCATAACCATGCCCCCGGCCCCACCCAGCGCCGCGCCATCCCGCCCGCGCTTGATGACGACCCGCTCGAACTGCGCCCCGAGCCGCTCCATCTGCAGCGTCAGGTCCTCCGTTCCAGTCAGCATGGCCGCCTCGTCGCCATTGGCAAAGATCCAATCCGCCTTGCCGACCCAGTCTAAAAACACGGACGGCCCAACTTCACCCAGAAACCCGATCGAAGCCGGATCGATGGCGACTGCCGTCCCCCGCCGCCGCGCTCGCGAAAGCAGCGATTGCACCGCCGCCCGCGGCCCCGGCGCAAAAAAGCTATACCCCGAAACGAGCACCAGCCCGGTATTGTCGAGCAGACTATCCGGCAGATCCTCGGCCGAAAGATTGAGATTGGCCCCGCGATCGGTGAGAAAACTGCGCTCTCCGCTCGGATCGACAAGCGTCACCAGCATGCCCGAATGCAGTTTCTCGTCGCCCGAAAGGCATGGCGTCACCCCGCGCAGCCGAAACCGGCCCTCGTGGCTGGCCTTGTCGACCATGCCGACCCGCGCCGCAAAGGCCACCTCGACCCCCGCTGCCCCGAGCCACACCGCCTGATTGGCGCCCGACCCGCCTGGCCGCGTCTCGATCGCCGCGCGCCGGTCCGAGCCGATCACCACCGGCCCCTCGGGCTGCACGATGACGTCGGTCATCACATCGCCGACGACGAGAACGCGTTTGCTCATGCGCGGCGAACGGGCGCTTTGCCGGCCTGCACCTTGGCCAGCGCCACGGCGATCTCGCCGGCCACCCGCGCATTGTTCTTGACGAGCGCAATGTTGGAAACGAGCGACTTGCCTTCGGTCAATTCGAAAATCCGCTGCAGGAGGAAAGGCGTCGTCGCCTTGCCCTTGATCCCCTGGGCCTCGGCATCCGCCAGCGCCTCAGCAATAAAGCCTTCGATGGCGCTCGCCTCCCAGGCGTTTTCCTCTGGGATCGGATTGGCAATTAGAACGCCGCCCATGTCGAGATCCCCCTGGATCGCCAGCATCTTGGCGACACCCTCGGCATCGTCGAAGCGGTGATCGACACCAAAGCCGCTCTCCCGCGCCCAGAACGCCGGAAAATGCTCGGTGCCGAAACCCAGCACCGGCACGCCATTGGTTTCGAGCACTTCGAGTGTCTTGGCGATATCGAGGATCGACTTGGCGCCCGCGCAAACCACCGCCACCGGCGTCCGCCCCAGCTCTTCAAGATCGGCCGAAATATCAAAGCTATCCTCGGCCCCGCGATGGACGCCACCGATACCGCCGGTCGCAAAAACCTTGATCCCGGCCAGCGCCGCGATCTGCATCGTTGTCGCAACGGTCGTGCCTGCCATCACCCCATTGGCGAGCAGTGCCGCCACGTCGCGCCGGCTGGCTTTCGCCGCCTTGTGGCCTTCCTGCGCCAGGCGCTCGAGATCTTCGCCCGAAACGCCAACACAAAGCCGCCCATCCATGATGGTGATGGTCGCCGGCGTTGCGCCGGTTGACCGCACCACATCTTCCACTTCCTTGGCCATGGCGAGGTTCTGCGGATAGGGCATGCCATGGGTGATGATGGTGGATTCAAGCGCCACGACCGCTTTGCCGGCGGCAAGCGCGGCCTTCACGTCTGCCGAAATCGAGAGATAGGCCTTGCCGGTCATCGGTGCCCCCTGAAAAAGGTTGAGGCAGGTGCTGTCCCTGCCGGTTTGAAACGAGCTTTTGCGCTTGCCGCTTTTTGCGGTCAAGCCGGATAAAAACTTCTGTTGGTGCGTCTTGTCGCCCTAGGAAAATGGCTTTAGTTTGCCCCTTATCCGAGCGGGAAAGGGCACTTCGCTGACCAGGTCATTTGTTGATGGCGCGCGCCTTGCGCCTCGATATTCGCCCCTCAATGGGCCGATCGCAGCGACACTCCCGGGTGCCCTTGGGCGCCCCCTCCTAACGCATCCCGATTTGCCGTCCGTTTCCGCCGCGAGCACTCCAAGATGAGCCCTCGGGCTTGAACGCGGTTTTCCCCGCGACGCCTGCCGCTTGCGGCGCAACACCGCCCTGCCCTGGGCCAATGCCTTTAATCGAATTTCCATCAGGAGCTTTGAGGTTATGAACAAGACGCTCGCCCTCGCCTTTGGCGCCCTTCTGGCCGCAAGCCCTGCCCTTGCGCAGGAAGAGCCGGTCCTCAACGTCTATAATTGGTCCGATTATATAGCCGAAGATACCATCGCCAATTTCGAGGCGCAGACTGGCATCAAGGTCAATTACGACGTCTACGACAATAACGAGATCGTCGATGCCAAGCTTCTCGCCGGCAATTCCGGCTATGACATCGTCGTCCCCTCGGGCAATTTCCTTGAACGCCAGATCAAGGCCGGCCTGATCCTGCCGCTCGACAAGGCCCAGCTCACCAATATCGGCAATCTCGATCCCGCCGCCATGGAAGCAGCCGCAGCGCTCGATCCCGACAATGCCCATGGCATTCCCTATATGCAGAACACCATCGGCCTCGGTTACAACAAGGCCAAGGTCGCCGAAGCCCTCGGGACCGATGCAGCACCGACGAGCTGGGACATTCTTTTTGATCCAGCCACCGTCAGCAAGCTCGCCTCCTGCGGCGTTGCCGTGATGGATAGCCCCTCCGAAGTCATCGGCGCCGCGCTTCACTATCTCGGCCTCGATCCCAACTCGGAAAGCGAAGAAGACCTCGCCAAGGCCGAGGAGCTCCTCAACTCCATCAAGCCCTCGATCCGCTATTTCCATTCGTCGCAATACATCGACGATCTGGGCAATGGCGAAATCTGCCTCGCCATGGGCTATTCCGGCGACATGTTCATCGCCGCGGACGCTGCCGCCGAAGGCACCGAGATTGCCTACCTCATCCCCGAGGAAGGCGCGCCGACCCTTTATGACTTCCTCGCCATCCCGGCTGATGCGCCCCATCCGGGCAATGCCATGAAGTTCATCAATTATATCCTCGAGCCCAAGGTCGTTGCCGACATCACCAACACGGTGTTTTACGCCAACCCCAACCCGGCCTCGCTGGAATTCGTGAACGAAGACGTCAAGTCCAATCCCTCGATCTACCCCTCGGCCGAAACCCTCGCCAAGGGCTTTACCATGAAGGCCCATTCGCCTGAATTCGAAGAGGTCTTGACCCGAACCTGGACCCGCATCAAAACGGGCCAGTAATTTTAAGTTGGGGCGATCCATCCGGGTCGCCCCTTCACTCTTTTTCGTAGAGTCAGCCATGGCCAAGAAGCCGCAGCAGCTTGCAGTCGATACGCGTCCATGGCGCGATACCGCAAACCATAAGCCTTTCGTGCGCATCAAGAACGTCACGAAGAAATTCGGCGACGTCTCTGCGGTCAACGACGTCTCGCTCGATATCTACCGCTCCGAACTGTTCTGCCTCCTCGGCGGTTCGGGCTCGGGCAAGTCGACCTTGCTGCGCATGCTGGCGGGTTTTGAAACCCCGACCTCGGGCACCATCGAGATCGATGGCCAGGACATGACCAATGTCGCGCCCTATAATCGTCCCGTGAACATGATGTTCCAGTCCTATGCTCTCTTCCCGCATATGTCTGTCGAGCAGAACATTGCCTATGGCCTCAAGCGCGATCATCTGCCCAAAGGCGAGATTGCCGATCGCGTCGCCGAGCTCCTGAGCCTCGTCAAGCTCCAGGACTATGGCCGCCGCCGCCCCCATCAGCTATCCGGCGGTCAGCGCCAGCGCGTCGCCCTCGCCCGCGCACTTGCCAAGCGTCCCAAACTCCTCCTCCTCGACGAACCCCTTGGCGCGCTCGACAAGAAGCTGCGCGAAGAAACCCAGTTCGAACTGGTGAAAATCCAGGAAAGTCTTGGCGTTACCTTCATCGTCGTCACCCACGACCAGGAAGAGGCGATGACGCTCGCAACGCGCATCGGCGTCATGAATCAGGGCGAAATCGCCATGATCGGCGAGCCCACCGACATCTACGAATTCCCCAATTCCCGCTTCGTCGCCAATTTCATCGGCTCGGCCAATATGGTCGAAGGCGTCGTCACCGAGGATGAGCCGGGCCATGTCCGCATCCGCTCAGCCGAACTCGGCTGCGACATCTATGTCGGCCACGGCGTCGATTGCGCCCCCGACCAGCTCCTCTGGTGGGCCATCCGCCCCGAAAAAATGTCCCTGAGCCGCGAAAAGCCCGAAGCGCTCCACGACGCCAACGTCACCTCCGGCGTCGTCGAAGAAATCGCCTATCTCGGCGATATCTCGCTCTACCAAGTCGCCCTCGAAAGCGGCAAACGCATCCGCGTCAGCCAAACCAACTCCGTCCGCGGCAACCCAGACGCCATCACCTGGGAAGAAAAAGTCTACGTCACCTGGGGCGACAGCTCCGGCTCGGTGCTCACGGTATGACCATTTTGTGCCACATGGCCGAAGGCCACCTCTCCCTTCGGGGGAGAGGTCGGCGCATAGCGCCGGGTGAG
>NZ_LMLO01000019.1:273855-300938 GCF_001421945.1 Devosia sp. Leaf64 | reverse complement strand
CCCCTTTCCTTTTCACGCTGCCATCAAGGCCCCCTCACCCCAACCCTCTCCCCCAAGGGAGAGGGAGCGGACCGAGCCAATTTGCACCAATGGGGCCGCCCCATGACCGCCACCCACGACCCCACCATCCCGCCACCGCGGCGCCTGAAACCCTGGAACGCCGTCGAACGTGGCCTCGCCAAGGTCGGCATTTCCGGCCGCATGCTGGTGCTCTTCGCGCCGGCCCTGTGGCTCCTGATCTTCTTCCTCGTGCCGCTTGCCGTGGTCTTCGGCATTTCGCTCGCGACCAAGCAGTTCGGCCGCCCGCCCTATTCTGCCCTCCTCTCGACCGAGGACGGCACGGTGCAACTCACCCTGCACCTCTCCAACTACATCCGCATCTTCACCGACAATCTCTATGTTGCGGCCTATCTCTCCTCGATCCGCATCGCGGCGATTTCGACCGTCATCACGCTGCTGGTCGGCTATCCGATGGCCTATGCCATCGCCCGTGCCGACGATCGCTGGCGCAACATCCTTCTCATGCTGGTGATCCTCCCCTTCTTCACCTCATTCCTCCTCCGCGTTTACGCGCTCACCGGCTTCATGCGCGGCAACGGCGTCATCAACCAGCTCCTCGGCCTTTTCGGCATCGAACCGCTCGTGATGATGCAGACCGATTTCGCCGTCTATGTCGGCATCGTCTACACCTACCTGCCCTTCATGATCCTGCCGCTCTATACGACGCTGGTAAAACTCGACGTGTCGCTCTTTGAAGCCTCCGCCGATCTTGGCGGCCGCCCCATGCGTACCTTCCTCTCGATTACCCTGCCGCTCTCGCTGCCGGGGATCATCGCCGGCTCCATGCTGGTCTTCATCCCGGCCATTGGCGAATTCGTCATCCCCTCGCTCCTCGGCGGGCCGGAAACCCTGATGATCGGCCGCGTCCTTTGGGACGAGTTCTTTACCGCCGCCAATTGGCCGCGCGCCGCCGCCGTGGCGGTCGCCATGCTGGTCGTCGTCGTCGTACCGATCATGCTGATGCAGCGCGCCCAAAGCGCCGTGGTGGAGAAGTAGCATGTTCCGTCGTGGCTGGTTCCTCCCCATCGCAGCGGCCCTAGGGTTCACCTTCCTTTACGCGCCCATCGTTTCGCTCGTCATTTTCTCCTTCAACGAAAACCGGCTCGTCACCGTCTGGTCCGGCTTTTCGTTCAAGTGGTATGGCGAGCTGTTCCGCGATCCGCAGATGCTCAATGCCGCTTGGCTGAGCCTCCAGATCGCCGCGCTGAGCGCCAGCATCGCCCTCGTCCTCGGCACGCTGGCCGCCGTCGCGCTCGTTCGCTTCCGTCGCTTCCGCGGCCGCACGCTCTTTTCCGGCATGGTCTCGGCTCCGCTCGTCATGCCTGATGTCATCACTGGCCTCGCGCTGCTGCTGCTCTTCGTCGCCATGGAGAGCTTTATCGGCTGGCCCCGTGGCCGCGGCATGCTGACCATCGTCATCGCCCACTCGACCTTCTGCATGGCCTATGTCTGCGTCGTCGTGCAGTCGCGCCTATCGGATTTCGACCGGAGCCTTGAAGAAGCCGCCATGGACCTCGGCGCCTCGCCCGTTCGCACTTTCTTCGACATCACCCTTCCCATCATCGCCCCGGCCCTGGTCTCGGGCTGGCTCCTCGGCTTCACGCTCTCGCTCGACGATTTGGTGATCGCAAGCTTCGTCTCCGGCCCCGGCTCCTCGACCTTGCCCATGGTGATCTTCTCCAAGGTCAAACTCGGCGTCTCCCCCGACGTCAACGCCCTCGCCACCATCATCATCGGCATCGTGGCCACCGGCGTCCTCATCGCGACAATCATCCAGCTCCGCACCAAGCCGAAAAAAGCGCGCGCCTAGTCCACCGCCCATATCCCTCCCCCTCCCAGGGGGATGCTAGGTGGGGGGTGAGGCTAGGTGTGGGTCACCGCCCCGTGAAAATCTTGTGACTAGACAAGCCGAAAAATGAGGCGCAAGCTCCTCATATGTTCAACCAACTTTAAGGAGGTGATCCAGTGTCTTTTGAGAATTCGGTGCTCGAGGTCCTGGGAATGTCGGTGCAGTTTGGGAGTGATCTCGACTAGCATCCCCCTCCTCAGGCTCAGCGCCTGTCACTCAGGGAAGGGTCGCTCCGCGGAGCGGCCCTTTTCCTTTTTCTAGCCCCAGAGACGGCCCGAGCCCGCAAGGGCTTGACGGAAAGCCACGGGCCATTGATACCGCTGGCCTCACTCTTTCTCCGGAGGCCCGCCTTGTCCTCGGCCAATTTCGTCCTGACCCTTTCGTGCAATGACCGCCCGGGCATCGTCGCCGCGGTCACGACCGAACTCGCGGCGCTCAACGCCAATATCGCCGAATCCAATCAGTTCTGGGACAAGGAAACCGGCCGCTTCTTCATGCGCCTCGCCTTTACCGCGCCCGATGGCATGGGCCGCGACCGCATCGAAAAGGCGCTCCGCTCACCCATCGAGCGCTTCGACATGAAGACCGCGCTCAGCGACGAAAGCCGCCGCAAGCAGGTCGTCGTGCTGGTCAGTAAATTCGACCACACGCTCCTTCACCTGCTCTACCAGATCCGCGTCAATTGGCTCGATGCCGAAGTCGCCGCGATCATTTCCAATCACGTCGATGCACAAAAGATCGCCGAAGACGCCGGCATTCCCTATCATTACCTGCCCGTCACCAAGGACACCAAGGCCGAACAGGAAGCCCAGGTGCTTGAGATCGTCAAATCGACCGGCGCCGATCTTGTGGTCCTCGCGCGCTATATGCAGGTGCTCTCGGATAATCTTTCCACCCGCCTTTATGGCCAGGTGATCAATATCCACCACTCGTTCCTGCCGAGTTTTAAGGGCGCCAAGCCCTACCATCAGGCCCATGAGCGCGGTGTCAAAATCATCGGCGCAACCGCCCATTACGTGACGCCCGATCTCGACGAAGGCCCGATCATCGAGCAGGAAACCGCCCGCGTCACCCACGCCATGAGCCCCGACGACCTTATCGCCGCCGGCCGCGACATCGAAAGCCGCGTGCTTGCTCGAGCCGTAAAATTGCACCTCGAAAGCCGGGTGATGCTCAATGGCAAGAAGACGGTGGTTTTCGGGTAATCCCGCAGACACCCCCTCCCAGCCTCCCCCATCAAGGGGAAGGTAAAGGGTCAGTGGTTTAGGTGAGATCGTGCCATACACTCGATCGGCACCTCCCCCTTGATGGGGGAGGATGGGAGGGGGTGATGGCAATCACAAACCTTGAGGCCAGCCCTATGCTACCTCATCCACCGGCAAATCCTCCAGATTCAGCGAATCCGCCAAGCTCGTCCGGTCCAGTACCGCCCGCGTCGCCAGCGTCACGCGCTCGAACACATGGCGGATCTCGCAAGCCGCCTCGTCCTTGCAGTCCTCACACTTCCGATAGGCGATTTTGGACAGGCACGGCAGCGGCGCAATCGGCCCGTCTATCAGGCGCAACACTTCGCCATACATGATCTCCTCGGGCGCCCGCACCAGTTCGTATCCGCCCATGCGCCCTCGGCGGCTCGTGACAAACCCAGCGCGCTTAAGCTCAAGCAGGATCTGTTCAAGAAACTTCTTCGGGATCGCCTGGTCGCGAGAGATTTCGCCGATCATCCGGCTCTCTCCCCGACCGGCGCGGGCCAGGGCCACCAGAGCCCGCAACGCATATTTGGCCTTTTGCGATATCATCGCGCCTAATCCCTCGGCTCCGGCTTGACCACCGGAATGCCCGGCGTCTCGGTATTGGCCGCGTCCGCATCGGGCTCGTCATCCGTCGCAGCGGGCTTTTCATCCCCACTGTCACCGTTTTCGCCAATCTCTGCAACAGTTTGCGACGGTTTGGGCGCGTCTTCGACGGCCGGCTCCTCGGCCAAGACCGGCGCAACAGGCACTTCCGGCGTAACGGGGATCACCGGCTCGACCGGTCCCACCACCGGCAGGTCCGACGCCACCAAAGTCGGCGGCTCAGCGTCCCCCACTGGCTCCGAAACCACTGCCTCTTCAACCGCAGGCTCAACAGGTTCGGCAGTCTCCGGCGCCACAACCACCACTTCATCGATGGCCGGCGGCGGCTCGCCAATCGACGGCGTTTCGTCCCCGCCCGCAACCTCGGCCGGCTCGTCCGTCGCCGCGTCGATCTCGACGACCTCCGCTGGCGGCACAACCGGCGCCTCCGGTTCCTTCACAGCGGGCGGCGGCAATTCGATCACCGTCGGCGCATAGAGCACCTCCACCTCGGTCGCCTCCGGCCGCACGATCTCGACCACTTCGGCAATCGGCGACACAGCCAACGCCATGCCCGCCGCCTGCGCCACGATATTCTCCGTCGGCGGCAGTTTCGGCTCGTCCGGTTCGGGCGTCACTGGGGCCGGCTTGTCTTCCCCAGCCTGCAACAGCGCCAAAATCCCCTTGCCGATTTCGCGCTCGCCGCGAATGACCACACTGGCCCCCAGCCCGCGAAGGAACGTCTCTTCTTCTTCCGAATAGGCGCGCGCCACGATCGATATCTCGGGATTGAGCTTTCGCCCGCTCTCGACCACCGACCCCGCCTCGAATGCATTTGAGATCGCGACAAGAAGGTTTTTGGCCCCGCCAAGATTGGCGAGTTTCAAGACACTCTGGCTCGCAGCATTGCCATAAATCACCTCGAGCCCCGCTGCCCGTGCCGCCGCCACGTCATGATCGGAATCCTCGATGACCACGACATCGCGACCCGAAGCCTTGAGGCCATCGGCAACGATCCGCCCGACCTGCCCATAGCCAACGAGCACGGCATGCCCGCTCAGCGTCAGCGGCTCGGTCAGATCATCGTCCGCCCCCAGCACCCCGCGCTCGATCCCCGCCTCACGCGGAATATCGCTCGTCGCCGGCCCCTGCGACACCGTCGCAAATTCACCCGGCTCCACCCGCCCATCGCCCGCCGCTGCAGCCGCGGCCACTGGCCGCCCATAGCGCGTCTCAAGTTTTGGCCGCATCCGCTCCAGAAGGAAGAAAACGATCGGGTTGAGCACGATGGAAATCAGCGCCCCGGCCAGGATCAGGTCCTGCCCCTCTTGCGGCAGGATGGCGAGGCTCACGCCCATGCTGGCGAGAATGAAGGAAAATTCGCCGATCTGCGCCAGGCTCGCCGAAATCGTCAGCGCCGTGCCCACCGGCCGGCGGAACAGCAGCACGATCCCGAACGCGGCGATCGACTTGCCGACGACAATAATAAAAACCGTCGCCAGCACCGGCAGCGGATTGGTGATGATGATGGTAGGATCAAAAAGCATACCCACCGAGACGAAGAACAAGACCGCAAAGGCATCGCGCAGCGGCAGCGTTTCGTTGGCCGCCCGATGGCTGAGTTCGCTCTCCGAAAGGATCATGCCGGCAAAGAACGCGCCGAGCGCCAGCGACACGCCAAAGAGCACCGCCGACCCCAAGGCCACGCCGAGCGCAATGGCGAGGACGGCCAGCCGAAACAGTTCGCGGCTCCCGGTATGCGCCGTCAGATGCAGCGCCCAGGGAATGAGCCGCCGCCCGACGATCAGCATGAAGCCGACAAAGGCCGCAACCTTGACGAGCGTGATAATGAGCACGCCCCAGATTCCCACCGGCGCGTTGACGATACGCTCGACGAAGGACACGAAGGGGTCATGCACCCCGGTATCGACGCCATTGAGGCTCGCAATCGCCGGCACCAGAACGAGCGCCAGCACCATGGCAAGGTCTTCGACGATCAGCCAGCCGACCGCGATCCGCCCCCGCTCACTCTCGATCAAGCGACGATCCTGCAACGCCTTGAGCAGCACCACAGTCGACGCCACCGACAGCGCCAAACCAAACAGCAGCGACCCGCCGATCGGCCACCCGAGCAGCGTGCCCAGCCCCGCGCCCAGCGCGGTCGCGACGGCAATCTGCGCAATGGCCCCCGGAATGGCAAGCGCTCGCACGCTCATGAGATCCTTGAGCGAAAAATGGAGGCCCACGCCGAACATGAGAAGGATGACGCCAAGCTCGGCGAGCTCCGCGCCCAGCGCCTGATCGGCGACATAGCCCGGCGTATGCGGCCCGACCAGAACACCGGCAAAAAGATAGCCCACGAGAGGCGGCAGTCGCAGCCGGTTGGCGATCATCCCAAAGATATAGGCCAGCACCAGACCCGCGACGATCGTCGAGATCAGGGGGGTACCATGGTGCATGGACAGGGCTCCGGCGCTCTAGGGGAAATCTCTATGGCAATAGTGGTGTATCGCCGTTTCCCACGCAAGCGCGGATCGTCCTCCTGGGGTCAATCCCTTGGCGGAACACAGCAATGCAAGTCAGAAACGGTCCAAACTTGGCTGAATGATGTCGCCCCCATTCATCCCCCGTTCAGCCAGGAATGGCCTGGCCTTTTGGGCTTTGCCTCACCCCTTCACCAACCACCAGATGTCACCCCGGCGAAAGCCGGGGCCCATCCTCAGCTATTAAGGTGGAGCGCCCAAGCAACCAGAAGCAGTCTCGCCATTTCGGGGCTACTAATCCGTTCCCTCAAACTCCGCCCTTCCCTCGGGCTCGACCCGAGGGCCCATGCGGGAGCCACTACATTCGGGCTCTGCGAAGTGCCCCTCGGGTCAAGCCCGAGGGAAGTCCGGTGATGGGGGACGCGCTCCCCTCAACTCACAATCGTAATCTTCTCCGCCGCCCGCGTGATCCCCGTATAGAGCCACCGCGCCCGCTCTTCGCGGAACACGAAGCTCTCATCGAACAGATAGACATTGTCCCATTGGCTGCCCTGCGCCTTGTGGACGGTCAGGCAATAGCCAAAGGTGAATTCGTCGAATTGCCGTCTTTCGGTCCAGGCCATGCTTTCTTCTTCGCCTGAGAAGAAGGCCTTGTGCGTCAGCACCTTCGCCTCGCCCTTGCCCTCATCATCGGCGAGCATCAGGCTCCATTTGCCGTTCGAGCGCCGGGTCACATCGGTCGCGATCCAGATCTGCCCATTGAGCAGCTTTTTGCGCGGATTGTTTCTGAGGCACACCATACGGTCGCCCACCACCGGCTCATGAAAGGGCAGTCCCTTCAATTCGCGCAGCCGATCATTATAGGTCAGGCGCGTCTTGTTGCGCCCCACCAGCACCTGGTCCGCCTCGAGCACCGCATCGCGATCGACCTTATCGCGCCCGACGACAATGCTCTCGCCATAGCGGCCATGCTCTAAAAACCCGCCTTCGCGCACCGCCATCGAGAGCTGGATGATCGGATTGTCGGCCGCCTGCCGGTGAATTTCGGTCAGCATGACATCGGGCTCTTCAGCCGTGAAAAAGCCCGCCCCCTGCACCGGCGGCAATTGGAACGGGTCGCCAAGCACCAAAATCTTCGTGCCAAAGCTGAGGAGATCAGCGCCGAGCTGCTCATCGACCATCGAGACTTCGTCGATGACGATCAGGTCCGCATCCGCCGCCGGGCTTTCGGGGTCGAGCACGAAGCGCGGCTCACCCTCTTTTTCGCTGACGAGCGTATAGATCAGCGAGTGGATGGTCTGCGCGCCCTTGCAGCCACGCTTGCGCATGACGAGCGCCGCCTTGCCGGTAAAGGCCGCATATTTGACCGAGCGGATATCCTGCGCCAGATGCACGGCCAGCGTCGATTTGCCGGTCCCGGCCCAGCCAAACAGCCGAAACACCTGCGGACCGTTTTTGTCCTTGAGCCATTTGGATACCGCAACGAGCGCGGCATCCTGCTGTCCGGACCAGATATGCGCCATCAGCCGATCACCGTCCGCACCGTGCCAACGCCTGCAATCGCGCCCTCGATCCTGTCGCCCCGCACCACCGGGCCGACCCCGGCCGGCGTGCCGGTCATGATCAGGTCGCCCGCCCGCAGCGTCACGAATTGGCTGAGATAAGCGATGGTTTCGGGCACGCTCCAGATCTGGTCGCCGAGATCGCCGCGCTGGCGTTCTTCGCCATTGACCGAAAGCGTGATCGCCCCGCTCGTCGGGTGCCCGATGGCCTCGGCCGGTTCGATCGTTCCGATCGGCGCCGATTGATCGAACCCCTTGGCCATTTCCCACGGCCGCCCGGCCTTTTTTGCCACCGCTTGCAGATCGCGCCGCGTCATATCAAGCCCGCAGGCATAGCCATAGACGTGATCCAGCGCGTCGCCTGCCGCGATATCCGCCCCATCCTTACCAATGGCGACGACCAGCTCGACTTCGTGGTGAAAGTCCGAAGTCTGCGGCGGATAGTCGATTCCCGCGCCACCAACGACGACGGCATCGGCGGGCTTGGCAAAGAAGAATGGCGGGTCTTTTACATCATTGCCCATTTCCTTGATGTGCTCGGCATAATTGCGCCCGACGCAATAGACGCGCCGCACGGCAAAGAGCCCGCCACGCGCGATAGGGATGGAAACCGGGGCATGCGGCTCGAATAGAAAATCAGCCACGCTTGAAATCCTCTGCATAGGGTCCGATGAGGTCGAGATCGACCGGGCTCAGGCGATCCTGCGCCGTAAACGATTGGTGCCAATAGGGATAAAGCAAATTCGGCCGGCTGACATCGTCCAGCCGCTTGCGTTCCGCATCGCTCAGTTTGAAATCGGCCGCCAAAAGATTATCGCGAAACTGCTCTTCGTTGCGCCCGCCGATCACCACCGAGGTCACGCCGGGCCGCCCGATCAGCCAGGCCAGCGCCACCTGCGCGCCCGATACGCCGCGCTCTTCGGCAATGGCAACGACGACGTCGATGACATCGTAGAGCTTGTCCCAGTCATAGACCGGCGGCTCGCGGAAGCCGCCGACATGCCGCCCGCTTTCCGGCCCACCATTGCGGCGATATTTTCCTGAAAGCAGCCCGCCGGCCAGCGGCGACCAGACGAGGATACCGAGCCCCTGATCCTGCGAAATCGGCACCAGCTCATATTCGGCATCGCGCGAATGGAGCGAATAGTGGATCTGCTGGGACACGAACCGCTCGCCGTGCCGAACCCCTGCCGCCATCAGCGCCTTCATGATATGCCAGCCCGAATAATTCGAGCAGCCGATATAGCGGACATGGCCATGGCGCACGAGCGTATCGAGCGCCTCCATCGTCTCCTCGATCGGCGTCCGCCCATCCCATTCATGCACCTGGTAGAGATCGATCACATCGGTCTTGAGCCGCTTCAAGCTCGCCTTGCACTCGGCAATGATATGGTGCCGCGACAGCCCGATATCATTGGGCCCATCGCCCATCTTGAACCGCACCTTGGTCGCGATCAAAGCCTTTTGCCGGCGCCCATTCTCGCTCAGCACCTCGCCCAAGATCTCTTCGGACACCCCGGCATTATAGACATTGGCCGTGTCATAGAGATTGATCCCGGCATCGAGACAGAGATCGACCTGCCGCGCCGCCGCCGATTTATCGGTATTGCCGATCTTCTCGCTGCCTCCAAAGGTCATGGTACCCATGGTCAGGGTCGAGACCTTCAGCCCCGATCGTCCGAGATAGCGATACTCCATCGGCCATTCCTCCTTTGTTCTTCTCCCCAAGGGCTAAAGACTTGCGGGAGTCGGGTCAATCTTGCTCTTGGAAATTCCCATGGCGCCCGTCCCCGCAACCCGCTAAGCAGCGCCAGCAATCGGGGATCACCATGGCTCACGCAGAACACGTCCTTGCCACCTGCCATTGCGGATCGGTCTCGATCTGCCTTCCCAAGGCGCCAGCCGAAATCACCCATTGCAATTGCAGCCTCTGCCGCCGCTACGGCGTCCTCTGGACTTATTACGCCATCGCCGATGTCACCATCACGTCAGAAAAGCGCACCGACACCTATGCCTGGAATGGCAAGAACGTCGATTTCCACCGCTGCTCCGGCTGCGGCTGCGTGACCCATTGGTATCCGCGCAAAGCGAGCCGCGAGAGCCTCGGCATCAACGCGCGCCTCCTCGATTCAGAAATCCTCGCAGCCGTCCAGATCCGCTATAAGGACGATGCGGGCACCGGCCTCTTCATCTAACGATTTTCCTCCGAAAGCCCGATCGTGCGGCCCAATTCCGTTCTCTTCCCCGTGCTGCTGATCGCCCTCGGCATGATCGTCACCCAGACCGGCGCCAGCTTTGCCAAAATGCTGTTTCCGCTCGTCGGCGCGGCCGGGGCCACCACGCTCCGCCTCACCATCGGCGCCGGGGTGCTCATCGCCGTCTTCCGCCCCTGGCGTTATCGCCTCACGCGAGCGCAGTGGCGCGCCGTGCTGCTCTATGGCGCCGTCATGGGCACCATGAACCTCACCTTCTATGCCGCGCTCGAACACATTCCCCTCGGCATTGCCGTCGCGCTTGAATTCACCGGTCCCCTCGCCGTCGCTCTCTTCGGCGCCCGCCGCCCGCTCGATTTCCTCTGGATCGTCCTCGCTTTGTCTGGCTTCGCGCTTCTTCTGCCCTGGACTGGCTTTGCCGGCGATATCTCGCCCGTCGGCGTCGCCCTCGCCCTTTGCGCTGGGGCCTGCTGGGCCGGATATATCATTTTCGGCCAGCGCGCCGGCACCGGTGGCGGCCCCCACATCGCCGCGCTCGGCGTCGCGACGGCCGCGCTCATCGCCCTCCCATTCGGCATCGCGACGGCCGGAACTGCGCTGATCGATCCCGCCATTCTCCCGCTCGGCATTGCCGTTGCCCTCCTCTCGAGCGCCATCCCCTATGCCCTCGACATGGTCGCCCTGCCGCTGATCCCCGCCCGTCTCTTCGGCATTCTGATGAGCGGCCAACCGGCCATGGCGGCCCTCTCCGGCCTCGTCATTCTGGGCGAAACCCTGACGCTCCTGCAGATCCTTGGCATGGCCGCCATCATCCTCGCCTCGATCGGCGCCACCGCCACCATCGCGAAACCGGCACCGATCGCACACTAAGGCTGGATTTTTCCTGTTCCATCAGCATAGTGCCTGCCCATGAGTGTGTCGGGAGCGAGGTCCATCATGCTATACGCAATTCTCTGCTATAACGACGAAAACGCCGTCTCGACCTGGACCAAGGAAGAAGACGATGCCTGCATGGCGCGCCTCGGCGAAGTCCAGGATGGCCTGCGCTCCGTCGGCAAGCTCGGCCCCGTCGTGCGCCTCCAAAACACCACGGAAGCCAAGACCCTGCGCAAGGCCAATGGCGAGCATGTCGTCTTTGACGGCCCCTTCGCCGAAACCAAGGAACAGTTCCTCGGCTTTTACGTCGCCGACGTCGACACCATCGATGAAGCCGTCGATTTCGCCAAAAAGCTCTCGGTCGCCAATCCCGGCCCCGGCGCTTATGAAATCCGCCCGCTCCGCATCTATTTGCCAAGCGCCCTGCCGGACACAGTCGCAGTTTGACCAAGGCCCGAGGCAGTATCTGCTTAACCGCGTTGGGCATTTGGCAACGCGGATTTTACGCTTCTCGCCTATAGTGCTGCTCGGAAAACTGTCAGACAGCCGAGCCGCATGTATCAGCCACTCAAATCCGATGCTGTTGCGCCTGCCCCCGCCGGGCTTCCGCGCCGTCCGATTGGGCAGCGCCCGCTGCGTATCGAGCCGCTTGTGCAGCCAAAGCCGCCTCAGGCGGTCCTCGCGAACATCACCCCGATCGTTATTCTCGGCTGGGTTCGTCGCTTCTGGCTCATCGCGCTGGTGCTCGCCGTTCTCGGCGCCATAGCGGGCTATGCCGCGGGCACGATCATTCCGCCGCGCTACACCAGCTATTCCGATATTTTGCTTGATCCCAACGATCTCCAGCTCGTTGCCGACGATCTCTATTCCCGCGCCGCTCAGGGCGATGCGCAATTGATCGACGTCGAAAGCAAGATGCGCATTCTCTCTTCGATTAGCGTTCTCGGCCGCGTCGTCGACGAACTCAACCTCGCCGAAAATCCCGATTTCGCCGATCCCGCCGATGCGAACCAGGCCGGCTCCGATAATCGCCTTGCCGCCATTCGCTCTCTCTCCGATCGCGTCCGCGTCAGCCGCGAAGAACGCTCTTACGTGGTGACGGCATCTGTCTGGGCCCGCACCCCGGCCCTTTCGGCAGCCATCACCAATTCTCTCGTCAACGCCTTCCTCGTCGAATTGGCCGATGCCGATTCCGAGGGCGCGCGCAACGCCTCCGATGCCCTCAACCTGCGCCTCACCGAACTGCGCAACGATGCCGCCGCCGCCGAATCCGCCGTCGTCGATTATCGCCGCGCCAATAACCTTCCCATGTCGAGCGATGGCCAGCTCAGCACGCAAAGCGCCGTCCAGATCAACACCCAGGTCGATACGGCGCGCGAAACGCTCATCGCCGCCGAAGCGCGCTATGCCGCCCTCAATTCCGGCACGGCCAGCGCCGACGCGCAGGAAACCGAGACCCTCGCCCAGCTCCGCCGCGAATATGCCATCGCCAAACAAAAGGCCGATGCGCTCGCCGCCACCATGGGCCCGCGCCATCCCAATCTTGCAACCGCCCGCGCCGAACAGACCGCGCTCCAGGGCGAGATCGATGCCGAAGTGGCTCGCACCGTCGAAACCGCCCGCACCGATCTCCAGCGCGCCCGCGATGTCTTCGACCAGCTCAGCAATGCTGCGGGGACGCAGATGGGCAATGTCTTTACCGACGAGCAGGCCCAACTCGAACTGCGGCAGCTCGAGCGCACCGCCGCCTCGAGCGTCGCCATTTATGAAGCCTATCTCACCCGCGCCCAGCAGGTTGCCGAACGCAGCCAGCTCAACACCTCAAAAGTGCGCGTCATTTCTCCCGCTGTCGAACCCATCGCCCGCAGCTATCCGCCCCGCAGCATGGTCCTCGCCGCCGGCGGCTTCTTCGGCGGCCTCATCCTCGGCCTAGCACTCGCCGCCGCCCTCGGCCTCCTCACCACTCTCATGCCCCAACGCCCGCGCCGCGCGCAAAAGGCCAGGGTCAAAACCGCCTAAAGCGGTTCAGCATCACACTCCGGCTGTCACCCCGGCGAAAGCCGGGGCCCATCCTCAGATCTCAAGCTCGATCCCCGCCTTATCCGGCGACAATCCAATCCGAACTCATTTTGGATCAGCCAAGCTCACCACAACCACCGCCCTTCCCTCGGGCTCGACCCGAGGGCCGTGTGGGAGCCACAACATTTCGGCATGAGCAAGTGACCCTCGGGTCAAGCCCGCGGGAAAGACAGAGGTTGGGGCATGCCCGCCTCCCAAAACGTCATCCCGCTTCAGCGAAAATCCTCGCCCGGATGAACGCCACTACTTCGAATGAAAAATAATCTGCCAGAGCGCGGCGGGATTGGTCTTGATATAGCGCCCCAAAAGCCGCCTTGGCTCGAGAATGGCGCGATAAGCCCATTCCATGCCGATATCCTGCATCCACTTCGGCGCCCGGCTATTCTTGCCCGAAAGAAAATCGAACAGCCCGCCCGAGGTCTTGATCACCCCGACCCCGCGTAGCGCCTCGATATTGCGCGCAACGAATTCCTGCTCCTTGGGCACGCCAAGGCCGATCCAGAGAATGTCCGGCTTGGTGGCCACGATCTCGGCGATCACCGCCGCTTCCTGATCCCGGCTGAAATAGCCGTCACGCGCCCCGGCAAAGATCAGGTTGGGATAGCGCCAGCGCATATTCGACACCGACCGCCGATTGACCTCCGGCGTCGCGCCCAGAAAATAAAAGCTGACGCCCGCCTTCTGCGCGAGCCGGGCGACGGCATGGATGAGATCGGTGGTGGCGACGCGCTCGGTGATTTCGTCGCTCGCCACATAGCCCGAAAGCTTGACCATCGGCATGCCGTCGGCATGCACCTGATCGGCCTCGGTCACCAGCGCGCGAAACGCCTCGTCTTCGGAAGCGAGCGCGATCACCTGCCCATTGGCGGACGTCGAATAGAAGGGACGCACATCCTGGCCACGGGCCCAGAGCGCCGTGCGCACGAGCATGCGCGCGGACTCTTCCATGCCGAGAACCGACACGGGAAGTCCGCCGATGACGGTGGTTGGTTCTTCGATGACCAAGCCGTCTTTCGTGGGCTCGAAAGGCTTCATGGGCTTACCTTCAAACTACGTCACATCAGCAGTGCCATGGGGGGCAGGAGGTGTAAAACGCAGACTAGGCGAAGCATTAATGGCCGTTTGGAACGATAGATCGCATTTTAACGAGCTGCCGGCCCGTCAAGACGATGAGTAATGTCCTGCCAAAGCGTAGCGATTTCCGCCTCTGCAGACAAGGTGCTGTGAGCACTCGATTTTGCAGCGATTACCGCCTCGGCAATGGCGGGAATGTCGGCTGCGAACGGCACGAGATGGATGTGTCCCTCGGCTATTAACCTAAGGAACAGACGATGATGGGCCAGCGCCTCATCATGCTCGGGCGCATTGACGACAACGGGCTTGCCCGAAAGCGCCGCGGCCAGCACGCTGCCGCGCCGCGCCGTCAGCCCCTCGGCAAAAATATAGCAGAACACGTCGACCGCTTCGAATATGCCGGCCAGTTCATCGTCCCCCGCGACAAACCCCGTGACAATGACCCGATCGCGCAATCCCAGCGCCTCGACGCGCGCAAAAAACTGCGCCTCGACATCGTCCATTCCCTTGATGAACGAGCCGGCAAAGACGACGCCCATATCGTGGCCCTCGGCCAAGAGGCGCGCCGCAACATCGAGCACGAGCCCAGACTGCTTCTTGGGATAGATCGAGCCGAACTGCCCAAGGATCATCCGCCCCGCCGCCCGCATCTCTTGTAGGCGCGCGCTATGGACCGTCGGCCACGGCACCACTTCGGGCGCGATATTGGGCGGAATGGGAATGACCACCCGCTCCCGCGTCACGAGCCCCGAAAGCCGCGTTCCCGCAAACTCCGCGGCAATCTCGGGCGCCGAAAACACCAGCCGGTTCGAGAGGAGCACCACCGGCATCAAGACCATCCGCCGCTTCCAGTCGAGCGCCAACCACTCATGCAGCACGCTCACCACGTCCCGGCCCATCACCCGCGCCAAAAGCGCCGTCAGCCCCGGCGCCAGAAGCTTCTTCTTCCAGGCAACGATCGGAAAATTGAAAACCACCGCATCGCTCGCGGCAATGGCCCGGTGCAAGCCGGAAAGCCCCGCCCCCAGAACAGCGGTGTCTCCCCTGCCGCCCAGCGCCTTAGCCAAAAGCCGCGAAAACGCCTCGACCCCACACGTCTCCGCCGCCGCTGAAATCAGAACGAGGTATTTTGGGCGCACGTCTATCTCGATTCCGAGGCTCTGGCCGGGTAACGCTACCTTAGCCTCGCCCCGTTAACGTCGGCTTGCCCCATCCGGCAGGAGAAACCATGACCGCCTCGATCTCGCTGATCACACCCAGCTATTCCGGGGATTTTGCGAGCTGTCAGCTGCTCTGCGCCTCCATTGATCGTCACGTCACTGGCTTTGACCGGCATTATCTCGTCGTCGGCGACGAAGATGCTTCGCTCTTTGCGCCACTTGCCGGCCCGCGCCGCCAAGTCGTGCCCCACAGCGCGCTCCTGCCGCGCTTTGTCTCCGTCGGGCGCTGGCGCGGTCGTCGCTATTGGTGGCGCCCCGAAATCGGCCTCCCAGTCTATGGCTGGCACCTGCAGCAATTGCGCAAGCTCGCCATGACCCTGCACCAGAGCCAGTCGCGTGTCATGTGCATAGATTCCGACAATTGCTTCGTGCGTCCCGTCGACTTCAGCGCCCTCGCCCACGCCGAGAAGACCCCGCTTTTTTGGGCGCCAAACGACATCGACGAAACCAAGCCCGCCCATCTCTCCTGGCTACAAACCGCCCACGCCGTCCTCGGCCTCTCCCCGCCCACACTTCCCGGCCCCGACTATATCGGCCAGATGATCACCTGGGAGCGCGAGAGCGTTGCCACCATTCTTGCCCGCATCGAAGCGACCACCGGCGCAAAGTGGTGGGCCAGCCTCTGCCGCCGCCGCCAATTCTCCGAATATCTGCTTTATGGCGTCGCCACTGCCCATGATCCGGCCCTCGCTGCCCGCCACGCGCTCACCAAAAAAAGCCTCTGCCGCACCCATTGGGACAGCACCCCGCTCACCCGCGAGGATCTCGGCGCCTTCATCGCCGGCATGACCGAGGATCAGGTGGCCATCGCCATCCAGTCCCATTCGGGCACGCCGATCGAGCTTATCCGCGCGGCGGCCTTGGCTTAGCCCCGGCCTTATAGGGCTGCGGCAAAAATCCAAGGCTCGCCACCACCCGCCCGACCGAAACCAGCAGCGGATGGCTGGCGCTGACGACCGATCCACCCTTGAGCAGCAGACCAAGACTCCGCCCCACCCCAAACATCAGGCTCACCCCATTCTTCGCCCAGGCCGCCGGCGCCGACAAATGCGTCCGGTCGACGACATAGTTGATACTGCCCGTCCGGATCGAGCGCTGCATCAGGAATTTTGCGGTCACCCGCTCCGCCGCGACGAATTCATGCACCACCGCCTCTGCGCACCACCAGGTGGTAAAGCCAGCCTGCTTGCAGCGGGTGAAAAAATCCATGTCCCCGCCGCCGAGGAAATTATAGCGCACATCGAAGGGCGGCTTCGGCATCGCCTCGAACACATGCCGCCCGATCAGGCAGTTGCCCGAGCCATGGATTTGATCGAGCGCCCGCGTCTCCCCCTCGATCGAGACGAACAACTGATGCTGCGCAAGACTTTCCGGCACCGGCACATCGAATTGCCGGATCACCGGGCCCCCGACGATATCCGCCTTTTCGCGAAGCGCGGTGTCGACCATGGCCTGCAGCCACCCGGGCAACGCCATTTCATCATCGTCGATCATCAAAAAATGCCGCGCCTCTGGAAATTCGCTTAGCGCCGTCCCAAAGGCCCGATTGATCGCATGGCAATTGCCCTGCGCGCTCTCGACCACGACCCGCGTCTCGATCCCGGCATCGGCAAACATCGCCCGCGTCCGCGACGCCCCTTCCTGGCCCCCGGCATCATTGTCGACGACCACCACCGCAAAGCCAAAATCGGTCTTTTGCGCCAGGACTGAGCCAATCGTCCGCGCCAGCCAATCGGGTCGGCGAAAAGTCGGAATGCAGACGACAGCCTCGATCGCGCGGCTCATGAATGCGCTCCTGCAAACCGCGGCCCACGCGGCTCAAGCTGCGGCGCCGCACCCACCAGTCCTGCGGTCGCCTGCAGCCGCAAGCCAAACACCGCAATCAGCAGCGTGAACCACAGCGGCCCGCTATTCTCAAAGATCGGGCTTTCAAGGCAGCTAGTCAAAAGTCCGAACAGCCAGATCCGCAGATAGAGCCGCGTCAGGTCCGGATCGGTCCCTCGCGCCAGCGCCACCGAAGCCTGCCGGCAGGGCAGGATGACGATCCAGATAAGAATGAGGATCAGCAGCGGCCATCCCCCATTGATCAGTTGATCCACATAGCCATTATGCGCATTGGCCGCCGTCACCGCCCAGGTCGAGGCCGAGTGATTGCCGTAAAACAGCGCATCGGTCTGCCAGAACGATTGAAACCCGTAGCCCGTCAAGGGCCGATCAGCCACCGCCGACAGCGCCAACTGCCAGATCGAGGTGCGATCGGTAAAACTCGCATCGATCCCCAGTCCCGAAACGAAGGCGGCGACCGGCGGCGACACCGCAACCGTTAGGATGATGGCATTGAACACAATGAGCGTCCCGACCACCAGCACCAGCCGCATAGGTCCCGCACGTTCGAAAATCCAGGTCGCGACCAGAACGGCGGGCAACATCGCCGCCGCCGTCTTGCCCCCGGAATTGAGCACGAAAACCCCCGCGAGGACGACCAGCACCAGCCCGATCCAGAACCGCTGCATCTTCATCAGGTAAAACCCGAAGAACACGGCAAAGGCCATGGCCGCCGCCGCGGTATTCTTGTGCCCAAAATGCCCGCGCCAGTCGCCCGCCAGCGCCTGTTCGGATAGATCCGTCGCCTGGTGAATGGCCCGCGCCGGCAAGACGATGACGCCTAAATAAGAAAGCCCCACCGCCAAGAACAGACAGATCCCGACGAGCCGGGCGAACTGGTTGGTGTCCCGCGGCAAGAGCAGCACCGCGCTGGCGCAGATGCAGACAAGCAGCGAATAGACCGAGCGCCGGATGGCGCTATCGGGCGAGTCGGCGAATGGAATGGTCAGAGCAATCCACAAAAAGATCGCCGCCAGCGGCCAATAGGCCCTGAGCACCAGCTCCCGGCTCGGATGCAGCGCCAGCATGGTCATGACCAGCATCGACATGGCCAGCACAATCAGCTGGTTCAAGGCGTTGGACGTATCGCCATAGGCGGCGAGCGTGCCGGCTTTTGGGTCGGACAAAGGACTGATACCGATCCAGAAATAGCAAAAGACCGCCACGAAAAGCATCGCGGCGAACCAGCCACCCTGGGGATTATAATTGTGCAGTTCCTCGTCGGACACTGTCTTATTCTTCCCGTCCGGGCCGCATTTTCTTTGGCCAATCTGCCAGAAAAGTCTGCATAATTGGTTCAGCCAAAGCGCAATTGGCTGATAGAGCGTTAACGCTAAAACCCGCCACTTGGTGAGATTACTGGCTCTAGCGCGCATAATGGCAGGAAGCCGCAGCCCTTGCGGCATTTTTCCGTGAAGGATCGAGCATGCAGAGACGGGATTTTGTCTTGGGTGCCCTTGGCGCCAGTGCCCTGTCCTATCTGGCGCCGACCCTGGCCGCCATGGCGGCCGGCGGCGAGCCCATCCCCTATGGCACCTGCATCCGCACCGATCCGCTCTTTGGTGATCCCGCCTATCAGAAGGCCGTGCTCGATTATTGCCAGGTCGTGGTGAGTGAAGGCAATCTCAAATGGGGCGACCTGCGGCCAGATCGCCATACCTTCAACTTCGAACAGGCCGACCAGCTCATGGCTTTTGCCGAAGAGCATGGGCTTGAAATGCGGGGCCATACCCTGGCCTGGTATGGTGCCATGCCCGATTGGACCAATGAGATCGCGAGCGCCGATGAAGCGCGCCTCGAACTGACCAGCCATATCCGCAGCGTCGTTGGCCGGTACAAGGGTCGGATCAAGAGCTGGGACGTTGTCAACGAACCCCTCGCCGATCACCCCAAGCCCGGCGATCTCATCCGCGAATCCGTCTGGCAGAAATATCTCGGCGCCGATTATATCGAGCTTGCCTTGCGCACCGCCGCCGAAACCGATTCCGAAGCCCAGCTCGTCATCAACGATTATGATATCGAACAGGCCACCGATCGCGGCCGGGCCCGCCGCAAGGCCCTACTCGATCTGCTGCGCGATCTCCTCGATCGCGGCGTTCCCCTTCATGCTGTGGGCATTCAGGGACACCTGCATGGCGCCGTCCCGATCGACTCGTCTGGGCTCACCAGTTTCGTCGCTGAGGTCAAGGCCATGGGCCTTGCCATCCTCGTCACCGAGCTCGACGTTATCGACAACGAATTGCCCGCCGATATCGCCGAGCGCGACGCAGCCGTCGCCGAATGCGCCCGACAATTTCTTGCCGCCATCGGCGCCGCCGCGCGACCCGAACGCGTTCTCACCTGGGGCATCACCGATCAGCACACCTGGGTGCCGATCTGGTTCAGCCGCGGCGATGGCCTGCCCAACCGGCCGCTGCCGCTCGATGCCGATTTCAAGCCCAAGCCACTCATGGACGTCATCCAAGAGTTTACCCATAGCTTTTCCTGATGGTCCGCCAGGTCTCGACATATCTGGTCGCCAATATCGTCACGGCGATCCTGGGCTTTGCTTCGGTGATGATCTTCACCCGGCTCCTGGGCCCGCACGATTATGGCGTCTATATCCTGGGCTTTAGCCTGGCCTCGATGCTTTCGGCCTTTCTCTTTAACTGGATAAAGTCCTCCGTCGTGCCCTTCACGGCCGGGCATGAGGAAACCGATCTCCGCCTCACCGCCGGGCTCGCCCTTTTGTGCATGACCCCGCTTATTCCGGTGCTCTACTTTGCCATTGCTGCCTTGGCGCCCGGCTATGCGGAAAGTCTCCTTCCTGCCATTCTTCTTGCCTTCGGTATCGGGCTCTTCGAATTCTATCTCGAGACCTATCGCGCCAGGCAAAAGACCCGGCTTTACCTCGTCTCGACCATCGTCCGCGCCGTTTTCGCGCTCATTCTCTCGCTGCTTCTCGTCAATGTCTTTGGCCTTGGCGGCACCGGTCTCGTCACGAGCGTGGCGCTGTCCTACGGGCTGACGAGCCTGCTCTTTGCCGCCACCATCTGGCGGGGCCCGTTAAAACCCTTCGAGCCAAAACTCCTCTGCGCCCTGCTGGTCTTTGGTCTGCCGATGACCGTCTCGAGCACGGTCTTCGTCCTTCAGACCATGCTCGATCGCTTCGTGCTGGCCGGCGCCATGGGTGAGCACGCCGCAGGGCTTTATGGCGCCTCGGCCGACCTCGTGCGCCAGATCATGCTCTTTCCCGGCGTTGCCATCGGCACCGCCGTCGTGCCCATTGCCGTCCATTTTCTGGCGCGTGACGATCATAACGGGCTCGATCAGCACCTGGTGGAAAGCACCGAAATGCTGCTCGCCATTCTGGCACCCGCCGCCGCGGGCCTCGCCATCGTCGCCGGCAAGCTGGCTTTCGTCGTGCTCGGCGAAGAGTTTCGGATCGAGGCCACGAGCCTGATCCCCATTCTCGCCCTCGCCTGGCTCTTCCGCTCCGTGACCTACCAGATTCTCCATGTCAGTTTTCAGGTCAAACGCAAGCCCGGCCTCATGCTGGCCCAGGGCGTCGTCACCTTGGCGCTCAATGCCGCCGCCCTTTTCATCCTCGTGCCGCGCTTCGGCCTTGCCGGCGCCGCCTGGGCCCTGGTGCTGTCTGAAGCACTGGGCATGATCATCGGCTATGTCCTGACGCGCTGGTCCTACCGATTACCTCTCGCGCCGCCCTCGCTCCTCAGGGTTGGCTTGGCAACCCTGATCATGGCCCTCCCCGCTTTCTGGCTCGACCGGGTCATGCCGGGCTATGGCGCGCTCGATATCGCCCTGCCCATCCTTGCCGGCGTCCTCGCCTACGGGCTGGCCGCCTATGGGCTCGATATTGCCGGCATCCGCACACGTCTCAAAACGCTTGCCGCCTCGCCCAAGCCGACCCCTGCCGTTCGATAAAACTTTACCTTGTCTGCCAAAGCTCTTTAAACCTTGGCCCAAGATATGACCGCCCGTCGCCAAGTTCTGCCGCAGTCAAAGGCGCAAGATCAGACCTAATTAATAGGTTGAACCCCTAGATCAACGCCAAGACAAGCCCAAATGGGCACGATGCCGGAAGCAGAAGCCTCCGGCGGGACGGCGTAACCGGAAGCGAGCGCAAACATGCTCCCTCTCCATGCGCTGCTCCCGAAATGGGGTGCGCGACAATGAACGTACGGGTACAGAACGCTATGGACCTGCCTTTGGCAGTTGATCTCGACGGCACGCTGATCCAGGCGGATTTGCTGTGGGAGAGTCTGTTTCAGCTTCTCAAGAAAAACCCGCTTTTCGTCTTCCTCGTGCCGATCTGGGCGCTGAGCGGCAAGGCGCGGCTCAAGGCCGAGATCGCCCGGCGCATCGACTTCGATGCCAGCCTCCTCCCCTATCGCCAGGATTTCCTCGCTTTTCTGACGACGCAAAAGGCCCTCGGTCGCGATCTCATCCTCGTCACCGCCGCCGCCGCGCCTTTCGCGCGCGCCGTCGCCGATCACCTGGGCATCTTCTCGGCCGTCTACAGTTCCGACAACACGGTCAATCTCGCCGCCCACAACAAGGCAAAACTCCTCACCGATACCTTTGGCGAGAAGGGCTTTGACTATGCCGGCAACGATCGGGCCGATATCGAAGTCTTCGATGCTGCGCGAAACGCCATCGTCGTCGCCCCCGACGTAGCCGCCCATCGCTATCAGCAGCGCACCGGCGCCCAGCGCTTCGATGCCCCCAAGTCGAGCCTGAAAACCTATGCCAAGATGCTGCGCTGCCATCAATGGCTCAAGAACGCCCTGGTCTTTGCGCCGGCCGTCTTGTCCCACGAGGTCACCAATGCCGCGGTGATGTTCGAGTCACTCCTGGCCTTCTTCGCTTTCTGCGCGGCGGCCTCGGCAATCTACATCCTCAACGACATCATCGACCTGCCGCTCGATCGCCAGCACGCCACCAAGCGCAATCGGCCGTTTGCTAATGGCACCTTCTCCATTCCCTTCGGCCTCACCGTTTCCGGCGGCCTCATGGTGTTGGCTGCAGCAATCTGTTTCACGCTGCCCCCGCTCTTTGCGCTCGTCATCGCGCTCTATGCAGTCACCACCACCGCCTATTCCTTCGCTATCAAGCGCATGCTGCTGGTCGATGTGCTGTGCCTTGCCGGCCTCTACACCCTTCGGATCATTGGCGGCAAGGCGGCGGCCAACCTGCCCTTGTCCTTCTGGCTCATCGCCTTTTCGATGTTCTTCTTCCTCTCCCTGGCGCTCGTAAAGCGCTATGTGGAACTCCAGACGTCCAAGGTCTCCGAGCGCGATCGGATCGCCGGGCGCGGCTATCGGCCGGAGGATATTTTCATCGTCGGCCAGGCCGGCATCGCCTCCGCCTTCACCGCCGCCCTCGTTCTCGCGCTTTATATCCAAAGCCAGGATGTCATCGGCTTTTACACCTCCCCCTGGCTGATCTGGCCGCTCGTGCCGATCGTCCTCTACATCACCATCCGCATCTGGATCCTCGCCTATCGCCGCGAAATGCACGACGACCCCGTCGTCTTCATCGCCACCGATTGGCGCAGCCAGCTTTTCGTCGCCATCGGCGTCGGCTTCATGCTGATCGGGAGCGTCTTTTGATGAGCTTTGACAGCTTTGGCCGGCTCGACCGCCGAACCCGCACCGCCATTCCGCCCGAAACCGCCATCCTTGCCATGCGCGCCGGGACCACGACGACGAGTTTTCTCGCCTTCGGCAACGGCAAATCCTATGGCGATACCTGCCACAATGACGGCGGCGCGCTTGTCCCCATGCGCGGCCGCCACGCCATTCTCGATTTCGATCCCGAAACCGGTCTTCTCACTGCCGAAGCCGGCGCGACGCTCGAAGAGCTGATCGCACACGTGGCGCCGCACGGCTATTTCTTGCCCGTCACCCCCGGCACCCGCTTCGTCACCCTCGGCGGCGCCATCGCCAATGATGTCCACGGCAAGAACCACCATCGCCGCGGCTCGTTCGGCTGCCACGTCACCGGCTTCGAACTCCTCCGCTCCGACGGCACGGTCCACGCTTGTTCGCCGGACGAAAACCCCGAGCTCTTCGCTGCCACGATCGGCGGCATGGGCCTCACCGGCATCATCCTCACCGCCTCGATCCGCCTGATGCGCGGCGGCTCGCTCGACATCGCCGAAACCATCACGCCTTTTTCTTCGCTCGACGCCTATTTCGACATGGCCGAAGCCGCCGACGCCGAAAACGAATATGCCGTCGCCTGGGTCGATCAGCTCGCCACCGGCAAGAACACCGGCCGCGGCGTCCTCTTGACCGGCAACCACGCCGACAACGGCAATTTCGCCGTCTCCGCCCGCGCGACGAAGCTCACCGTCCCATTTGAAATGCCGTTCTCCATGCTCAATGGCCTCAGCCTCCGCGGCTTCAACACCGCCTACTTCCACGCCAAGGTGCGCAAGTCGGGCACCCATCTCAGCCCATATGGCAGCTTCTTTTACCCCCTCGACGCGGTCGGAAACTGGAACCGCCTCTATGGCCCAAAGGGCCTTTACCAGCACCAGAGCATCATCCCCTTCGCCGCCGCGCGCAAAACCATCCCGGCCCTCCTTGCCGCGAGCCGCGACGCTGGCGAGGCCTCGTTCCTCACGGTCCTCAAACGCTTCGGCGCGGTGCCCTCCCCCGGCCTCCTCTCCTTCCCGCGGCCCGGCTACACGCTGACCATGGATTTTTCCAATCGCGGCGCCTCGACCCGAGCCCTCCTCGATCGCCTCGACGCCATGACCACCGCCGCCGGCGGCCGCGTCAATCCTTACAAGGATCAGCACATGAGCGCTGAAACCTTTGCCGCCGGCTTCCCCGATTGGGAAAAGCTCGAGCACCTGCGCGATCCAAAATTCAATTCCAATTTCTGGCGACGCACCGCGCTTGCCCTTTCCCATCCCATGCCGGCGCTGGCCGCCGAATAGAGGACAATAATGGCTTACCTCCCCTTCATCCTCTTCACCGTCTTCACCAATGCGGCCGCCCAGCTCATGCTGAAAGCGGGCATGACCTCCATGGGCTCGATCAGCTTCACCGCCGATACCGCGATCCTTCGCATCTTCCAGATCGTCTTCAACCCTTGGGTTTTCGCGGGGCTGACGACCTTCGTCATCTCAATGGCCTCGCACCTTTATGTGCTCTCCAAGGTCGATATTTCCTTCGCCTATCCCTTTTTGAGCCTGGCCTATGTGGCCGTCGCCATCTTCGCCTGGCTCGTCTTCAAGGAAGACCTCGGCGCCCTCAAGATCGCGGGCATCGCGCTCATTTGCCTCGGCACCGTGCTCATCGCCCAGGGCGGCACGAAGCACACCGAAACCACCACCGTCGCCAGCCTCGAACGGGCCGGCACCTAAAACCCATCGACACCATCCATTCAAAGACATTCAGAGCGGGACACAGAATGCGACACATCATTTTCGGCGGCGATGGCTTTGTCGGCCGGCACCTGGCCCCACGCCTTCTCAACGACGGTCACGAGGTCATCGTCGCCGACATCGTCAAATCCGATCTGCCGCACTATCGCGAAGCCCAGTTCGTCAAAACGGACGTCACGAGCGAAGTTTCGATCCGCCAGCTCGGCATCAAGCCCGATGACATGGTCTATAACCTCTCGGCGAAAATGCTCTCGCCGATCCAGACCCGCGCCAAGCGGCACGATTTCTTCTTTCCGGTGAATTTTTACGGCACCGAAAACATCATCCGCGCCATGGATGCGGCCGGCGCCAACCGCCTCGTCCATTTCACGACGGACATGGTCTATGGCCACACCTTCACCTGGCCGCAAAAAGAGGACCACCCCTGCGCCCCCCTGGGCGAATATGGCCTCTCGAAATACAAGACCGAGCTCCTGGCCGCCGATTGGCGCCAGCGCGGCATGAACATTTCCCTCTTCCGCCCGCGCCTCATCATCGGCCCCGGCCGCCTCGGCATTCTCGCCAAGCTTTTCAAGCTGATCGACATGAACCTGCCGGTCCCGATGATCGGCTCAGGCAAAAACCCCTACCAGTTCATTTCGGTTTTCGATTGCGCCTCCGCCGCCCACGCTGCCTATACGGCGGGCGTCCCGAACGAGGTCTATAATCTCGGCTCGCTCAACCCGCCCACCACGCGCCAACTGCTCACCAAGCTGATCAAGCATGCCGGCTCGCGTTCGCTGCTGGTCCCCACGCCCGGCTGGGCCGTCAAGCGCACGCTCGATTTCCTCGATCTCTTGAACATGCCGATCATGGACCCCGAGCAATATCTGATCGCCGACGAGATGTGCATTCTCGATGTCTCGAAGGGCGAGCGCGAACTCAACTGGGTCCCGCAATATCGCGACGAAGACATGCTCATCGCCGCCTATACCGAGTACCGCAAGAAACTGGCCGGCAATGAGCCCGCCGCCGTCACCCAATCCAAGGCCGCGTGAGGAAAACCCCGGTGTCCAGTGTCATGAACCTGCCTCTCCCCGAAACCAAGACGGTCAAGCCCAAGCTCCTCAGCGTCGAAGACGCCAAGGCGCTCGACATCAAGACCATCAACGATCTCTTTGCCCAGCACATGAACCCCGGCCAGCTTCATTTCATGAAGCTGCTGGGCTTTCACAAGATCAAGATCGAGCGCGCCGAGGGCATGTATTATTACGACCAGACCGGCCGTAAAATCCTCGACTTCTTCGGCGGCTTCGGCTCCCTCGCCTTCGGCCACAATCACCCGCGTATCCTTGAAGCGCGCAAGAAATTCGCCGAAGAAAAGCGCCAGGAAATCGCCATCGCCTTCCTCTCGCAATATGCCACAGCGCTCGCGAGCAATATCGCAGCCTGCTCCCCCGGCGATCTCGACATGGTCTTCCTTGGCTCCTCGGGCTCCGAAGCCATGGAAGCAGCCATCAAGGTCGCCGAACGCGCCGCCGGCCCCGCGCGCCCCAAAATCGTCTATGCGGAAAATTCCTTCCACGGCAAAACCAAGGGTGTGCTCTCGATCACCGATGGCGCCCTTTATCGCGGCCAGTTCAAGCTGACCGACAACACCGTCCGCGTCCCCTTCGGCGATATCGACGCCATCGAAGCCGCCTTCAAGTCTGATCCCACCATCGGCACGATCGTCCTCGAAACCGTGCAGGGCGGCGGCGGCATCATCACGGCAAGCCAAGAATTCTGGACCAAGCTCCGCGCCCTTTGCGACAAATATGGCGTCCTCTGGGTCGCCGACGAAGTGCAGTGCGGTTTCGGCCGTACCGGCAAATTCTACGCCTTCGAACACTATGGCGTCGTCCCCGACGTCACTGCCCTCGCCAAATCCCTCGGCGGCGGCAAGGCGGCGGTTGGCGCCATGATCGCCAAGCGCGACGTCTATATGAAAGCCTATGGCACCAATAAAACCGCCATGATCCACGCCATGGCGACCTTTGGCGGCATCGGCGAAGCCTCGATCACGTCCATCGAAGCAATCAACCTGCTCTATGATGAGGGCCTCATCGACAATTCAGCCGAGGTTGGAGATTACCTTCTCGAAAAGCTCCGCGGCCTCCAGGCCAAATACCCGACGCTCCTCAAGGACGTCCGCGGTCGCGGCCTCATGGTGGGCCTCGAATTCCACGACTTCTCGCAGACCCTGCCGCTCGTCCTCCGCCCGGTCGTCGCCGCGCTCGACGATAAGCTCAAGGGCTCGCTCCCCGGCTTCATTGGCAGCCACCTCCTCCGCGATCACGGCGTCTTGGTGGCCTTCACCGAATACAACCGCAACGTCATTCGCTTGGAACCCCCGCTGATCTGCACCCGCGAAAACGTCGACGAATTCATCACCGCGCTGGAAGACGTCCTATCCCGCGGCGTCGTCAAAATCGTCACCGACTTCGTCAGAGCCCAGGTCGGCTGATCCCTCACAAAATGTCACCCCGGCGAAAGCCGGGGTGACAACGGAATCATTTGAGTTTCACAAC
>NZ_LMLO01000019.1:234-273840 GCF_001421945.1 Devosia sp. Leaf64 | reverse complement strand
CCCCCCCCCCTAAGACGGCAAAATCCCCGGCCGCACCAACAAATCCCAGCACGCATCGATCGGCACGACCACCCGATCCGTCAGCGCCGCCTTGTAGATCGTCTCGATATCGGTCCGCGCCGGCATGCTCGGGCATTTGGCCCGCAACACACCATCCGTCGCCTCGATCGCCGCCTTGGTCTCTTCGGACATCTCTGGAATGGTCCGCATCGGATCGGCCCCGATCTGAATATGCTTGGTCGGCACGCGATTGAGAATCCACGGCATCGGGCTCGTAAAATCGAGCGCCATCAGCGAGTCGAGATGCACATTGTTCTCTTTTTCGAAGGCCAGCACGGCCTCGGCCCCGCGCGCCACCGTCAGCACCCAGAACAGCTGGAAGTCGAGCTCGGAAAAGTACTGCCAGCTCGGCAGATGACCCTTGGCCGCCAGCGCCGCATAGGGCTCGGGATATTCGATGTAATGATCGACGAGGAGCTTCGCCATATCGACGATTTCCGGCCGCGAAGCCACCCGTTCCATATTGCGCACGATCGGCAGGTCGAGGCTTTCATAGGTCGGCATCACGACGACCGAGCGGATGGTTTTATAAAGCACGACCGAAACCGAGGGCACGCAGGCAAAGGCGGCCAGCGCCAGGAACAATTGCCGGCTCCGCTGCGGCGCGCCCATCAACCGCCCCCAGATCACGAGCAGCACAGGCCAGACGAAGATATATTCCTGGCTGCCGGTATTTTGCGTTTCGTAAAAGGTACCTGCAACGATCGCGACTGCCAGCCACCAAAAACTGCGGTCGAAGAATTTGACATGCTGTTCGCTCCCCGACAGCAGCGACCAGCCGAGCGTGACCGCAATGATCCCGAGAGGGAGTACGACATCGAGCTTGCTAGAGCCTGCCCCGAGGAAGCGGCCGAGAATGCCGCCTTCATTGATCCCGATCAGTTCGGCAATGCTGCCGAGATAGGCGGAAACGAAACCGGTGGTGATCTCTATGGCAATGAGCGGCACGGCAAAGATGACGGCTGCAAGCAGCACATCGGTCCATTTGAGCCGTCCGGCAAGGATGGCCACGAGCCCGATCATGCCCCCCGCGATAAAGGCGGTGATCTTGACCAGAAACAGCGCGAGCATGGCCAGCGCGCAAAACCAGGCAAGCTTGCGGCCCTGCTTGAGAAACAGCAACCCTGAGGTCAGCACATAGAGCAGTTCGATGCCGTGCCGGTTATAGATGCCGAAGCCATCAAGGCCCGGAAAGGCGTGGTAGAATTTCACATTGGCCGGGCAGATCGTGAAGATCAGGAACGGGATCAGCAGCGCAAAGGCCAGTGACACGTTGCGCTTTGCCACATCGGCAACCACCAGCGCCATCAGCGGCGCCGTCACGGCCAGCAGGCACCATTGCGCCAATAACAGCAATTGCGCATTGGGAAAGAGCGACAGGCCCCACTTGAAGAGATAATAGGCCAGCGGACCCACCGGGGCGATGAAGTCAACCGAAGGGATCTGCCCATTGGCGATCCGCTGCGCCGCGTCGATATAGAGATAGGTGTCCCAATACATCGGCCCTATCGCGATGGTCAGCGGCAGGCTTAGCAGCACCACGAGTATAATCAGCGCCAGCCCTAACCACACCAGCGGCTGACGCACTATCCCAATCAGCCCGCCTGTCCGCGCACGCTGTCCCATATCGATCGATGACATTGCTTTGCCCCTTTGTCCCCGGCAGGCAAAATACGGGTCCGGCGCTTAGCAAACCTTAATTTGCCCGGCAAAAGTGATGCCGTCGTCAAATACTGACAATTTTAACTCAAGTCTAAGTCTACGCTGCATTTCTATCTTAGGGAATGCTAGGCAAATTCAACAGCCACAGGCCTGTCGACGAGTAATCCCGGGTATGACCATCTTGCTCCAAGAACGTGAAGCAAGGCGCCGTCGGCGCTTTCGCTTGCCCAGTCGCGATGTGACGGCGGCCTTTCTCGGGCTTGGCGAAGGCCTCGTCGCAGGCTTTTTGAGCCTCGTTCTCATTCTCGACCACACAATGCCCGTGGCGCTCAGCATGGCTGCGGCCGCCGCCATCGTCTATGGCCTCCTCGCCGTCCGTGCCGCGCGCAAATTCCTCGCCTATGCGGATCTCCGCCAACCCTATGCCTTCCACGCGCTTTTCAGCTGGATCGCGGCATCAGCCATTGCCGGGCTCGTTGGCGGCGCCGTTGCGGATTGGGATTTTAGCCCCGGCCTCCTGTTCTGGGCCTGGTTCGCCCTCGCCGCCGCGCTGATCCTCACCCTGCGTATCGTGCTCTATCGCCGCCTTGCCCATATGATGTCGCTGGGCCAATTGCAGGTCGAACGCTTCGGCATCATTGGCGACGCGACCTCGGTCGAGCATCTTCGCGCCGATCCCCGCGTCTGGCAGCAGGGTGGTCAGGTCGTCACGAGCTTCGTGCTCCCCGAAGGTCTCGGCGGCGCTTTGCCACCGGCCAAGACCATTGCCGATTTTGCCCGCGACTGCGTCGACAAGAACTGCCAGCACGTCCTCCTCATCGGCGATCTCGACGATCTCGACGGGATCGGCAATCTTCTCGCCCCCTGCCGCCCCTTTGCGCTCAACTTTTTGCTCTATCCCAAGGCAAGTCTTGCGAGCCACAAGATCAGCCTCATCGACATCGTGCCATTGGGCTCGGGCAACTCGCTCCGCCTCCTCAGCGCCCCGATGAACGAGACCGGCCGCTTCCTCAAGCGCGCTTTCGATATCGTCGCCTCCGGCGCCGGCCTCATCCTGCTTTCGCCGATCCTTCTCGTGGTCGCCGCCGCCGTGCGCCTCACCAGCCCCGGCCCCGCGCTCTTCCTACAGGAGCGTCGTGGCTTCAACGGCCGCAATTTCCGCATCTATAAATTCCGCTCCATGCGCGTCATGGAAAGCGGCCACGCCATGCGGCAGGCCCAAAAGGACGATCCCCGCGTCACCAAAGTTGGCGCCTTCATCCGCCGCACCAGCATCGATGAACTCCCACAGCTCATCAATGTTCTCAAAGGCAATATGAGCCTTGTCGGTCCCCGCCCCCACGCCATCTCCCATGACGACGAACTCTCGGGCAAATTCGAACTCTATGCCCAGCGACAGCGCATCAAGCCCGGCATCACCGGCTGGGCCCAGGTCAACGGTTTCCGCGGCGATACGTCCACCCAAGACAAGATCGAAGCCCGCACCCTTCACGATCTCTACTACGCCGAAAACTGGTCACTGCTCCTCGATATCTGGATCGTGTTCTTGACCGTTTTCTCATCGCGCACCCGCCAGAACGCGCACTAATACCCAATTGGGCTTAAGCAGCGCTCGCCGTTAACGGAATGCTAACAAAACCACTGCTTAACGCCCGACTGATAAGCGCTTTTTCCAATCCCATTCTGCAATCCCGGTTTGGGGAATATTAACCACGTTGGGTCATGCTCGGATCGAATGGAATCCGCGATGACCCACACAGATCTATCCCCCCTGCCCGAGCATGCTGACGACCGGCGGTTCATCGCCAGCCTCGCCCCGCGCCTCCCGCGCATGGCGGCGGTCACGGCAGTCGTCGTCTTCGGCACTTTTGCCGCTATCCAGTTCATTCCGCAGACCTTTGAGGCCCGGCTCGCCGTCGGCCTGCCTGCCGGATCGAGCATGGACGAGGCCGCGAGCCAATTGCTCGACCAGCAGCACCTCGCCGAAGTCGTCTCCCGTCTATCCCCGGATATCATCGCCGAAATGCGCCGCAATGGCGGCGGCATCACCGATACGACCACGCTCCTCCGCCAGCGACTTATCCTCACCCCCGACGCCAAGACCGCTGCCCTCAAACTCGCCGCCCTCGCCGGCACCCCGGCTCGCGCCCGCGCCATCGTCGAAGCGACGGCAGCCAGCTATATGGCCAAAGCCGAACTGCCGCCGGCCCTTGCGCCCGAGCCCAAAATTGCCGAGGCTGCAGAGGCAGTTAAGCCCGCTCCCGGCGCGGAGAACACCGTCGAAACCCTGCAGCAGCGCCTCAGCCTAGCCTGGGAGGACCGGGTCAAACTCGAGAGCCGCGCCCGCCGCATCGAGGGCCTGATTGCCGAAGGCAATTACACCATGCTGGCGATGGACGCGGAAAATCTCCCCGGTCTCGGCCGTCAACTCGACGATCTCGCCCAGCTCGAAACAGAGCGCGACAAGCTCGCGATCACCTACCTCCCCAATCATCCGACCATGCGGACCTTGGCCGAGGAAATCGATAGCCTCAATTCCGAAATTTCCAAGGGCGTGCAACAGCTTGCCGCCCTCGTCACCGCCGACCGCGACGCCGCCCGGCGCCTTGAAGACGGCCTCCGCGATCAACTCGCCGCCGCCGCCAATGTCCCGGCGATCGATACCAGCGTCACCACCGGCTCCATCACCGGTCCAACGGAGCCGCAGGTCACCGCCCTGCCGCGCCCGGTCCGCACCGATCTTGCTCTCGGTCTCGCCGGCGGCCTCGCCTTCTTTGGCCAGATCGGTCTTTTCGCCCTCTTCCGCCCACGTCCGCTGGTCGAAGAGCAGTTCGAAGATCTTGAATTCATTGAGCCTCTCGCCGAAGACGCCCCAACCGAGGACCTCGTCGAGGAAGCCGAAGAGGCTGAGCCGGTTGAACAAATCCCACCCGCGGCCCCCCTGCATAATTGGCTGACCGCCGTTCCGGTCGCCGCAATTCCCGTCTCCGCCAATTGGCTCGGCGAGGCGGAAGCCGAAAAACCATCTCAGCCCGAACCCATCCGCCCCGCCGCCAAAGCTGCCCCCCAGCGCCAGGAGCAGCCCATCGATGGCGCCGAGGTCATCGCGCTCACCGGTCGCGCCGGCGAGGCAAGCATTGCTGCACGCCGGCTGTTGTCCAAACTCGATGACGAAGGCAAGCGCGTCTGCGTCGTCGATGCATCAAGCCGCCGCCGCGGCCGCGTCCCCGGCATTTCCGATCTCTCGCTCGGTCTCGCCTCGTTTGCCGATATCGTCCATGGCAGCGGCGCCGATGAAGCCGCGCTCGTGCCCTGGGGCCGTCAGCACGACCTCGACGCCCGTGCCCGCCCGGTCCGCATCCTGATCCAGGCCCTGGCCGAACTCTACGACGTGGTAATCATCACCCTCGACGCCGACGACACCAAGGTCGCCAGTGCTCTGGCCGCAATGGCCGATACCAGCCTTGATGCAGAAGCCGTTCTGCCCAAGCGCCGCCGGGCCGCGTAAAAATCAGACCACGGGGCCGGGACTGTCCGGCTCTTGCTTTGCCGGCCGGCGCGGCACGCCGTCATTGCCCTCGACGCGATCGCGGAACAGGGTTGCGCGCGCCAGGAGCATCAGCGTCACCGGCGTCGTCAGCGTCACGAAGAGAAAAATCACCAGCTCATGCAGCACCAGCCGCTCGCGCGTGATGGTGAAATAGATCGCCGAAGCCAAGAGGATCAGCCCCCCGCCCATGCTCGTCCCCATGGTCGGGCTATGGATGCGGAGGTAAAAGCTCTTGAGCCGTACCAACCCAAAACAACCGGCCATGGTCAGAAGCGCGCCAAGCACCACCATGGTGGACACTAGGATCGAGAGCCAGAGCGGCAGGTCGTCGATCATTCGATCACCTCGCCGCGCATCAGGAATTTGGCCAGCGCCACCGTGCCGACAAAGCCCAAGAGGCCGATCAGCATGGCGAGCTCAAAATAGATCTGCGAATTGTTGCGGATCCCAAGGGTGATGAGCAGCAGCAGCGCTACGACATAAAGCGCATCGAGCGCCAGGATCCGGTCCTGCGCGCGCGGCCCGATGACCATGCGATAAACCGTGGCCAACATGCCGATGCCGAGCAGCACCTGCGCAACGAAAAGGCTCCAGCCTAAAATGGTGACGCTCATGGGAAAATCTCCAGGAGTAGAACCTCGTAGCGTTGCTTCACCATCTTCACCCATTCGTCGGCATCGACGAGATCGAAGACATGGATCAGGACCGTGCTGCGCGCGCGGTCATATTCGAGCCAGGCGCTGCCCGGCGTCGCGGTCAGCAACACGGCGAGAATGGCGAGCCCCGTCTCGTTCTTGAGTTCGAGCTGCATCTCGATGAAACCCGCCTTGGGCGCAGGCCGCGGATGAAACAGCACCATCATGACCGCCAGGTTGGAGCGGATGATGTCGAGCCCAGCGACGGCGAGAAGCTGAATGAATTTGTGCGCCTTGCCGATCTCAACGCGTTCGGGCAGCACGGCGCTGGCGGCAAGCGACACGCCGATGGCGATAAAGCTGCCAAGGAGCAAATGCCCCAATCCCGCCGATTGCTGCAGGATCAACCAGAGCGCGAGGATGATCGCGGCCAGCAAGGGCTGTGGCAGGAGGCGCTTCATGACGCGGCTCCTGCGGGTAAGACCGTCTCGATATAGCCCAGCGGGGCATGGATAAACGCTGCCGTCTCGGCAAAGTAGGTCATGGCAGGCCCCGCTGCGACCGCCATCAGGACGCAGAGCGCGAGAAGCGCCACGATCGGCCCGATCTCGAGTATTCCCAGGCGCATCGTGTTGTCTTCGGGCAAGGAGGTCCAGAAGATGTTGATGCCGTTTCGAACCATCGAGATCAGCACGAAAAGCCCGGAAACGATGAAGGCGCCAGTGAGCCACCAGGTCGCCGCCGTCGGCCCGTTTACCGCGTTCAGCGCTGCCGAGATCATCGCGAATTTAGCGATAAAGCCCGAAAGCGGCGGCAGCCCCGCCATGACCAGAGCCGCAACCGCAAAGCACCAGGACAGAATGGTTGCCGCCGCCGGAATGGTGCGGCTGACCTCCTGGTCTTCGTCGATCGCTTCTTCCTCATCACCATAGAGTTCGAGCGACACGGCCAAAACCTGCGCTTCGGCCGGCAAGACCTGGTCGATGACATCCTTGAGCAGAAACAGCGCCCCCGCGGCAAAGGTCGCGACGACGAGATAGTAGAGAGCGCCGGTCGTCACCCCCGGCGAATTATAGGCCACTGCCAGCAGCAGTGTGCCCGCCGAAACGAGGATCAGATAGCTCGCGAGCCGGTCGAGTGCCTTGCACGACAGCGCCCCGATACTGCCATAGGCAACGGTCGCGATGCCGATGACGAAGAGCACGTTTTGCCCAAAGGCGACTTCGGCGCCCGAGCCATTGGCAAAGACCAGCGTCCAGAGCCTGAGGATGGCGTAAAAGCCTACCTTGGTCATCACCGCAAAGAGCGCGGCAACCGGCGGCGCGGCGGCCGAATAAGTGTTCGGCAGCCAGAAGTGCAGCGGCCAGGCGCCGGCCTTGATGAGGAACGCAACACCCAGAACGCCCGCGCCCGCCTCGAACAGGCCCCGATCCTCGGGACGGATTAGCGGTACGGCGCGCGCAATATCGGCCATGTTGAGCGTGCCGGTCGTGCCATAGATCAGCGCCACGCCGATGAGGAAAAGGAACGAGGCGACGAGATTGATGACGATGTAATGCATCGCCGCGCGCACGCGATTGCGGCCGCCACCATGGAGCGCAAGCCCATAGGAAGCGGCGAGCAGCAGCTCGAAAAAGACGAAAAGATTAAAGAGGTCGCCGGTGAGGAAGGCGCCGTTAAGCCCCATCACCAGCGCATGAAAGAGCGGGAAGAAATTGGGCCCGCGGCTATGCCAGCGTGCTGAAGCATAGGCGAGCGCGGCAAGCGAGAGGATGGATGTCGTCAGCACCATCATGGCCGCCAGCCGATCGGCGACGAGCACGATGCCGAAAGGAACAGGCCAATTGCCGAGCGGATAGACCGCGGCTGCCGACGTGCCCGATTGCGTCAGCACCACCAGCAGCAGCGCCGACACGATCACCAACAGGAAGCCGAAACCGAGATTGAGCCCGATCATCCGCCTATTGCTGCGGTGGTCGCCCATGAAGAGATTGGCGATAGCCGCCGCCATGGGAATGAGGATGGGCAGGATGGCGATATGGTTCATGCCGGTCATGCTCAGTCCCCTCGTCCATCGACATGGTCGGACCCGGAAAGCCCGCGCGAAGCGAGCAGCACGACGAGGAACAAAGCCGTCATGGCAAAGCCGATGACGATGGCGGTCAGCACCAGCGCTTGCGGTACCGGGTCGGTATAGTCGGCGATATTGGCGTCAGCTCCGGACAGAATAGGCGCGGCATCCGTCCGCAACCGGCCCATGGCGAGGATGAAGAGATTGACCGCGTAGGAGACGAGCGAGAGCCCGATGATCACCTGGAACGTGCGCGGGCGCAGGATCAGGTAGACGCCGGAAGCCGAGAGAACGCCGATGGCGATGGCGAGGGTCAGTTCCATTTGTCGAGCCCCACACGCTGCTTGGGCTTGCTTGAGCCTGCGGCCTTCGGCCGGCGGATGGACTGGTGCGCAAGGGCGATGAGCATGAGCACAGCCGCGCCGACGACGAGCGCAAAGACGCCGAGATCAAAGAGCAGCGCCGTCGCCATCGGCACTTTGCCGATCAGCGGCAGATCGGCATAGGCAAAGGCCGAAGTGAGGAACGGATGCCCGAGCACCATGGCTCCAAGCCCTGTCAGGAGTGCGAGCAACAGGCCCCAGCCGATCCAGAGCACCGGCAGGATGCGCAGCCGTTCTTCGACCCACCGCGTACCCCCCGCCATATATTGGAGGATGAAGGCCAGCGACATGATGATGCCGGCAATGAAGCCACCACCGGGCAGATCATGGCCGCGAAGGAACATGAAAAGCGCGATGACGATCACGACGGGGAACATCCAGTTCATGATCAGCGAGGGGATGCGCAGGAAATCGTCGGCCACGTGCTGGCTTGCCCCGGGCGCATAATCATCGAGCATGCGCTGCTGTTCTGGCCGCTCGGCACTGTCCGAGGCCGGGCGGAAACGACGGAGAAGACCAAAGACGGTCAACGCCACGACGCCCAGCACGGTGATTTCGCCCATGGTGTCAAAGCCGCGGAAATCGACCAGCATGACATTAACGACATTGGTGCCGCCGCCTTCCTTATAGGCATTGGCGAGGAAGAAGTCCGAAATGCCCTCGGGCGCAGCGCGGGTCATGATGGCGTAACTCGCCAGCGCCGTGCCAAGCCCGACAAGGGCGGCAAGGCCAACGTCGCGATAGCGGCGGAATCGCGCGGCGATCGGCGTCGCCTCGGCAAAGGGACTGCGCTTGGGGAGCCAACGGAGGCCGAGAAGGATCAGGACAGTCGTTGCGATTTCAGCGAGAAGCTGTGTCAGCGCCAGGTCCGGCGCCGAGAACCAGGCAAAGGTCAAACAGGTCGCGAGCCCCGCCCCACCCATCAGGATCATGGACGCCAGCCGGTGGAATTTCGCCTGCTGCGCGGCAGCGAGCGCACTGATGCCACCGACCAGCCAGACTAGACCGAGCACCGGATCGAAATTGCTCGGCAGCGGCAGATTGCCAAGGCGGGTCCAGCCTGCGCCGACACCTGCCGCGAGCGCCAGAAAGACCACGGTGAAAATCTGCGGCTGCAAACGCTGCGTGCCAAAAGCGCCGACCACATGGCGCGCCCAGCGATTGGTGGCCGTCACCAGCAACCGCTCGAACACGCGCTGTCCGCGCAGGCCACGGGTCAGCGGCACGCCATCGATATTCCGGAGCCTCCGGTAATAGGGCACGTAGATGACGACCCCACCGACAAGAGCAATGATGCTCATGATCAGCGGCAGGTTGAACCCGTGCCAGACCGAAAGGCTATAATAGGGCGTTTCCCCGCCCAGAACGGAATGCACCGCCGCAGCCAGAAACGGTCCGATGGTGATGCCAGGAATAATCCCGACGGCAAGGCAGAGAAGGACCAGAATTTCGATCGGACGGCGCATCAGCGCCGGAGGTTCATGCGGCACGACATCGAGCTCTGTCGGCGGCGGCCCGAAGAACACGCCATGCACGAACTTGATCGAATAAGCGACGCTGAGCATGCCGGCGAGCGTCGCGCCGATCGGCAACGAGAGGTTGACGAAGATATTGGGGTCGAACTCGGCCGTCTCGGTGAAGAACATTTCCTTGGAGAGGAAACCGTTCAGAAGCGGCACACCGGCCATCGCGCCACTTGCGATGATCGCCAGCGTCGCAGTGAACGGCATATATTTGCGAAGGCCACTAAGCTTGGTCACATCACGGGTGCCGGTCTCGTGGTCGATGATGCCCACGGCCATGAACAGCGAAGCCTTGAAAGTCGCGTGATTGGCAATGTGGAAGATGGCCGCAACAGCGGCCAGCGGCGTACCCATGCCGAGGAGCGTCGTGATCAGCCCCAGATGGGAAATGGTCGAATAGGCGAGGAGCCCCTTTAGGTCGCGCTGGAACAGCGCGGTATAGGCCCCGAAGAGCAGCGTCGCGAGCCCCGTATAGGTGACGATCCAGAACCAGAGCTGGTGATCATGCATCACTGGCCAGAAGCGCGTGAGGATAAAGACGCCCGCCTTCACCATCGTGGCCGAATGGAGATAGGCCGAAACCGGCGTCGGCGCCGTCATGGCGTTTGGCAGCCAGAACTGGAACGGAAACTGCGCGCTCTTGGTGAAGGCTCCAAGGAGGAACAGCACCAGCAGCACCGGATAAAGCGGGCTCTCGACGATCATCGAGCCCGAGGCCAGCACATCGTCGAGATCGTAGCTGCCGACGATATGCCCGATCAGCATCATGGCGACGAAAAGCGCGAGCCCGCCCGTGCCGGTGATGATCAGGGCCATGCGCGCGCCATCACGCGCTTCGCCGCGGTGATACCAGTAGCCGATAAGGAGGAACGAGACGAGGCTCGTCAGCTCCCAGAAGATCGCGAGCTGGATGATGTTGCCGGAGAGAACCAGCCCCAACATCGCCCCCATAAAGGCCAGCAGCAGCGAGTAAAACCGCGCGATCGGATCCTTGGGCGACATATAATAGCGCGCATAAAGCACGACCATCAGCCCGATGCCGGTGATCAGCACCGTAAAGAGCCAGGCGAGGCCATCCATGCGCAGGGTGATGTCGAGCCCGAACTGTGGAATCCACTCGGTGCGCGTGACCAGCGCCTGCCCATCCGCCACTTGCGGAAAGAGCAGAAGAGTAAGGATCGTGAGAATGGCGGCAACCGCTGCGGTGATCCAGACGGCGCCCCTGTTTCGTCTGCCCGGAAGGGCAAGAACGAGCACACTTGCCAGAAATGGCAGAATGCAAAGCAAGGGAAGGGCGAAGTCAGTGGGGATGGCAAGCAGGGGTGTCAGTCCTTTGGCTTCGAATCTCTACTCAAGGTATAGGGATGCATATCCGGCGTGAGAAGCTTAAATTGGGGTGAACTTGCGCGCCACTGTCTGGCGCAGTCGTTTCACGGCTCAGAACTGCCCCGGCCAGGACTATACTATCCCACTATAAGCCATGGAATTCAGGGGTTACGCGCTTGATTCAATGCCTGAAAGCGATGCTCGGGGGGACGACGATTTGTCGCCATCCCAAAAGCCCTCGGGGATAACCCTTAGCGGTTCTCGATCGAGACCAAATCCTGAGCGGCTAGGCTCGTGACGCTCTGGGCGCCAACCGTCATCACTCCAACAAGACCAAACAAGGTCACGACGGCAGCAACGACACCGGTGCGCACGCGCATGATCTGGCCATGCAGCAAGGGCAGCGTCGAAAGGACGAGAACGAGGATGACCGTCGGCGCGATCAATTGCTCTGCCTCGGCCCACCCGCTCAGTCCCAGGTCCCAAAGCGCCCAGGCAAGCGTCATCAGATAAGTGACGAGATAAGACCAGAAGGCAAGGGTATCGCGCTTGAAGAGTAGAGAGCCGGTGATGATCAGCCCAACGCCCGCAGGCAGATAATACCACGAGAGCCCCGAAACGAAGAGCCAGGCGCCACTCGCCGCTACCGGCAGGCCGATGAGAACGAGAACGACGCCCAGCGCCATCGGCCACCAGCCGCAGCGCTTTTTTCTCGACGCGTCCACGCGTTGATGCGTTCCCATCATTCGGTCTCCATACTTAACGAGAGCCGAACGTCTCAATGCCGCCACAGTTCCGCCACGCTTGGAATTTTTGCGCGAGCGCGATTAACTATCCCCCCATTAGCTCAGGTTACAGATGTCAAAACTGACCCAATAACCCGCCCTTGCCCCCGCTACAGCATGGTTAACGCATTTAGCCTAAATTAATGGGGCCGCAGTAAAAGGAAGTACTCTACCTTCCCCTTGGAACTGCGACGTGCGTCTGTCCGATATAAAAATCCGCAATAAAGTCTTCATGGTCGCAGGCGTTCCCGTTCTACTCGGTGTGGCCCTTGGCGGCATCTCGCTTTGGGGCCTGTCGCGCATGGAGCAGGCCGCCTGGTGGGTCGATCACACGACGCACGTCATCCACGACGCCGATGCCATCGTATCCTCCGCCGTCGACATGGAAACCGGCATGCGCGGCTTTGCCATTTCAGGCGAAGACGCTTTCCTCGAACCCTACACCGCTGGCAAGGCCAAGTTCGCCGACCTCGTCGACAAACTGCAGCAGACGGTCGCCGACAACCCCGCCCAGGTTCAGCGTCTGACCGAAGCGGAAGCCGTGATGACCGACTGGCAGACCAAGGTCGCGGAAACCCAGATCGCCATGCGCCGCACGGTCGGCACCACCGCAACCATGGACGATGTCGTGACCTTCGACGCCAATGCCGGCGGCAAGGCCTTTTTCGACAAGTTCCGCGGCATCATGCAGACCTTTATCGACGCTGAATCGAGCCTGATGGACACGCGTCAGGCCGATAATGACGCCACCGTCGACGCCACATTCTGGTCGGTCCTCGCCGGCATGATCGCGGCCGTCGTCCTCGGCATCGCCGGCGCAATCGGCATCGGGAGCAATATTTCGAGCCCGGTCTCGCGCCTGACCAAAGCCATGCGCGAGATTGCCGGCGGCAATTTCGCAACCGAAGTCGAAGGCGCCAAGCGTCGCGACGAAATCGGCGCCATGGCCGAGGCAACGCTGGTCTTCCGCGACAATGGTCTCAAGATCGCCGAGATGACCAAGGAAGAAGCCCGTCGCCTCGTGACCGACAAGCAAGACCGCGCCAAGATGATGGCCGAGCTTCAAAATGCATTCGGCACCGTGGTCGATGCCGCCGTTGCCGGCGATTTTTCCAATCGCGTCACGGCCGAATTCCCCGACAAGGAACTCAACACTCTCGCAGCCAGCGTCAACCAGCTCGTCCAGACCGTCGATAGCGGCCTTGCTGAGACCAGCTCCGTTCTCGGCAAGATCGCCGAAGCCCAACTGACGAGCCGCGTCCGCGGCAATTATCAGGGCGCATTCGGCCGCCTCAAGGACGATACCAATGCTGTCGCCGATAAACTGACCGACATCGTCGGCCAGCTCCGCAACACCTCCGGCGCCCTGCGCCAGGCAACCGGCGAAATCCTCTCGGGCGCCAATGATCTTGCCGAACGCACAAGCAAGCAGGCCGCTGCCGTCGAGGAAACCAGCGCCGCCATGGAACAGCTCGCCTCGACCGTCGTCGAAAACGCCAAGCGCGCCGAAGCTGCCAGCCATCGCGCCGGCAGCGTCTCGACCATGGCCGAGGAAGCCGGCACCGTCATGCGCGCCTCCAACGACGCCATGCAGCGCATCAGCTCCTCGTCGTCGCGCATTTCCAACATCATTGGTCTCATCGACGACATCGCCTTCCAGACCAATCTGCTTGCGCTCAACGCTTCGGTCGAAGCCGCGCGCGCGGGCGATGCCGGCAAGGGCTTTGCGGTGGTCGCCGTCGAAGTGCGCCGCCTCGCCCAATCGGCTGCCAATGCCTCGTCCGAGGTCAAAACGCTGATCGAACAATCCGCCGGCGAAGTCTCGGGCGGCGAGCGCCTCGTTGCCGAAGCGACGGAAAAGCTCAGCCAGATGCTGATCGGCGTCAAGGAAAGCGCCACGCTGATCTCGGACATTTCCCACGCCAGCCGCGAGCAGTCCTCTTCCATTTCGGAAGTCAGCACCGCAATCCGCCAGATGGACGAGATGACCCAGCACAATGCGGCTCTCGTCGAAGAAACCAATGCCGCGATCGAACAGACCGAGCGCCAGGCCGGCGAACTCGACATGATCGTCGATGTCTTCGAACTCGGCGATCCGAAATCCACGACGTCGCGTTCGGCCGAACCGCGTCAACAACCCTCGGCGCGCCGCGCGGCCAAAACTTTCCTGAGCCAAGGCAATGCAGCCGTCTCGCAAGATTGGAGTGAATTCTGATGTCGAGCTTTACCGAAGTCGGCGAACCAACCGGCGCTGAACTCCAACCTGTCAAAAGCCTTGCGAACCAGTTCGTGACCTTCACCTCGGGCGAGCGCAGCTTCGGCATCGACATCATGAGCGTGCGCGAAATTCGCGGCTGGTCTCCGGTCACCGAACTGCCCTCCCAGCCCTTTTCGGCCATCGGCGTTCTCGATATTCGTGGCAAGATCGTGCAGGTCTACGATCTCCAGCGCATCCTTGGCGGCCATAGCGGCGGCAATGAAGCGACCAATCGCGTGGTGCTCGTCGTTTCGCTCGCCAATCAGGATGTGGGCCTGCTCGTCGATGCTGTCTCCGACATCGTCTTCGCCCAGCCCGACGACATCCGCCCCCTCCCCGGCAAGGATCGGAGCACCGAAGACGGCTTCGTCTCCTTCATGGTCAAGATCCAGGATCGCCTGATCAGCATCCTCAACCTGCCGGCGCTCTTTCCCGCCGAAATGGAAAGCTACCACTGACCAGCAGGTTCAAAGTCCGATCCCATGCACCCCCGTCCTCTCCAAGGGCGGGGTTTTTGCATTTTACGGCGCTGCTCGTTCAGACCGCCGCGACCTCGATCGTCACATGCGACAGGTCGTGAATACCGGCCAGCCGTGCCTTGTAGACACTGATCGGCTGTGGGTTCGTCGAAACGAGCGAGACGATGGCACCATGATGGCCCGGCCCAAGCTGCCAGATATGGAGGTCCGTGATCGTGTCTCCATCCACTGCGAGGATCGCGCGGATTTCGTCAGGCAGGTCTTCGCCGCTCGGGATATAGTCGAGCAGCACCCCGCCGGCGTCGCGCATCAAGCCCCATGACCAGCGGGCAATGACCAGGCCGCCGACCACACCCATTGCAGGGTCCATCCAGTTCCAGCCGTAGAGACTGCCGAGCACCAGCGCCGCAATTGCGAGAACCGATGTCAGCGCATCGGCCAAGACATGCAGATACGCCGCACGCAGGTTGTGGTCTGCGGCGGGCGCGTGATGGTCATGGGTATGCCCGTGATCATGATGGTGATCGTGGTGATGCCCGTGCCCATGATGATGGTGCGAATGGTCATCGCGAAGCAACCAGGCGCAGACCAGGTTCACGCCGAGGCCAATAACGGCGACCGAGATGGCCTGCGGGAAATTGATCGCCACCGGGTTATAAAACCGCAGCACGCTTTCCCAGCCGATCAAGAGGGCGACAAGCGCCAACACCACAGCGCTGGCAAAGCCGGCAAGGTCGCCGAGCTTGCCCGTGCCAAACGTGAACCGCGGATTGCGCGCGTTCTTGCGGGCAAACAGATAAGCGAGCGCTGCGATCAACATCGCGGCGGCATGGGTGGACATGTGCCAACCATCCGCCACCAAGGCCATCGAGCCATAGATCGAACCAGCCGTGATTTCGACCACCATCATGGTCGCCGTGATGGCAATCACCAGCCACGTCCGGCGCTCATTGCGCTCATGGTTGTCGCCGAGGAAGAAGTGTTCGTGCGGGCTATCGAGGCGCGTAGCGGCTTCGCTCATTTCAGATAAGTCCCGAGAATCTGGATCAATTCGTCGCCACCCTGCCGGCGTTCCGCCTCGGAAGTAGGCTCAAGCACATGATGACGGATATGATCCTCCATCAGCTCTGCCGTCAGGCCGTTCATCGCCCCCCGCACCGAGGCGACGAGTTGCAGCACATCGGCGCAACCCAGCTCCGCCTCGAGCGCCCGCTCGATCGCTTCCATCTGCCCCTTAAGACGCCGAACCCGAGCAAGAAGCTTGGTCTTGTTTTCAATAGTGTGCGACATAGCATAGGGGGGTATGCTATATTTCGTCTTGGCGCAAGAGATCTCGACCTTGGCGCGCATGCGTTGAATTGGGAGTTTGCGGCGAACAGCCCCCCTCTGACGGCGGCTGGAGTCAGGCGTTTGGACAACGCGGCCGATCGTCAGTAAGTCATACGTGTTCACGAGCGATGATGACCGAGGCTTTCGCCTCGATCATCCAAGCCGTCCGTCTATCGTGAGACTAGCCAAATCGGCTGAATGCCGGGCGAGGGCGCATCTGCGCCCGCAAAGCGAACAGTGCCAGCGCCACAGCGGGAAATAGGGCGCCAACCCAACCCAGATCATTGACCGTACCGAACTGCAGCACCAATCCACCAATCAACGACCCTGCAGCAATGCCCAGATAAAGCGCCGACGCATTGAGCGAGAGCACGAGTGGCGCACTGGCTGGCGACAGGCTGAGCAGGTGGCTCGACTGCGGCGGGAAAAACCCCCAGCCTGCAACGCCCCACAGGAACACGACGCCAAAGAACACCGGTCCCGCAACCGTGGTTGGGAGTAAGGGCACTTCGGAAATGGCGAGTTGCAGCACCACCATCAGGATGACGGTGCCCAAGATGGTCCGGTTTGGCCCAAGGCGATCTGCCAACTGCCCGCCGATAAAATTGCCGATCGCCGCGCCGATGCCGAATGTCAGCAAGACTGCAGGCACCAGACTCTTCGGCAGTCCCACGCTCTGGGTCGTGATCGAGGCGAGGTAGATGATGATAACGAAGGCCCCGGTCATGGTCAGCCAGGTGGTCAGAAGAGCCGGGGGCACACCGGGCAAGGCAATCGCGGCAACCCGCTGCCGCAGCGACAGCGGCGCACCACGAAGGCCCGCGGGCAGCATAACCCATAGGGCGAGGGCCGCCACGATCCCAAAGCCCGCCACCATGAAATACGCACCGCGCCACCCGAGCGCGCCGCCAACAAAAGCGCCGAGCGGCGCGCCGAAAGCCACGGCCATGGTCGTACCCCCCACGATGACTGAAATGGCACGCGCGCGATGATCGGGCGATACGATGGCGACCCCGGTCGCTTGCGCTGTGGCGCTGTAAAGCCCGGCCGAGAAGGCCATGAGGACCCGCGCCGCCATCAGGTCAAAGTAGCCGTGCGAGAGCGCGGCACCCAAGGCGGACGCAGAAAAGACCAGCGCGGCCACCGTTAGCGTGCGGCGCCGATCGACTGTCCCTGTCAGCGCCGCGAGCACCGGCGCGCCAAACGCATTGGCGAGCGCAAAGACCAGCACCAGATAGCCTGCCTGCGTTAGGGACACGCCGGTTGACTCGGCGATCTGCGGCAAGAGGCTGGCGATGCCAAAACTTTCTGCGCCGATGGCGAAGGTGCCGACGGCAAGCCAGATCAAACGGATATCCATGATGAAACCCATAGTTCAAAATTCATTGAACCTTTGGACCTCAGTCACCAAACCTGTCAAGAAAAAGTTCAAAAGTTCTTGAACATTGAAAACGGTTCGAGGATGGGCTACGTGTCTGGCATGACCTTCCTTCCGCACCCCGACACCGAACAGATTACCTTGGCCAATGTGCTGACCGCCCTGGGTGACGAGACGCGGCTCGCCATCATTGGCCATCTCGCGCGCAACGAAGAAAATGCCATGACCTGCGGGCAGTTTCTCGATCTCGGCTCCAAGACATCACTCAGCTACCACCTTGCTAAGCTGCGCGAAGCCGGCGTGGTCCATGTCCGCCCCGAAGGCACCAAGCGCTTCGTGACCCTGCGCCGCATAGATCTCGACGCGCGCTTCCCGGGCTTTCTCGACTCGATCATCGCCACGACGCGCCACCTGCCCTTCGCCTGCCGCGATGGCAACGTCCTGACGAACGCACAGCTATCCGAGGCCGGCGCATCATAAGCGTAGAGCCGACTTCAGGGTCGCAATTGCAAAAGTGAGGGAAGAAAACTGGCGGAGAGAGAGGGATTCGAACCCCCGATGGAGTTGCCCCCATGCCGCATTTCGAGTGCGGTGCATTCAACCGCTCTGCCATCTCTCCGCGAGATCGAAAAGGGAGCGTTTAAACTCCCGGCCGGTCGATACGGGGCGGCTTATGGCATAGGCCGCGCCGGGCTGCAACACCCCTTGTTGAGTGCACGCACAGAAACGCGCGGGTGCTTGCCGATAACAATCTCGTGCTGCCCGATCTTATCGCGCGCTATCACGTTGAGGTTCCGTCAAATAGTGTCACATTCGAGAGAGAACCCGATGTTCACGCGCCGCTCTGTGGTTGCCGGTCTCGCCAGCTTGCCAATGGCCGGACTTGCCGCCAATCTCCTGGCCCCCACCTTTGCCTCAGCCCAGGATCAAACCATGCCTGAAACCATCGCCACCAGCGAAGGCGACCTCGTCATTCACCCAGTCGAACATGCGAGCCTCGTCCTCGAATGGGGTGGCAAGGTCATCTATGTCGATCCCGTTGGCGGCGCGGCTCTTTATGAAGCCATGCCAAAGCCAACCGCCATCCTCATCACCCATGGTCATGGCGACCATTTTGACGTGCCGACGCTCGAAGCCATCGCCGGCTCCGTGCCGCTTCTCACCAATCAGGACGTTTTCGACAAGCTGCCCGAAGCCCTCAAGGCCAATGCCAAATCCATCGCCAATGGCGAAGATGGCGAACTCGATGGCATCAAACTCAAGGCCATCGCCGCGCACAACACCACTGCCGACCGCATGAACTACCACCCCGTCGGCGTCGGCAATGGCTATGTGCTGACCCTCGGCGACAAGCAGATCTACATCGCCGGCGACACCGAGCCGACCGAGGAGATGCTGGCCCTGACCGACATCGACGTCGCCTTCCTCCCGATGAACCTGCCCTATACCATGACCCCCGACCAGGCCGTCGAGGCAATCAACACCTTCAAGCCGGGCATCGTCTATCCCTACCACTATGGCGAGAGCGATCTCTCCCCGCTTGAAACCGGCGTCGGCGACCACACCGAAGTGCGCCTCCGCAACTGGTATCCCAACGGGCAAGGCTGACCTTTCAGGCGCCGTTCAATCCCATACGGCGCTTGACTCTTCCGGCCTTTTTCACGATAAGCCCCCGATCCCACGCGCACCGGTCCCACCTGTGCGCTGGTTTTGTTTGAAAACGCTGCTCGAGGCTGCCGGCCAAAATCTTGGCCTACACCCGTAAAAACCGCGAAAAAGCTGGCATGAAAGCCGCGGTGCCGCAGGGCGCGACAGAAAAGGGACCGGGCGTGAAAAACGTTCGGTTGTGCATATGACTTTTGCAGTCATCAAGACGGGCGGCAAGCAGTACAAGGTTGCTGCCAATGACGTCATCAAGATCGAAAAGCTCGACGCCGAAGCCGGCGACATCGTCACCTTTGACGAAGTCCTCATGGTTGGCGATGTGATTGGTGCTCCGCTGGTGGAAGGCGCACTCGTTGCTGCCGAGCTGGTCGAGACCAAGAAGCAGAAGACCGTCATCATCTTCAAGAAGCGCCGTCGCCACAATTCGCGTCGCCGCAACGGTCACCGCCAGCTGCTGACCACCGTGCGCATCACGGAAATCCTGACCGGCGGCGCCAAGCCGACGATCCAGGCTGCTGCCAAGGCCGACACCACCGACTCCGTGACCGAAAAGGCCCCGGCCAAGAAGTCGGCTCCCAAGGCTGATGCCACGGACGCAACCGAAGCCAAGGCCGCTCCGAAGAAGGCTGCGCCCAAGAAGGCCGCTGCCGCTGAAGGCGAAACGGCTGACAAGCCGAAGAAGGCCCCGGCCAAGAAGGCCGCTCCCAAGGCCGATCAGGAATAAGAGGAAGCTAGACCATGGCACATAAGAAAGCAGGCGGTTCATCCCGCAACGGTCGTGATACCGCTGGCCGTCGTCTCGGCGTGAAGAAGTTCGGTGGCGAAGCTGTCATCGCCGGCAACATCATCATCCGTCAACGCGGCACCAAGTGGGCTGTCGGCACCGGTGTTGGCCTCGGTAAGGATCACACGATCTTTGCTCTGGTCGATGGCACCGTGGCGTTCCGCACCCGCGCGAACAATAAAGTACACGTGTCTGTCCTCCCGGCAGAGGCCGCCGAATAATCCGGCAGGCCTGACCAACCCGCCGGTGACCAGTTCCCCGGCAGCGTTTGGCGACACACCAGAACAGCGAAGGGGGACCGGCCAACCGGTTCCCCTTTTCGTTTCTGGAGAAATCTCATGACCATTGCTGCCCGCCGCCTCGCCGCCACCGCCCGCCCAGCCGCCGCTGCAGCAATGGCCCCCACCCAAAATGCCGTGATCTCGACCAAATGGTCGGTCAGCCTCGTCGGTCTATCGTGCCTCAGGGACATATCCAGATGATCGCGCTCAAGCACCGTTTGCCTGAACGGCTATCGACCGAGCGTCTGGTTCTCGTCACGCCCGACCTCACCCATGTCCCGCGCATTGCCGCACTCGCCAATAATGAGCGGGTCCATCGCGTCATGTCGCGCCTGCCCTTCCCGTATAGCGAAGACGACGCGCTTTTCTTCATCAACGAGGTCGTCCCCGACCCGCAGGAAAAGTGCTTCGCCATCACCCTTGATGGCGAGTTCATCGGCGTCGTCGGCCTGCGTATGGAACCGGACACCGCCCCGGAGCTCGGCTATTGGCTGGGCGAAGCCTATTGGAACAAGGGCTATGCCACCGAAGCCGCCCGCGCGGTGATCGCGGCGGCCAAGGAGGCCGGAGCCACGAGCCTCAAATCCCGCGCCCTCATGAGCAATGCACCCTCGCGAAACGTCCTCAAGAAGCTTGGCTTTATCGAGATCGGCGAAGGCACCGACCAGCAGGGCACGCTCATGGGCCAGTCCATCATGTTCATGCGGCTGGAGCTCGATCGGGAATGACCGAACTCCTCACTGATCGCTTGATCCTCCGCGCGCCGCGGCCCGAAGATGCGCCCTGCTATGCCTTGGGCGTCAGCGAATTTGCCGTTGCCCGCTGGCTGACCCCGGTGCCCTGGCCCTATACGCTCACCATGGCCCAGGATTTTCTCCGGACAGCGCCAGCACCCACGCCCGAAAAATCATTCTTCATCATCGAACACAAAACCAAGGGCCTCATCGGCTGTGTCACGCTCGTTGATGAATTGGGCTTCTGGATTTCGCGCCCCCATTGGCATCGCGGCTATGGGTGCGAGGCCGCGACCGCGCTCATCGATTGGCACTTTGCCGAGACGAAGAACGAGGCGATCGCCTCGAGCGCCCACCGCAACAATGTCGCGTCCCTGCGCCTCAAGACCAAGCTCGGCTTTGTCGTCACCGGCAAGGAGATGCGGTTTTCCCAGGCGCTGCAGCACAATGTCGAACATGTAACGACCGCATTGAGCCGGCAAACCTGGGCGGCCAAAAGGATCGACTTATGCGCCTGAGAGATGCCCTGCCCGGAGAAATCGCCACGAAACGCTTGCGCCTGCGCCAGCCCGTCCTGACCGATCTCGATGCCCTTGTCGAGGGCGTGAATAACTGGAAGGTGGTCGAGCCCACCGCCAGCCTGCCTTTCCCCTATCTGCCCGAGCACGGCATCGGCTTCATCGAACGTTTTGCCAAAAACCCCGAGCAACGGCCCTATGCCATTGCTCGCGCAGATGATGATCGGCTGATCGGCATTGTCGGCCTCAAGTTTAGCGATGGCAATCCGCCCGAGCTGGGCTATTGGGTCGCCGAATCCCATTGGGGCCAGGGATTTGCGCCCGAAGCGGTTGGCGGTCTTCTTGCCGCCGCGCGGCAAACGGGCATCGAAGCCATTCGCGCCCGGGTGTTGGTCTCCAACCCCGCTTCGCAACGCGTCCTCGAAAAATCGGGCTTTACCGTCATCGAACATACCGAAAGCGTCGTCGAGCGTCATCGCGGCAAACCGCTCCTTGTGCTGGAGTGGCGCGGATGATGTTGCCCATCATCGAGACCGACCGGCTGATCCTCCGCGCGCCGCGCGCTCAGGATGCAGAGCCGATCGCCCATTACCTCAATGATTTCGACGTCGCGGGCAATCTCGCGCGCGTGCCGCATCCCTATTATCTCTCCGATGCCCAGGCCTGGCTCCGCACGCGCCATGTTGACGTCGACGTCGCCGATGCCAATTTTAGCATCGACGTGAAGGGTCAGGGCTATGCCGGCCATATCGGCTTTCATTCCGGTGCGCTTGGCCCGGTGATCGGCTATTGGCTCGGCAAGCCCTTTTGGGGTCGTGGCATCATGACCGAAGCGGTGATCTCGGCGCTCGATTGGTTCTTCGCCACGAGCCGCGCACCGATCGTTTATTCCGGCGTTTTTCATTTCAACCAGGCTTCGCTGGCCATCCAGCACAAGCTCGGCTTTACCGAAACAGGACGAAGCGCCCTCCTCTGCCTTGCGCGCGAGGCCGAGGTGGAGCATATCGACACACAATTGACGCTTGGCGTCTGGAAGGCACGACGCACATGAAATTTCTCGATCAGGCCAAGATCTATATCAAGTCCGGTGATGGCGGCGGCGGCTCCGTCAGCTTTCACCGCGAGAAGTTCATCGAATTCGGCGGCCCCGATGGCGGCAATGGCGGCCGCGGCGGCGATGTCGTCGCCGTCTGCTCGGAAGGCCTCAATACGCTGATCGACTTCCGCTACGCCCAGCACTTCCGTGCCCCGACCGGTACCCATGGCATGGGCAAGAACCGCGCTGGCGCCAATGGCGAAGACATCGTCTTGCGCGTGCCCAAGGGCACCCAGATTTTCGAGGAAGACCAGGAAACCCTAATCGCCGATTTCACCGAGATCGGCCAGCGCGTCGTGCTGCTTAAAGGCGGCAATGGCGGCTTCGGCAACGCTTACTTCAAGACCTCGTCCAATCAGGCGCCCCGCCACGCCAATCCCGGCCAGTTGGGCACCGAAAAGGGCATCTGGCTGCGCCTCAAACTGATCGCCGATGCCGGTCTCGTCGGCCAGCCCAATGCCGGCAAGTCGACCTTCCTTGCATCGGTCTCGGCCGCCAAGCCCAAGATTGCCGATTACCCCTTTACGACCCTTCACCCCAATCTCGGCGTGGTTCGCGTCGGCGAGCGTGAATTCGTCCTCGCCGACATTCCCGGCCTCATCGAAGGCGCCAGCGAAGGCATCGGCATCGGCGACCGCTTCCTCGGCCATATCGAGCGCTGCGGCGTGCTCATCCATCTGATCGACGGCACCAATGACGACGTCGCCCACGTCTATAAAGCCGTGCGCTATGAACTCGCCGCCTATGCTGACGTCCTGGCCGACAAGCCCGAAATCGTCGTCCTCAACAAGATCGACGCCCTGACGCCCGAAGAGCTCAAGGACAAGGTCAAGGCGCTCAAAAAAGCCAGCAAGGCCGAAGTTCACACCATCTCCGGCGCCACCGGCGAAGGCGTCGAAAAAGTACTGTTCGCCGTCCTTTCCATCATCGACGAAAGCCGCGCCGAAGAAGTCGAGGCCCTCGCGCCCAAGACGGAAGAAAAGTGGAACCCCTGATGGGCAAAGCCGCAGCATTTGGACTGGATATCCGCACGAGCGGCCAGCCCCTCCTCTCTTATTCCTCTCCCACTTGGGGAGAGGTGGCCCGGCCCTTGGCCGGGTCGGTGAGGGGTCTTCCTCTTGCTCGGTGTCTGCAACAAGCCCCCTCACCCGTCTCGCCCTGCGGGCGATCCACCCTCTCCCCAAGTGGGAGAGGAATAGACAGTATGCGCCGCACCATTCTTCTCCCTCTCGGGGAGAAGGTGGCGCGAAGCTCACCGAATTCGCATTTGGGAAATCGGTTGGGATGAGCGGACCCTGACATGACCAACGCCCTCGCCCCCTATCGCCGCATTACCATCAAGATCGGCTCCGCTCTCCTTGTCGATAAATCGGGCAAGCTGCGCAAAGCCTGGCTCGACGACCTCGCCGAAGACATCGCCGCTCTCAAATCCGAGGGCCGCGATATCGTCGTCGTCTCCTCGGGCGCCATCGCCCTTGGCCGCGGGCTCCTTGGCCTCTCCGCCCTCTCCCTCACGCTCGAACAATCCCAGGCCGCTGCCAGCGCCGGGCAAATCGCGCTGTCCCAGGCCTGGGCCGAGGCCCTCGAGCGCCATTCCATCGTCACCGGCCAGATCCTCATCACCCCAAACATCACCGAAGAGCGCCGCTATTATCTCAATGCGCGCACCACGGTAACGACCCTTCTCGGCCTCGGCGCCATCCCGATTTTCAACGAGAACGACAGCGTCGCCACCGCCGAAATCCGCTATGGCGACAATGATCGCCTCTCGGCCCGCGTCGCGACCATGATCGAAGCCGATTGCCTCGTGCTCCTCTCCGACATCGACGGTCTCTACACCGCCCCGCCGGCCAAAGACCCGAACGCGCAGCATATTCCCGTTGTCGAAGCCATCACGCCCGCTATCGAAGCCATGGCAGGGGGTGCTGCAAGCCATCTCTCGCGCGGCGGCATGACCACCAAGGTCGAAGCCGGCAAGATCGCGACCCTCGCCGGCACCGCCATGATCATCGCCAAGGGCACCGAAACCCATCCGCTAAAAATCCTGACGGAAGGCGGCCGCCATACGCTCTTCCACCCAGCCCGCTCGCGCGCGCAGGCGCGAAAGCGCTGGATCATGGGCACGCTGACCGTCGCCGGTAGTTTGCAGGTCGATGCGGGCGCTGCGGGTGCCCTCAAAAATGGCCGCTCGCTGCTGCCGATCGGTGTCACCAAGATTAACGGCACATTTGATCGTGGCGATGCCCTTGCCATTCTCGATCCCGATGGCCGCGAAATCGCCCGCGGCCTTGCTGGGCTCGATAGCGAGGATGCGCGGCTCGTCATGGGCAAGCGCAGCGATGCGATGGTCGAACTGCTCGGCAGCGGCAATCGCGCAACAATGATCCATCGCGACGACATGGTACTCACGGCCGCCGTCGAGGAGATGAACCAATGATCTCAGCCGAAATCCTTTCGAGCGACCTCCCCGCCCTGATGCTCGATCTCGGGCGCAAGGCGCGTGCTGCCGCCTCAAAGCTTGCGACCGCCAGTGCCGAGCGCAAGCATGCAGCCCTGATCGGTGCCGCCCAGGCGGTCAATGACCACCAGGCCGAAATCCTCGCCGCCAATGCGCTCGACATGGAAAATGCCCGTGCCAAAGGCATGACCCAAGCCTTCCAGGATCGCCTGCTTCTCACCGAAGCGCGCCTCAATGGTATCGTCGACGCGCTGCGCACCATTGCCGAACTGCCCGATCCCGTTGGCTCGATCATTGCCGAATGGGACCGGCCCAATGGCCTTCACATCGAGCGTGTCCGCACCCCGCTCGGCGTTATCGGCGTCATCTACGAAAGCCGCCCCAATGTTACGGCCGATGCCGGCGCGCTGTGCCTCAAGTCGGGCAATGCCGTCATCCTCCGTGGCGGCAGTGACAGCGCCAATTCTTCCCGCGCCCTCGTCGACTGCCTTCGCCTCGGCCTCAAGCAAGCCGGCCTTCCCGAAGACGGCATCCAGCTCGTCCCCACCACCGATCGCGCCGCCGTCGGCGAAATGCTGACGGGCCTCTCGGGCAATATCGACGTCATCGTGCCGCGCGGCGGCAAGTCGCTCGTTGCCCGCGTCCAGTCCGAAGCGCGTGTCCCGGTCTTTGCCCATCTCGAAGGGCTCGTCCACGTCTATATCGATCGATCAGCCGATCTCGAAAAGGCCGTCTCGATTACGCTCAATTCCAAGATGCGCCGCACCGGCATTTGCGGCGCCGCCGAGACCCTCCTCGTCCACAAGGACGTGGTCTCGACCCACCTCAAGCCCGTCCTTGACGCCCTTGCAACCAAAGGGTGCCAAATTCGCGGTGATGCGACGCTCAACGCTACCGGAATGGTAACGGTTTTGGCCACCGAGGAAGATTGGCGCACCGAATACGAAGACGCCGTCATTTCAGTGAAGGTCGTCGACAGCATCGAAGACGCCATCGCCCATATCGAACATTATTCCAGCCATCACACCGAAGCGATCATCGCTGAAGACCCTGTCACCGTTGAGAAATTCTTCAACGAGATCGATAGTGCCATCCTCATGCACAACGCCTCGACCCAGTTCGCCGATGGCGGGGAATTCGGTTTCGGCGGCGAAATCGGCATCGCCACCGGCAAGATGCACGCCCGCGGCCCCGTCGGCGTCGAACAGCTCACATCCTTCAAATATCGCGTCCGCGGCACCGGCCAAGTCAGACCATAAACCCTTGAGTAATCAGTCCTTTACGCGCGTCCCGCCCTCCGCGGCCGGCATGCGCATCGGCCTCTTCGGCGGCAGCTTCAATCCCATCCATGCCGGCCATGTGCTGGTCATGGAAGAAACCCTCCGCCGCCTCGAACTCGACACTTTATGGGTGCTTGTCACGCCCGGTAACCCGCTGAAAAATCACGACGATCTAGCGCCCCTTACCCAGCGCGTAGAAGCCGCCCGCGCCGCTATTGCCAATCCGCGCATTCGCGTCACCGGCTTCGAAGCCCAGAAAAACTTCCGCTACACCTGGCAAACCGTCCGGTTTCTGGCCCAATCCCTGCCCGACCGGCACTTCGTCTGGATCATGGGCGCCGATAGTCTCGCCAGCTTTCATCACTGGGAACGCTGGCAGGACATCGCGGCAACAATCCCCATCGCCGTCTATGCCCGCCCCGGCTCCTCGCGCCGCGCCCTGGCCTCGCGCGTTGCCCTGGCCCTATCCCGGTCCCAGATCGATCAGGAAGACGCACCTATTCTTGCGGGCCTCCCGGCCCCCGCCTGGGTCTACTTGCACGGGCGGCAATCATCACTGTCTTCGAGCGCCATCCGCGCGGCCGGCAAGCATAAATAACAAGAATCAACCGTGACCTTGCGAAAAACCCTGCGAAAGGGCATATTCAACGCAATGATCGTGTCTTCGGAACAGGAACTAACGGCTTGCCGTTTGCCAGGACGCCGCAATATTCCGATCAACAACCAAGGATGCTGAACCAACGCATGACCCATGCTCGCGCATGGGCGGAAGGCCGTTTCTGATGGCCGCGCTGCCCACCGATACCGTTTCGACCCCTGCTGTTCCGACCATGTCTTCGGAAAAGTCCCCCGTCGAACTCATTCTCAATATTCTCGATGATGCCAAGGCAGAAGAGACCGTGGCGGTGGATATCACCGGCAAGTCCTCGCTCGCTGACCACATGATCGTGACCTCCGGCCGCTCGCAGCGCCACGTTGGCGCCGTCGCCGACCAGATCATCCGCGCCCTGCGCGAAAATGGTTTCGGCAAGCCACGGGTCGAGGGTCTGCCGCATTGCGATTGGGTCCTGGTCGATACGGGCGACGTCATTGTCCACATCTTCCGCCCCGAAGTGCGCGAATTCTACAACATCGAGAAGATGTGGCAGGCTGATTTCGCGGCTGACGCGCACTAAGCCGCTCGGCGTCTTCGAGGGCAATTCATGCGTATCGCCATAGCCGCCGTGGGCCGGATGAAGTCCGGCCCCGAACGCGAACTCGTATCCCGATATCTCGATCGAGCAGTGGCGAGCGGGAAACCGCTGGCACTGACGGAATTTGATGTTTCAGAGCTCAACGAGTCTCGCGCTGGGTCTGCCGCGTCCCGCAAAAGCGAAGAGGCAAAGGGCCTCCGCGCCGCGCTGCCCGATGGTATTCTCGTCACGCTGGACGAACGCGGAAAATCCATAGGCTCCGAAGCTTTTGCCAATCTCCTCGCGCGTTGGCGCGATGAAGGACGCCCCGCCGTATCCTTCGTTATCGGCGGTGCCGATGGCATCGATCCCGACTTCGTCCGATCAGCGGAAATGTCACTGAGCTTTTCGCCCATGGTCTGGCCGCATCAACTGGTGCGCATCATGTTGGCCGAGCAGCTTTACCGCGCGACGACAATTCTCTCTGGCCATCCTTATCACCGTGGCGACTGAAATCGCTGTGACTGCCTTAGTTTAAGCTCAACCTCAGGCTAGCTCGGCCCAAGACAGCCGGACCAAACATGGTTAAGCGAAGTTAACCTATGGTTTTCTTCCCGCTTGCTAATCTGCGCGTCAGTGATTCGGGGCCAGCGGCCTCAGCGACGGAGAAGACATGCCGGTAAGGCCGGAGATTTTGGTCAAGGCAGTGGTCGGCGGCATCTTGCTGACCGCGGGTCTAGCCATTCCGCTTCTCGCGCAAACGGCTGTTCCCGCGCCGTCGACGACCCAGCCAGCAACGCCTCCTACAGCCACAACGCCGGTGCCTGCGACCACGGACGCCGTACCGGAAACGACGCCGGCTCCCACTTCCGAAGCGCCCGCCGCCACTCCGTCGGCAGCCGATCCAGCCGCACCTGCAGAACCGGACACGGCTACATCCAGCGCCGCCGATCTTGCCGAAGTCGAAGCGACCCTGCAGCTCAGCCGTGAGCGCATCGACGAGCTCAAGGCCGAAATCGCCGAAATGGAAGGCGATCGCACTAAGCAGAATGCCGCCCTGATTGCGGCGGGCCAAAGGGTAAAACTCGCCGAAATCGAAGTGACCGATGTCGAAGATCGGCTCTCCAATCTGATCGTCGAAGAGCTCGAAGTGCGTGGCCGGCTCGATGGCGCTGATGCCGAGATCGCCAATGTGCTTGCCGCGCTCGAGCGCATCTCGCTCAATCCGCCGCCTGCTCTCGTGGTTGATCCGAGCGACGCCCTGGGGTCTGCCCGCGGCGCCATGCTGATCGCCGCCATCGTACCGCAATTGCGCGAAAGAGCTGAGACCGTCTCAGCCGACCTCAAACAGTTGATGACCATCAAGGAACAGGCGCTGGCCGAAGAGCAAACGCTCAAGGCCAATTATGCCGTGCTTGAAGAAGAGCAATTGCGCATTGCGACACTCATCGCTGCGCGCAAACAAGGCATCCAACAGGTCGGCGCCCAGCTCGATACCGAAGAAGCCGCAGCACTCGAACTCGCCGAGCGCGCCAGCACCCTACGAGAACTGATCGACGCACTCTCGGCCCGCGCCAATCAGGCGACAACCCCGACGACCACCACCTCGCCCGATATGCCGCAGCTTTCGCCTGAAGCTATTCAGGTCGCTTTTGCCAATGCAGCGCGCACCGAACCCGCTGTGCCTTTTCCCATGGCGCGCGGCTACCTGACCCAGCCGGCAAATGGCGTCACCGTGGTGCAATTCGGCGCCGGCGACGGGTTCGGGGGCATTGCCCAAGGACAATCCGTCGTCACCCGAGCCGAAGCGCAGGTAGTCTCTCCGGCCGATGGCTGGGTGCTCTATAAGGGCCCTTACCTCAATTATGGCCAGATCATCATTCTCAATACCGGCCAGGGCTATACGGCATTGCTAGCCGGGCTCGACAGCATCTCGGTCGATATCGGCCAATTTGTGCTGATGGGCGAACCTTTGGGCCAGATGGGATCACGCACAATTGGACGGACCGTGACCACCAATGCTGGCAACGCCCAGCCGACCCTCTATATTGAGCTGCGACAGAACAACCAACCCATCGACCCGGAAACTTGGTGGGCCCAGAGTGAACAGACGGGATAATATTCCATGCGCTTGACCACCCTTCGCGCTGCCCTGCTTGGCGCGGCATTGCTTGTGCCGACCGCCGGGCTGCTTGCACAGGATCAGACCCCTGCGCCCGCCGCGCCGGAAACGCCGGTGGAGCAACCCAATCCCAGTGGCGAACAGCCTGCGCCGGCGCCTGAGGATCTCAAGAAGGAACCGCGCGACCCGCTGGAAGTCTATTCCGACCTCAATCTCTTCGGCGAGATTTTCGACCGTATCCGCGCCGAATATGTCGATCCCCCGGATGAGCAGGAACTGATCCGCGCCGCCATCCAGGGCATGCTCACCTCGCTCGATCCGCACTCCGGCTATTTGCCGCCGGCTGATTACGATGAGATGCGCGAAGACACATCGGGCGAATTCGGCGGCCTCGGCATCGAAGTGACGATGGAAGAAGGGGCCATCAAGGTCATCTCTCCGATCGATGACACACCTGCCGCAAAGGCTGGTATTCTCGCCAATGACTTCATTGTCGAGCTCGACGGCACCTCGATCCAGGGCCTGTCGCTCGATGAGGCAGTTGCCAAGATGCGCGGGCCGATCGGCACGGATATCACCGTGACCGTGGTGCGCGAAGGCGTGACCGATCCGCTAAAGTTCACCCTGACCCGTGCTACGATCGCCATGCGCGCCGTGCGCTGGAGCATGGATGGCGATGTTGCCGTGCTGCGTCTCTCGCGCTTTTCGGCCCAGGCCTATATCGGCATCGAAAACGCCATCAAGGACATCTATGCCGAACGCGACGGCAAGGCGCCAAAGGGCATCATTCTCGATCTGCGCAACAATCCCGGCGGTCTCGTTGATCAGGCCGTCTATGTCGCCGACGCCTTCCTCAAGCAGGGTGCCGTTGTTCTGACGCGCGGCCGGACGGAAGCCGAAAGCGCCCGTTACGACGCTCAGCCCGATCCGCTCGATGGGCAGCTCGCCGATGTGCCTCTGGTCGTCCTGATCAATGGCGGCTCGGCTTCGGCTTCGGAAATTGTCGCCGGCGCTCTTCAGGACCATAAGCGCGCGACGCTTGTTGGCACCCGTTCGTTCGGCAAGGGCTCAGTCCAATCGATCATCTCGCTCGGCCCCGATGGCGCGATGCGGCTGACGACTGCTCGGTACTACACGCCTGACAACCGCTCGATCCAGGCGCTCGGGATCACACCCGATATCGAGATCCATCAGGTCGTGCCCGAGGAACTCCAGGGCCGCGATGAGATCGTTGGTGAAGCCGGGCTTGCCGGCCACATCAAGATCGAAGGCCAGGAAGAAAGCACGGTCGGCTCGTCCGTCTACGTGCCGCCTGAAGCGGCCGACGATGCTCAGCTTCAATACGCGATCAAGCTGATCAATGGCGGAGAGACCAACGCTGCCTATCCGCCGAAGGCGGAGTAGTGGTCGCTCCATGCTAAAGTGAAAGCGCGACGGCGTGATTCGCCGTCGCGCTTTTTCGTTGTGACACTGACCTATAGGGCCGGCTGCCGATGGCCAATGATCTGAGCACCCCCTTGAAAGGCCGCAAGCAACGCGCGCAGGAGGCCAAGGCACGTCCGCGGCTGCCCATCGGCCGCGCTCTATTTGGGCTGATCGCGCTGATCGGCATTGGTGTTGCAGCGCGCCTTATCCTTGTTGACGACCCTATGGGCGGGCGTCCGAGCCAGGAAGTCGGCATTGTCGATAACAAGGCGGCAAATCCTGTCGCCGAGACGGCGGCTACAGGCCCTGTCACTATCACGGCCGATCCCCAGCAATACGCGGCCAACGGCTCCGAGGGTGCAACGCCTCTGGCTGCCGGATCGCCGGCCTCTACCGGCGCAACGCCTGATGCATCCGGAATTGTGCCTGATCTTTCCGAGGAAACGGCCAACGGCCCGATCCCGCGCATGTCCGGCACGGGCGAAACTCCCTATGCCGCTTATCGGCACCCCTTCGATGCCGCCAGCGTCGGCAATGGTCCCCGCGTCGCACTGATTGTGACGGGGCTTGGCATCAACGAGCAGGGCTCGCTCGACGCGATTGGCCAATTGCCCGATTTCGTGACGTTGGCCTTTGCGCCATACGGCAAGGGCTTGGCCAATACCGTGGCCGCCGCGCGCAATGGTGGCCATGAAGTCATGCTCGAAGTCCCTCTCGAGCCCTTCGATTTTCCCCAAAACGACCCGGGCCCCCATACGCTCCTAACCGGCGAGGCGCCCCGCGAAAATCTCGACAAGCTTTTCTGGCTCATGGCCCGCTTTGGTGGCTATTTCGGCGTCATCAACAATATGGGCGCGCGCTTCACCGCTTCGGCCGGCGATTTCGGCCCCATCATGGAAGAGCTCGGCGCGCGCGGCATCGGCTATATCGACGATGGCTCTTCCAATCGGTCCGTGTCGGAGCAATTGGCCCATGCCAATAAAGTGCCCTTTGCCCGGGCCAACCTCTTGATCGATGCCAACCCTGCCCGCACATCTATCCTGTCAGCGCTCGCCAGCCTTGAGACGGAAGCGTTGGAAAATGGAAGTGCGATCGGTATTGTGAGTGCCTTGCCCATTTCCATTCAGGCCATCTCCGAATGGTCTGCGAGCCTTGACGGCAAGGGTATTGCGCTGGTGCCTGCCAGCGCGCTGATGCAATAAAGCGCCGCTCGCCTGTCCGGCACGGTGCCCAAAACAGACTGCGAAACCATGTCCCAATTGCCTGACCGTGAAGCCATGCCCTATCGCGACTGCGTCGGCGTCGCCGTGTTCAACGCAATGGGCAATGTCTTTGTGGGGCATCGCAAATCCGAAGGCGATCCCGATCAGTCGGCTGCCAAAGGCTTTGCTTGGCAGATGCCCCAGGGCGGCATCGATCAGGGCGAGGATCCGCTGCGCGCCGCTTTGCGCGAGCTCCAGGAAGAGACAAACATCACGTCCGTCAGCCTAATCGCCGAAGCGCCGGAGTGGATCTACTATGATCTGCCCGATGATCTGCTCGGGATAGGTTTCAAAGGGAAGTATCGCGGCCAGAGACAGCGCTGGTTCGCCTTTGCTTTTACCGGCGAGGACAGCGAAATCGATGTCGAGGCGCCCGGTGGTGGTAAGTTCAAGCCTGAGTTCAACGCCTGGCGCTGGGAGCGGCTAAGCAAGACACCATCGCTCATCGTGCCGTTCAAACGGGACGCCTATGAGAAGGTCGTTGAAGCCTTTTCAGATATTCCGCAACGCTTTACCCACGTCTGAACCATGAAAACCATCGGCCTTATCGGCGGCATGAGCTGGGAATCGACCGCCCACTATTATCGCGTCTTGAACCAGGAAACGGCGCGCCTCCGGGGCGGCCTCCATTCAGCGCCGGTCCTGATCGACTCCGTCGATTTTGCGCCCATTGCCGAGATGCAGTCTGCGGGCAAATGGGACGGCGCAGGCGATGCGCTCAACCTGTCGGCCAAGCGCCTCGTTGGTGCAGGCTCAGAAATCCTGGGCCTGGCGACCAACACCATGCACGTGGTGGCTGACCGTCTGCTCGATGGGATCGAAGCCACGTTCGTTCATATCGCTGATCCCACAGCCGATGCTCTCCTTGCGGACGGCTACACTAAGGTTGGTCTCCTTGGCACGCGCTTCACCATGGAGATGAGCTTTTACCGCGATCGCCTGAGCGCCCGCGGTCTTGAATCGCTCATTCCCGAAGTGGATCGGACTAATCTCAACGGCATCATCTATGACGAGCTCTGCCGCGGCATTGTGCGCGAAGAGTCACGCCGTATCTATGTCGATGCGATTTCAAGGCTTGCCGCACGTGGGGCAGAAGCGGTCATTCTGGGCTGCACCGAAATCGGCATGCTGATCGATGATGCGGTCAGCCCCCTGCCCGTCTTTGACACGACGGACCTTCACGCTAAGGCTCTGGTGGCCGCGGCGCTGCAATAACAAAAAGGCCGCCCGTGAGGCGGCCTTCGTCATTCCAAGTCAGACAATGCTTAGTGGATATGCGTGTCGTTGAGCTGCTCGGCTTCAAGCGCGAGGTTCAACAGGCCACTGACAAACTGCTGGGCATAGGACTTGTCATCGGGCGTTTCGGCCCGGGTGAGTTCGCCCTGCGCTGCCGCGATCTGGGTCTGGAGGTCTGCGCGGTCAAATTCCGAGAACGGCACAGATTCTTCAGCCAGAATGGTAAGACCTGCAGGTGACACGTCGGCGAAGCCGCCGCGCACGAAAAAAATCTCGCTCTTGCCATCGCTGTTGACGGTGATGAAACCGGCGCGCAGCGTCGTCATGAAGGGCGCATGGTCAGCCATGACCGTGAAATAGCCTTCGGTACCCGGAACGGTGACCGAATTGACGGTCTGCGAAACGAGGAGACGCTCGGGCGAAACGATCTCGATCTTGAGGCCTTCAGCCATATTTTTGGTCCCTTAGCGGAGAAAACCCGAAAGACCGGGCTTAGCGCTGGGTCCGTCGCGGACGACGGACCCAAGTGGCAAAGATTAGGCAGCCTGGGCAGCCAGCTTCTGGGCCTTCTTGACGGCATCTTCGATGGTGCCAACCATGTAGAAGGCAGCTTCGGGCAGGTGGTCGTAGTCACCCTTAACGAGGCCCTGGAAGCCCTTGATGGTATCGGCGAGCTGGACGAAGACGCCGGGCGAACCGGTGAAGACTTCGGCCACGTCGAAGGGCTGGGACATGAAGCGCTCGATCTTGCGGGCGCGGGCCACGGTCAGCTTGTCTTCTTCGGAAAGCTCGTCCATGCCGAGGATGGCGATGATGTCCTGCAGAGCCTTGTACTTCTGAAGGATCGCCTGCACGTCACGGGCAACCTGGTAGTGGTCCTGGCCGACAACGTTCGCGTCGAGAATACGCGAGTTCGATGCCAGCGGATCAACGGCCGGGTAGATGCCCTTTTCCGAGATAGCGCGGTTGAGAACGGTCACGGCGTCGAAGTGGGCGAACGAGGTTGCCGGCGCAGGGTCGGTCAAGTCGTCGGCGGGAACGTACACGGCCTGCACAGAGGTGATCGAACCCTTGTTCGTCGTCGTGATACGTTCCTGCATCGCGCCCATGTCGGTTGCCAGCGTTGGCTGGTAACCCACGGCGGAAGGAATGCGCCCGAGAAGTGCCGACATTTCAGCACCGGCCTGGGTGAAGCGGAAGATGTTGTCCACGAAGAACAGCACGTCCTGGCCCTGGTCGCGGAAGTTTTCAGCGATCGTGAGACCGGTCAGAGCAACGCGAGCACGCGCGCCCGGGGGCTCATTCATCTGGCCGAAGACGAGGGCGCACTTGGAGCCGGCGGCCGAGCCACCGTTCTCATGCGGATCCTTGTTCACGCCCGATTCGATCATTTCGTAGTATAGATCGTTGCCTTCGCGGGTGCGTTCACCGACGCCTGCAAACACAGAGTAACCACCGTGCGCCTTGGCGACGTTGTTGATCAGTTCCTGGATCAGAACGGTCTTGCCAACGCCGGCGCCGCCCATGAGGCCGATCTTGCCGCCGCGTGCATAGGGAGCGATGAGGTCGACGACCTTGATCCCGGTGACGAGAACCTGCGATTCCGGGTTCTGCTCGGCGAATGCCGGAGCATCCTGGTGGATTTCGCGCTTTTCAGTGCTCGTGATCGGGCCAGCTTCGTCGATCGGCTCGCCGATGACGTTCATGATGCGGCCGAGCGTTTCTTCGCCGACAGGCACGGAAATTGCGCTGCCGAGATCGATCACTTCGGCGCCGCGAACCAGACCTTCGGTCGTGTCCATGGCGATCGTGCGCACGGCGTTTTCGCCGAGGTGCTGGGCAACTTCCAGAACCAGGCGTTGGCCATTGTTGTTGGTTTCAAGCGCGTTCAGGATGGCGGGCAGGTGATCGTCGAACACCACGTCAACGACGGCGCCAATGACCTGCGAAACGCGACCGGCCTTCTGTTCTGCCATTTGTTCGTCCTCGCTGATGGGTTAGAGCGCTTCCGCGCCCGAAATGATTTCGATGAGTTCTTTGGTGATCTGGGCCTGACGCTGGCGGTTGTAGCTCAGCTGCAGCTTGCCGATCATTTCGCCCGCGTTCCGCGTTGCATTGTCCATTGCGGACATCTGCGCACCGTAGAACGAAGCACTGTTTTCAAGCATGGCGCGGAACACCTGCACGCTCACATTGCGCGGCAGCAGGTCTTCGACGATGGCTTCTTCGTTGGGCTCGTATTCGTAGATCACAGCCGAGTTGTTGACCAAGGCGCCTTCGCCTTCGGCACGCTCGATTTTTGCCGGGATGATCTGCACGGCAGTCGGCACTTGGCTGATCACCGAGTTGAACTTGGCAAAGAAGAGCGTCGCCACGTCAAATTCGCCGGCGGCGAACATGGCTTGCACTTTTTGGCTGATCTCGTTCGCCTGCGCAAAGCCGATATTCTTGACTTCGCGATAGCTTACGGTCTCGACGATCTTGTCGGCAAACTGGCGCTTGAGGATATCGTGACCCTTGCGGCCAACCGTCAGGAACTTGACGGTCTTGCCCTGCGCCAGAAGCTTGTTGGCATGATCGCGCGCAAGACGGGCAATAGAGGAGTTGAACCCACCTGCCAGACCGCGCTCGCCCGTTGCCACGACCAGCAGGTGAACCTGATCCCGGCCGTTACCGGCGAGGAGAACAGGCGCATCCGTCTGACCATCATAGACTGCAGCAAGGCTCGCCAACACCGCACCCATGCGCTCGGCATAGGGACGTGCAGCTTCGGCAGCATCCTGGGCGCGACGGAGCTTAGCCGCCGCGACCATCTGCATGGCCTTGGTGATCTTCTGCGTCGACTTGACCGAGTCGATCCGGTTCTTAAGATCCTTTAGCGACGGCATTGCCTGTCGTCTCCTTCAGAGCTCAGGCCGCGTAGGTCTTCTTGATATCGTCAAGAGCCGACTTCAGCTTGGCACGGGTGTCGTCGCTCAACTGCTTTTCAGCAGCAATGGTCTTCAAGAGATCAGCGTGCTTGGACCGCAGGTTCGAGAGCACGTGCTTTTCGAAATCCTGGACCTTGTTGACCGGAACGGTATCGAGATAGCCCTGGCCACCGGCAAAGATCACCGCAACCTGTTCTTCCGTCTTGAGCGGCGAGAACTGTGGCTGCTTGAGCAGTTCCGTCAGACGCGCACCACGGTTCAGCAGGCGCTGGGTCGAGGCGTCGAGATCGGAACCGAACTGCGCGAAGGCAGCCATTTCACGATACTGCGACAGTTCGCCCTTGAGCGACCCGGCAACCTGCTTCATCGCCTTGATCTGAGCCGAGCCGCCAACGCGCGACACGGAGAGACCAACGTTCACGGCAGGACGGATGCCCTGGAAGAACAGGTTGGTTTCAAGGAAGATCTGACCGTCGGTGATCGAGATCACGTTGGTCGGGATATAGGCCGACACGTCGTTTGCCTGGGTTTCGATAACCGGCAGAGCGGTCAGCGAACCAAGACCGTGATCTTCGTTCATCTTGGCAGCGCGTTCGAGCAGACGGCTGTGGAGATAGAAAACGTCGCCCGGATAGGCTTCGCGGCCCGGCGGACGGCGCAGCAGCAGCGACATCTGACGGTAGGCAACGGCCTGCTTGGTCAAATCGTCATAGGCGATAACGGCATGCTTGCCATTGTCGCGGAACCACTCACCGATGGCGCAGCCGGTAAAGGGCGCGATGTACTGAAGCGGAGCCGGATCGGAAGCGGTTGCGGCGATAACGATCGAATAGGGCAGAGCGCCCGATTCTTCGAGCTGACGCACAAACTGGGCAACGGTCGAACGCTTCTGGCCAACGGCGACATAGATGCAGAACAGCTTGTCGGTGTCCGAAGCATTGGCATCGTGTGCCGGCTTCTGGTTGAGGAAGGTATCGAGAATAATTGCGGTCTTGCCGGTCTGCCGGTCTCCGATGACGAGCTCGCGCTGGCCACGACCAATCGGAATCAGCGCGTCGATGGCCTTGAGGCCGGTCGACATCGGCTCGTGAACCGACTTGCGCGGCAGAATGCCAGGAGCCTTGACGTCGACGCGACGGCGTTCGGTGTGCTCGATCGGGCCCTTGCCGTCGATCGGATTGCCGAGACCATCGACCACGCGGCCGAGAAGGCCAGGACCGACCGGGGTGTCCACGATCGAGCCGGTGCGCTTGACGACATCGCCTTCCTTGATGGAACGGTCGTTGCCGAAGATCACGACGCCGACATTGTCGTTTTCAAGGTTGAGGGCCATGCCCTTGATGCCGCCGGGGAACTCGACGAGTTCACCAGCCTGAACCTTATCGAGGCCGTAGACGCGGGCAATGCCGTCACCGACGGACAGCACCTGACCGACTTCCGAAACCTGGGCTTCCTGGCCGAAATTCTTGATCTGGTCCTTGAGGATCGCAGAAATTTCCGCGGCTTTGATGTCCATTATCCGACCTCTTTCATGGCGATTTTCATCGCAGCGAGCTTTGTCTTGATTGATGAATCGATCATCTGGCTGCCGACCTTCACCTGAAGGCCACCGATCAGCGAGGGATCGACGAATTGGTTGAGCGTGACGGTCTTACCCAGCTTGGCCTTGAGCGTTTCGCTCAACGCATTGGCCTGTTCGGCCGTCAGGGGCGTTGCCGAGGTCACTTCGGCAGTCGTTTCGCCGCGTGCTGCAGCGGCCAGTTCGCGGAAGCCAACGATGATGGCATCGAGCGCGAACAGACGGCCGTTCTTGGCAACAAGGCGCAGAAAATTGGCGACGAGCGGATTGACCTGGGCCTTGCCCAGGATCGCATCAAGGGCCGACGCCTTGACGTCGCCCGAGATCACCGGGGACCGCAGGTAGCGCGAAAAATCGTCGCTTTCGCCAATCAGGCGGGAAATATCAGAAAGGCCGGTTTCGACCGATGCCAGTTGATTCTCGCTCTGGGCGAGATCGAACAGCGCCGACGCATATGGCCGCGCAATCTGGGAAAGCAGTGAATTCTGCGCTGCCAATGTCGCTTCACCCTCTTGTGTTGCCATCCTCGGGTATCGAGCCGGGATGACCTATTACGCTTCGGACGTGTCCGGGAACGGGGCTTTGGCCGGACTGATCCTAGCCACTCCCCTACAAGTCGGGCTCGCTCTAACACAAGCCAAGCGGCCCGTGCAAGGCTGGGTTACGTGATTCACCGGCGGTGAAAATGTCGCACTTATCCCAAGCGATAGAAGTCGAGCCATTTGAGGCTCGTTTACATGAAGCTCATCGGGTCGATATCGATCTGAATCTTGAGGTCGCCCTTGGGTTTTTCGGCACTCGAGAGCCAGAAGCGGACATAGCCGGAAAGATCAAAGTCCCGGGCAGACTGGGCGAGAAGCCGTACCCGATAGCGGCCACGGATCATCGAGACGGGCGCATCGGCCGGTCCCAAGAGTTTTACGCCGTCGGCCATTGGCGCAGCGGACAGCAGCGTTCGTGAAAAATTAATCGCATGATCGTGTACGCTGGCAGAGACAATAAGCGCGGCGAGACGGCCGAAGGGCGGCATGCCCCCGGCTTTACGGGCCAAGATCTCCTGGGCGTAAAAGGCTTCGCGGTCGCCCGAGACCATGGCTTTCATCACTGGGTGATCAGGATGATAGGTCTGCAAGAATGCCTTGCCGTGGCGGCTGGCGCGGCCGGCCCGGCCAGCGACCTGGGTCAGGATCTGAAAGGTGCGCTCGGCGGCGCGCGGGTCGCCGTGCGCTAGCCCGAGATCGGCATCGAGGACGCCGACGACAGAGAGCTTCTCAAAATGGTGCCCTTTCGAGACGAGCTGGGTGCCGATGATGAGATCATATTCGCCGCGCTCGACTTCGGCGAAACGCTCGCGAAGCTGGGCGTGGCTGCCCATATCGGTCGAAAGAAGCACGCGGCGCGCGTCGGGGAAGCGAATGGCGGCTTCTTCGGCGACGCGCTCGATGCCGGGACCAACGGGAACGAGGCTGTCCACTTCTCCGCATTCGCCGCAGTGTTTTGGCGTGCGGGTTTCGTGGCCGCAATGGTGGCACATGAGGACGCCGCGGAACCGATGTTCGACCATCCAGGCGGAGCAATCGGGGCATTTATATTGGTGGCCGCAGGCATTGCAGAGGGTGAGAGGGGCATAGCCGCGGCGGTTGAGAAACAGCAGCGCCTGCTCGCCGCGATCAAGCGCCGCAAATACTTCGCGGGCTAAGGAAGGCGCGATCCAACTTCCCTTTTCCGGGCCGTCTGTCCGCATATCGAGCGCTGTGATGTCCGGCATCGCCGCTTCGGCAAAGCGGCTTTCGAGGCGCACATGGGCATAGCGGCCAGTATTGGCATTGTTGCGCGATTCGACTGAGGGCGTCGCTGATGAGAGCACCACCCGCGCCTCGGAAAACTGGGCGCGGACGATCGCCATGTCGCGGGCGTGATAGGTAAAGCCTTCGGATTGTTTATAGGCGCCATCGTGCTCTTCATCGAGGACGAGGAGGCCTAATTCGCGGAAGGGCAGGAAGAGCGCCGAGCGGGCGCCGACGACGGCACGGACGGTGCCATCGAGCACGCCACGCCAAACCTTGGCGCGTTGCACGGGGGTCATGTCTGAATGCCATTCGGCGGGCTTGGTGCCGAAGCGCCGGGTGAAGCGGTCGATAAACGTATTGGTGAGGGCGATTTCCGGCAGCAAAATCAAGGCTTGGCGACCGGCGCGGAGCGTATCGGCCACCGCTTCAAAGAAGACTTCGGTCTTGCCGCCGCCGGTGACGCCATCGAGAAGTGCGACGCCAAAGCGCTTGGGGTCGAGGCCGAGGATCCGGTCTAAAGCGGCCTGTTGCTCGGGGTTGAGGGCGGAAGGCGCGGCATCTGGATCGGGCGGAAAAACCACGGGCGGCGCCGGAATTTCCAGCTTTTCCAACGCTCCGGCGCGTTCGAGGCCATCGAGAACGGAGGTCGACACACCACTGGCGCCGACCAATGCCGCCTTGGGCCAAGGCATGTCGTCGGTGAGCGTATCGAGCACGCGAAGGCGCGCGGGCGTCAACTTTTCAGGCTCCATGCCAGTGCGGCGATAGGCGACGACAGGTTTGGGCGCATCGAGCGCTTCGGGTGAGCGCAATACGCCGCGCAAAACCTGCCCGGGCGCGGCCAACGTATAGCGCGCGACCCATTCGACGAGCCGCAAAAGCTCTTCCGACAGCGGCGGCACGTCGAATGAAAAATCTATATTTCTCATTCGGTTATGGCCGATTTCGTCATTCGGCTTGCCCCAAACGACGCCGAGCGTCAGGCGGGGACCGAGAGGCACGCCGACAACCGTACCGCGCGTTACGCTCATATTGGCGGGCACGCGATAGGAATAGGGGCCCTCTACGGCCACCCCCACCATCACTGCAACGATGTCACCGGGCCCATACATGGTTGTGCGCGTTCCGTTCTCTTTTCCCTTAGATAGGAAGGGCGAGCGATTCGGCTAGAGCACCGGGATCACGAGACGCGTGAGGCGACACTTTACACTCTGTTTGCGCGCGGAGGATAAGTTCAAGTCATGACCGATAGCGCCTTTGCCACCGATGCCTTCATCCAAGCCCAGATCGCCGCCTGGATGCGCGAACTCGGCTCCGTCAAACGGCTCGCCCCCAAGACCCTAGAAGCCTATGGCCGCGATGTCGGGCAGTTCATGAGTTTTTTGTCTGGGCATATGGGCGGCACTATCACCTTGCAATCGCTCAAGGAATTAAGAGCTGCCGATATCCGTTCCTTCATGGCGCAGCGCCGGGAGGAGAGCCTTGGCTCGCGGTCTCTTGCGCGGGTGCTGTCGTCGCTCAAGAACTTTTTTGGCTTTCTCGAACGGGAAAATATTCTGGCGACGGAGGCGTTCAACGCCATCCGGACCCCAAAAATTCCAAAGTCCTTGCCCAAGGCGCTGACAGTGGTTGAAGCCAAGCAAACCATTACCCGCGTTGACGAAATGGAAGAGGAGCCCTGGATCGCGGCGCGCGACATGGCGGTGATTTCGCTCTGCTACGGTGCGGGACTACGTATCGCCGAGGCGCTGGCGCTGACCAAGGGCGATCTCGAGGCCGAAGTGCTGCGCGTGACGGGCAAGGGCGGCAAGATCCGCATGGTGCCTTTGATCGCTCCGGTGCGGCAGTCAATCGAGACCTATTTGACGCTAAGTCCTTATAAACTCTGGGATGATGACCCGCTGTTCCGTGGCAAGAAAGGTGGGGTTTTGTCACCCAGAATCATCCAGTTGCGCATGCAGCAACTGCGCTCGGCGCTCGGCCTGCCGCCTTCGGCGACCCCACATGCGCTGCGCCATTCCTTTGCGACGCACCTCCTTGGAAAAGGCGGGGATTTGCGGGCGATCCAGGAGCTTTTGGGCCATGCCAGCCTCTCGACGACACAGATTTATACCGCCGTCGACACGGAGCGCTTGATGGAAAGCTATGCCAAGGCACACCCGCGCGGCTAGCGCGGCAGGCCGCTATCGGCTGTGGTTTGGGTAACATCACGTTATCTTTGACAACCGCCAAGGGCAGGCATATGGGACAAACATGACGTCACATCAGCCGATCTTTTTCGCGAACCTTCTTATTCTTGGCTCCATCTGGGCCAGGACCGAAGGCTGACGTTCAGCATTTGGTTTCAACCGGCCCGCCCCGAGCGGTGATCCGGTGGATACGAGGGGCGGCACTTGAGAAAGCCCCTTCGGATGACGAGCATCCCATCTTCCAGCGACGCGCCCCAACCGGGGATAGATCTGTTCGGCTATGGCCTCGCCTTTGCCGGCGCAGCGCTATTTTCGACCAAGGGCGTCTTCATCAAGCTCGCCTTTGCGCAGGGCGCATCGGTCGAGACCACCTTGGCGCTGCGGATGTTGACGGCCCTCCCCGTCTATCTCGTTATTCTTATGGTGCTGCTCAGGCGCAATCCGCAGCTCAAGAGTTTGCTGAGGCCAGGACGGACGGCGGGCGCTATGGGCGTTGGCGTGCTCGGCTATTATCTCTCGAGCTATCTCGATTTTGCCGGGCTTGCCTTCGTCTCCGCGCAGTATGAGCGGCTGGTGCTTTTCACCTATCCGTTTTTCGTGCTGCTTTTCGGCGTCTGGTTCTTTGGCGACCGGATGAACTGGAAGCTCGTGCCGGCGATGCTCGTGAGCTATGGCGGCCTCCTGGTGATCTTTGCCTGGAACCTTACCGTGCAGCCCGATGGGCTTTTTATCGGCACCATGCTGGTCTTGGGTTCAGCGCTGACCTTTGCCTTTTACCAACACCTTGCCAAGCGGCAGATGCTGGTGCTGGGCACGGGGCTCTTTACCTGCATCGGCATGTCGACGGCGGCTGTGCTTGCCATCACCCAGAGCGCCGTGGTCGACGGAATTGGCAATTATTTCAGCATCACCCCGACTCTTTGGGCTCTGGGCCTGACGCTCGGGATTTTCGGCACCGTCTTGCCCTCGTTCCTCCTCAATGGCGGCATTGCGCGGATCGGGGCGCGGGCGACATCGTCCACCGCATCCTTCGGTCCAATCGTGACTATTGTTCTCGCTGTCTTTGTGCTCGGGGAACCCTTTACCTGGGTGCATGCGGTCGGGACGGCACTGGTGCTTTTGGGCTCATGGCTCTTCGCGCGGACCGATAGAAAGAGCCGCGCATCAAGCAATTAGCGCATTTGTACTTCTGGCCGCCGTAAAGAGGCTATAATCTGTTCTCACAACCGTGATGCAAAATTGGAAGGGACAACCGATGCGCACTTTTCTTCACGTCACGGCAGGAACCTTGCTTGGCCTGATGCTGACCACGGGACTGACTGTGCCGAGCCTGGCACAGCCAACCGCGAAACCAGCAGCGGCCGATATCGACTTTGGCAATGATTCCTCCGATTGGGCGAAAGACGGAGAGTGCGACGATCCGCGCTTTACCGGCGACGGCATGGCCGACCAACTGGTCGATGAAGACATCCTCAAGGATGCGACCGACTGCAAGGCCGCGTTCGATGCGGGCAAGATCACCATCAAGGACGACACGGCGACCGCGCCACCGACAGTGGTGGACATCAATCCACCCGTCGCGCCGAAGGCCAGCGACATCGACTTTGGCGATGATTCCTCTGAATGGGCCAAGGACGGTGAATGCGACGATCCCCGCTTTACCGGCACCGGCTCGGCTCAGGAGCTGGTCGATGCCGATCTGCGCAAGGACGCGACGGACTGTAAGGCAGCTTTTGAAGCCGGCACGGTCACTCTGGTCGAAGGGGGCGAAATCCCACCCGCTGTGAATGTTGCCGATATCGATTTTGGCGATGATTCCTCGGAATGGGCCAAAGACGGCGAATGCGACGATCCGCGCTTTACTGGCACGGGTTCGGCTCAGGAGCTCGTTGACGCCGACATCAAGAAAGACGCCACCGACTGCAAGGCGGCTTTTGTCGCCGGCACTGTGACCCTTAAGGACACCGGCACCAACCCGGCTGACATCGCTATCGCGACCCCGATCAACGCGATCAACTTTGGCGACGATTCCTCAGAATGGGCCAAGGATGGCGAGTGCGACGATCCACGCTTCACCGGCACCGGTTCGGCGGAAGAACTGGTCGATGCCGACCTGATGAAGGACGCCACCGATTGCCGCGCTGCCTACGAGGCCGGCACCGTGACGCTCAAGGACACGAGTGGCGCTGCCGCAACGACGCCGGTCGGCGAGATCGACTTTGGCGACGATTCCTCGGAGTGGGCCAAGGACGGCGAATGCGACGATCCGCGCTTCATCGGCACGGGCGTTGCGAGCACCACGCTCTCCGAAGACATCAAGAAGGACGCAACCGACTGCAAGGCGGCCGTCGAGGCGGGCACGGCGACCTTCCAGGGCGAACAGGCCGCTGCCGCCTTTGACTTTGGTTCAGATTTTTCCAAATGGGCCAATGACGGCGAATGCGACGATCTGCGCTTTGAAGGTCCGGGCACCAACAAGAAACTGCTCACTGAAGACCTGATGGGCGACGCCACCGACTGCAAGGCGCTGCTCGACGAAGGTCGCGTCTCGATCCGCCAGGTTTACACGCCCGAATATGCCGCCGGCGCGCCTTATGACAGCTCGGACATCGACTTTGGCGACAACTCCTCCTCCTACGCCAATGACGGCGAATGCGACGATCCGCGCTTCCAGGGCCCCGGCGCCGCAGCGACCCTGCTCGACAGCGACCGCATGTCCGACGCCGACGATTGCAAGGCGGCATTCGAGGCTGGAACTGTGGTTCTGATCGACGGCGAAAGCTGAGGTTTTTTGGGATGTGAATATGAGATGGCGGGGCTTTGGCTCCGCCGTTTTTGTTTGTGGGACGCATGCTCCGGCTAGGTTGAAGGCCCCCTCACCCGCCGGCTGCGCCGTCGACCTCTCCCCCAGAGGGAGAGGTGGGCGTGCGTCGAAGGTCGCGGAGCGACACCTCTCCTTTTGGGCCCAGGGGGCCTCACGCACAATCAAAAACAAAAAAGGCCCGCGGCGGTGCCGCGAGCCTAAAAATCCAAAAAACCCAAAACTACGCGGCTTTGCGTTCGACCATCATCTTTTTGATCTGCGCGATGGCCTTGGCGGGGTTGAGACCCTTGGGGCAGACTTTGGTGCAGTTCATGATGGTGTGGCAGCGATAGAGCTTGAAGGGGTCTTCGAGGTTGTCGAGGCGCTCACTGGTGGTTTCGTCGCGCGAATCGATCAGCCAGCGATAGGCCTGGAGAAGTGCGGCGGGGCCGAGGTATTTTTCGCCATTCCACCAATAGCTCGGGCACGAGGTCGAGCAGCAGGCGCAAAGGATGCACTCATAGAGCCCGTCGAGCTTGGAGCGGTCTTCGACTGACTGGGTCCATTCTTTTTGCGGGGTGGGCGAGGTGGTTTTCAACCACGGTTCGATGGCGCGGTGCTGAGCGTAGAAGGTCGTCAGATCGGGGACGAGGTCCTTGACGACCGGCATATGCGGCAGCGGGTAGATCTTTACCGGGCCCGAGGAGTCGTCCATGCCCTTGGTACAGGCGAGGGTATTGAGCCCGTTGATGTTCATCGAGCACGAACCGCAAATGCCTTCGCGGCAGGAGCGGCGCAGCGTCAGGGTCGGGTCGACCTTGTTTTTCACGTAGAGCAGCGCATCGAGGATCATCGGGCCACAATCGTTGAGATCAACGAAATAGGTATCGATGCGCGGGTTCTCGTTCTTGTCGGGATCGTAGCGATAGATGTGGAACTCGCGGAGGCGCGTGGCGCCTTCGGGCTTGGGCCAGGTTTTACCCTTTTGCGGCTGATCGGCCTTGCGCAAAGTCAGTTCGGCCATTCTTTTGTTCCTTCAGAGGCGGACGCGTGGGTCGTCCGAAAGGCGTTCAGTTCAGTGTCGTGAGAGCTTTGAGCTAAAGCCCCAATCATCAGTAGTTCGGCTTACAAACCTGGTTCGATTTGGCGACATAGGTGTTGTAGGCGTCGTAATCCGCGGCTTTGGGCGAGCCGCCCTTCATCGAGGCAATGACGACGGCCATGAAGCGCTCGTCGATCAGGGTCATCGCCGCATCAGCCTTGCAGCCGCAGAGCGTCGCGTCCTGGGCGATGCCCATGCAGACTTTATAAAACTCATCCTTTTGCGCGGCGGTCGGCGCGGCGGCAAAGCTCGGCGCGGCGCTGGCGAGAAGCAAAGGAAGGGCAAGGAGCAGTTTATGCATGGGTCTGATCCCGGGAGGCGGGGTTGGTCCGTGGTGCCGGCGCGGCTTTGGCATCGGCAGGCTTTTGCGCCGCGGACTTGCCATCGCGATGGGCGAAGGCGGCGGCCCAGATGTCCTGCTCTTTTTCGTCAAAACCTGCGCAATTGCGGCACATGGTTTGGGTCCTTAGTAAACGCGCGCCTTGGGGGCGATCTTCTTGAGATCGATTCCACCCTGATCGTAAGGGGTCAGGGGCTCGGTGATCACCGGGCGATAGGTCAACGCTACAGCGCCCGTGGCGATATCGACCGTGGCCAGCGTATGCTTGCGCCATTCGACGTCGTCGCGATTGGGAAAATCCTCGTGGGCGTGAGCGCCGCGCGATTCGTGGCGGGCTTCAGCCGAGACGACCGTCGCCATGGCGCAGGCCATGAGGTTTTCAAGCTCGAGCGTTTCGACGAGATCGGAATTCCAGATCAGCGAACGATCGGTGACCTTGACGTCGGGCAGGCGCGAATAGATCTCGCTCATGGCTTTGACGCCATTCTTGAGCGAGGCGTCGGTGCGGAAGACGGCCGCATCGAGCTGCATGGTGCGCTGCATCTCATCGCGCAACTTGGCCGTCGGCTGGCTGCCATTGGCGTTGCGGAGGCGATCGAAGCGGGCGAGGATTTTTGCGTCCTCGGCGGCATTGATGCCGGGGATGGGCGCGGCCTTATCCATCACCTTGCCGGCGCGGATGGCGGCGGCGCGGCCAAAAACCACGAGATCGGTGAGGGAATTCGAGCCCAGGCGATTGGCGCCATGCACCGAGGCGCAGGCGGCTTCGCCCACAGCCATCAGGCCCGGCACGATGCGGCCTGGATCGTCAGCCGTAGGGTTGAGGACTTCGCCGTGATAGTTCGCGGGGATGCCGCCCATATTGTAGTGGACGGTCGGCAGGACCGGGATCGGCTCACGGGTGAGGTCGACGCCGGCAAAAATCTTGGCGGATTCGGTTATGCCCGGCAGACGCTCGTGCAGCACTTTTGGATCAAGATGATCGAGGTGCAGATAGATGTGGTCCTTGTTGGGACCGACGCCGCGGCCTTCGCGGATTTCGAGCGTCATGCAGCGCGAAACGACGTCGCGCGAAGCGAGGTCCTTGGCGTTGGGGGCATAGCGCTCCATGAAGCGCTCACCCTCGGAATTGGTGAGATAACCACCCTCGCCGCGGGCGCCCTCGGTGATGAGAACGCCGGCACCGTAAATGCCGGTGGGGTGGAACTGCACGAATTCCATATCCTGCAATGGCAGGCCGGCGCGGGCCACCATGCCATTGCCGTCACCGGTGCAGGTATGGGCCGAAGTCGCGGAGAAGTAGGAGCGGCCATAGCCGCCAGTTGCCAGCACCACCATCTTGGCGCGGAACCGGTGCAGCGTGCCGTCGTCGAGCTTCCAGGCGATGACGCCCTGGCACTCGCCGTTTTCGCCCATGATCAGATCGAGCGCAAAGTACTCGATGAAGAACTGCGCGTCGTTCTTGACCGACTGGCCATAGAGCGTGTGCAAAATTGCGTGGCCGGTACGGTCGGCGGCGGCGCAGGTGCGCTGCACCGGGGGACCATCGCCGAATTCGGTCATGTGGCCGCCGAAGGGACGCTGGTAGATGCGGCCATCCTGCGTGCGGCTGAAGGGCACGCCGTAGTGCTCAAGTTCGTAGATCGCGGCGGGGGCTTCGCGGGCCAGATATTCCATGGCGTCGTTGTCGCCGAGCCAGTCCGAACCCTTGACGGTATCGTACATGTGCCACTGCCAGGAATCGGGCCCCATGTTCTGGAGCGAAGCGGCGATGCCGCCCTGGGCTGCGACAGTGTGCGAGCGGGTGGGGAAAACCTTGGTGATGCAGGCGGTGTTAAAGCCCTGTTCGGCCATGCCGAGGGTTGCGCGGAGACCAGCGCCGCCAGCGCCAACCACCACCACGTCGAATTCGTGGTCGATCAGTTCGTAAGTGGCCATCGTGATCAACCCCAGAAGACGAGTTTGGCAATGGCGCCGATGGCGGCCACCGCAACGAGAAGACAAAAGAGCGTATTGAGCAGCATGGCGAGGCTGAACATGCGGCCATGGACATAGTCTTCAAGCGTGTCGCGCATGCCATTGCGCATATGGACGGCAACGATCGCGATCAGTACCGCGAAGGGCAGACCGATCAGCGGATTGCCGATGACGCCGACCATATCCGCACGATCCTGCCCGCCAAGACGCACGATGATGAACAGCAGAAAGCCCAAAAAAACGATGTTGATGAGGCCGGTGATGCGCTGCGTCATGAAATGACGCGTGGCGGCCTTGGCATCGCCATAGTGGGTCTTGGGATTGGCGACCATGTCGCGGGTAACGGTTTCACGCATGTGTCAGGCTGCCCACACAAAGACGGTCCAGATAAGAAGGGTGATGACCACCGAGGCGACGAGCGTGGCCCAGGCCATGGTCTCGCGCTGGCCCGGCTCCATCATCGCGGCAAAGTCCCAGACCCAATGGCGGAGGCCACCGCACATGTGGTGGACGAGGCTCCAGGTAAAGCCAAAGAGCACGATCTGCCCGAACCAAGAGGCAAAGACCACGTTGACGAGATCCAGCGCATCCTGATCCAGCGCCGCTGCGACAAGCCAGATCGCGACCAGCGTCATGCCGGCATAATTGGCGATGCCGGTGGCGCGATGAAGGATCGACATGGCCATGGTGATGGTCCAGCGATAAATCTGCAGATGCGGCGAAGTGGGGCGGGCTCTGACCGACATGGGATATCCGGGGCCTGGGGGACTCAATGTGGTCCAGTTTGGAATAGTTCGAGATTACTAGCCGCCATTCCTTACCAAATCAAAGCTCTTTCCGGCCTTCCATCTCCGCCTTTTGGCGAATACCGCACTTTGTTCGCAGAGCGAACGTCATGTTCGCGGGACGCGCGGGTTTTTGAGCTTTTGGGATTTAGGCGTGGGCCGACTGGGGTGATTGCCACTCGCGGCCTGATGCGCCAAGGAGGCGCGAACCATTGAGTCGTGCCCGTGCCGCTGTTGCTTCTCGTCAATCAATTCATCTTCATGCTCGGCTTTTACATGGTCGTGCCGTTCCTCGCCGTATTCATGCGCGAGGACCTGGCGCTGCAAAGCGCGGCGATCGGGCTGGTGCTGGGGATGCGCACCTTTGCCCAGCAGGGACTGTTTGTCGTCGGCGGGGCGTTTGCCGACAAACTGGGGCCGCGAAAGCTGATCCTTCTCGGTTGTGCCACGCGGATTGTCGGGTTCGGCATTTTAGCGTTCAGTTTTGATTTCACGACTGTGCTGATCGGCGCCTGTTTGACGGGCTTTGCGGGAGCGCTGTTTTCGCCGGCTATCTCGTCGCTCGTGGCTAAGGTCGGTGACGACAAAGAGGGGCGGGCGCGGTTTTTTGCCAAGCTCGCCGTCTGGGGGGAACTGGGCGCAGTCGCAGGACCATTTGTCGGGGCGCTGCTGCTCGGGATTGGCTTCAAGGCCATGGCCCTTGGTGGCGCTTGTGTCTTTGCCGTTGCCTATCTCATCCTGCACATGCGCTTGCCGCGTGAGGTGCAGGCGCCGCGGCGGGCGGAGGATGGCCCCTGGTGGCACGTGTTCCGCGATCGGCTCTTTGTGCTCTTCACCCTGGCCCATAGCGGATTTTTGTTGAGCTACAATCAGCTCTACTTTGCGCTCCCCGTCGAAATCACCCGATCGGGCGGCAGCGAAACCGAGATGGCACCGCTCTTCATGCTCGCTTCGCTGATGATCGTGACGCTGCAATTGCCGGTAACGCGTATCGCCCAGCGCCTGCCCTTGAGTTTGAGTCTCTCCGCGGGTTTTATCTTAATGGCGCTGGCCTTTGGCACCGTCGCTTCCTTTGCAAGTCACGCCCCCATGGGAGGGCTGCTGAAACTGGCGCCGGCAACGTTGATGGTGATCTTGCTGATCCTGGGGCAGATGATCGTCAAACCGATTGCCATGGATATCGTGGCGCGGATGGCGGGGACGCGGCCGACTGGCGTTTATTATGGCGCGTTGGCATCGGCGGGCGGCCTGACGGTACTTTTGGGAAATGTGCTGATCGGGCCGTTGCTCGATGGTGCGCTAAAACCTGGCAGTTCAGCGCCGCTGCCCTGGCTGATCCTTGGCTTGGTGCCAGCCATTTGTGCGCTTGCCATTATTCCGATCGCCCAGGCCGTCAGCCGGCGCGCCCGGGCTTGACAGGTCGGGAGCAATAGGTTCTGAGAAACATGACAGTAGATGTCATGAATGGATGGGCCATGGTTTCTCGCCGCCTTGTCACGCTGTTGAGCGTGCCTCTTCTTCTCGCGCTCGCAATGCCGGCCTTGGCGCGCGACATCACGCATGCCATGGGCGTTACCGATGTGCCCGAAAAGCCGCTGCGCATCGTGGCGCTGACCAATGAGGCGACCGAGGATCTTCTCGCGCTCGGTATCGTGCCGGTGGGTGCCGTGCGCTCGGCCAATGCCGATCCCTGGTTCGACCATGTCTCGGAAATGCTCAAGGGTGTCACGGTCGTTGGCGAGGAACTGGCGCCCAACCTCGAGGTCATTCTCTCGCTCGAGCCCGATCTGATCCTGGGCAACAAGAAGCGTCACGAAGATATCTACGAGCAGCTTTCGGCCATTGCGCCAACGGTGTTCGTCGAGAACATCACCGGCCAGTGGCGGCAGAACCTGGCCTTTTACGCGGACGCTGTGAACCAGACGGAAAAGGGCGCAGAGGTCCTCAAATATTATGAAGATCGCGTGGCGCGCATCAAGGCGTCGCTTGGTGATCAGGTGAATGAAAAGGTCGGGCTGGTGCGCTTCATCGCGGGCCAGAACTACGCCTATAACAATGACAGTTTTTCGGGCTCTATCCTGCGAGACATCGGCTTCGGCCGCCCCGCGGCGCAGGACAAGGCCGGCTTGGCCGAAAAGATCACGCTCGAGCGCATTCCCGAACTCGATGGCGATCGCCTGCTGCGTTTCAGCTACGAAACCGGCGATGGCGGCGCGACCAAGGAAGCCGAAACCTGGATGGCCTCGCCGCTCTGGGAGAATCTGAGCGTCGCCAAGGCGGGCCATGTCTATCCCGTATTCGACACCGTCTGGGCGACGGCCGGTGGCGTAATGGCCGCGCATCTGGCGCTCGACGATATCGAAAAAATCTACGGGCTTGCCTCGTCGCGCTGAGCCGCGACTATCCGATCATCTGCAAGAGGTGCCCGCCCAATTGGCGGGCACTGCCCACGACGATATCGCCCTGCAAGACGAGGCTGACGGCAAGGCCCCAAAGACCCAAGGCGATGAGGATGGTCAAGAGCCATCCCTTGGCACGATTCGACATGAGCTCATGATAGGCGGTCAGCGGAACCGGTATAGGGATTGCACGCAAGTGTGAGCCAAAACGGCTGCGCGGTAACCACACCCAGCAAAGTGTAATGCGGGCAGCGCGGCCTTTGCGTAAGCTTGGAAAAACGGCCAATGAAGACCATGCTTACCAAGCTCAAGACTGCAATTTTCGTGGTGTTGATGTCAGCGCTTTTGCTGGTCTGGAGCGTCATGCTGCCGACCACTGGTCTTTTATATCTCTTGGGGTATCTGCACTAGCTTTGGTGACGCGCCCGGGTCAGGCGAGAATGGCCATAGCTAAAAACTGCAAACCTGCCCCAAGGACGAGAACCAACATCCAGGCCTCGACGGCTAGCCCAGTGATGACGGTTAACCTTCCGAAATCCACCGCTTTATCCTCCCCCTCGCAGGTTTTTCTGCTTTTGGGAAAAATGAGAATACACGCGATTCGTTTCCGATGCTCTAAGACTTTTTAGTGACAGACGCTGGGGATACGCCGCCAGAGAAGCCATATTCTGGCGTTTGATAAAAAGATCTGAGCAAATAGAATTGCTTACCGATCTGATAATGAAAATGGCCATGACTGAAAAAGTTCTGCTGCGCGACACCCAAATTCTCTCGGAAGACTGGGGAACGCTCTCGCGCGTGACGCTCGACTACCAGCGCGACGACGGCACGGTGCAGCGCCTGAGCCGCGAAGTCTATGACCATGGGAATGCCGCAGCCATTCTGCTCTATAATCCAGAGAGCCGATCGGTGCTGCTGGTGCGCCAGTTTCGCTATCCCGTCATGGCCAATGGCGACCCGGCCTTTTTGCTCGAAGTCTGCGCCGGCCTATTGGATGGCGATGACCCGAAAAACTGCGCCGAGCGCGAGGCGCTCGAGGAGACCGGTCATGCGCCGAGCGACGTGGTCCATGTCTGCGACGCCTATATGTCGCCGGGCTCGGTGACGGAAAAGGTGAGCCTGTTTCTCGGACACTATGGGGCCGAGACCTATCGCTCTGCCGGCGGCGGGCTCGTCGATGAAGGCGAGGAGATTGAAGTCGTCGAACTTGCCTTTGCAGCGGCGTTCAAAATGATCGGCACCGGCGAGATAACCGATGCCAAGACCATCGTGCTGCTCCAGCATCTGGCGCTGAAATTGGCGTCTCAGTAGTCGACCAGTTTCTTATCGGGATCATAGGGCTGGTCGGCGACGACCTTGGTCACGGCCTGGCCGCACCGCATTTTTTTGCTGACGGCGTCAAACCCATAGGTGGGACTGCCATGCAGTTCCCAGCCTTCGATCAGGGCCTTGGTGACCTTGTGGCAAAAAGCTGAATCGTCTTCGCCGGATAAAAAGCGATAGATGCGCATGCATGGCCCCCTTGCATTGGCGCCTATGCGCCGAGATTGATTCTAACGGCTCTTAGCGCTAATCCAATGCTCATGCACAGCTTTCCAAAAGAACTGCTCAGCGGCCACGCCAATTTTCTGGCCGGACGTTATCTGCGCGAGAAGGAACGCCTTCGCGATCTCGCCTCGGTGGGGCAAAGCCCCACCACCATGATCATTGCCTGCTGCGATAGCCGCGCGGCGCCCGAGATGATCTTCGATTCCGGCCCGGGCGAAATGTTCGTCCTGCGCAATGTCGCCAATCTCGTGCCGACCTATCAGCCCGATGGCGGCCAGCACGGCACCTCGGCGGCCATCGAATTTGCGGTCAAGGCGCTCAACATTGCCGATATCGTCGTCATGGGCCATGGCCGCTGCGGCGGCATCAAGGCGGCGCTCGATCCCGATTTCAAATCGCTCGACGATGGCGACTTCATCGGCAAGTGGATGAGCATGCTGGGCGAACTGCCCAACCAGCTCGGACAGAACAGCCTGCTCACCTCGGCCGAACGCCAGACGGCAATGGAGCGGATTTCGATCCGCAACTCGATCCGCAATCTGCGGACGTTTCCCTACGTGGCCGAGCTTGAAGCCGAGGGGAAACTGGCGGTCCACGGCGCCTGGTTCGACATTTCGACGGCCGAACTCTGGATCATGGATCACGACGGCGACTTCATTCGCCCCACCCTTTGATCTAACTGACAGTGTTGAAAAATTCTGGGGCGCCACGGGGCGCCCTTTGTTTTTGGCGCAATCAAGTTGCCGCGCTCCCGCCATCAAGACGCACTTGCGCCATCCCAATCGTGATCAGTTGTCTCGCGCCCCCTGGCTCAAACGACTTGGGATTTGCTTGGTGGAAGAGGTTGGAGAACCGCTAGCGGCCTTTATGAGCTTGATTTTTATCCGCCCGAAAATGGCCCAGAGATTTCTGCGCTCACGCCTTTGTGTGGTCGGCCACGGGACACATTGCCCGCCCATCTTTTGGGAACGGGGCCGCCGGAGAGCGACCCGTCGACGGGGCCACTCGTCGCCTTTCCCAAGACATGGAGCAACCCCATGAAAAAGATCGTCCTTTCGTCCCTTCTCGTTCTCGGTATGACCGGCGCAGTCTTTGCGCAGGGCACGACCGATTTCGCGACCCTCGACGCCGATATGAGCGGCGGGCTGACGCTGAGCGAGGCACAGGTCGGCTGGCCTGATCTGACCGATGAAGATTTTGCCGCTGCCGATACCGACGGCAATGGCGAACTGAGCCCGGAAGAATATGGCGTGCTGACCGGCGCGGCGGCTCCGGCCAACTAAGCTCCGGTTGGGCGATTTCGATCGGGACACTGACCCCCAGGCCCGTTGAAAGCGCTCAGCGTCATTTTCTTCCGCCCGTCGCCTCGCCCTCCCTCGGGGCGGCGGACCCCAGTGGCCGCGGCTACTGACACAACCAAGGATTTCCCCCATGCGTAAACTTGCACTTGGCCTCCTGGCCGCCGGTCTTCTTGCCACGCCCGTTCTGGCTCAGAGCGCGCTGACCTTTGCCGATGTGGATACCGACGGCGATGGTCGCTTGAGCTACGAAGAACTGGTGGTTGTCTGGCCAGACCTGACGCAGGACGATTTTGCGCGGGCCGATATTGAAGGCGCGGGCAGCGTGACACCCGAGCAGCTTGGCGCACTGCAGCCCGCGGCCGTGCCTGCAGCGCCGGCGCCTGATGCTGCTGTGCCTGCGCCAGAGGCCGTACCCGCACCGGCGCCCATGGATGCAGCCCCCTCGCCAGCGCCGATGGATGCCGTGCCGGCCCTGCCCGGTGAAGGCACCCTGGCGCCAGAATGAGCGCATAGCGCTTTCGATAGGAAGTTTGGCGGTCGCTCCCTGGAGCGGCCGTTTTGCTTTAGTCGAGCCGTATAGCGGGTTCGAGGGGCTTTGATTTTCGCAAGGTGACGATCAGACCGATGATCACCAGCACGCCGCCGGCGATCTCGATTCCGGTGATGGTTTCGCCGAGGATGAGATAGCCCGACAGAAGCCCGGTAATCGGCACGAGGAGCGTGAACGGCGCGACGGTCGAAGCGGGGTGACGGCCGAGCAGCCAACTCCAGATGCCGCCGCCGAGAAGCGTTGCGGGATAGGCGAGGAAGGTGATGAGCGCGGCATCGGACCAGGAAAAGCCGCTCAGTGCTTCCCAGATAGCGGGGCCACCCTCGACGGCATAGGAGAGGGCAAAGAGCGGCAGCGGCGCGGCGAGCGAGCCCCAGACGGTAAAAGCGATGGCATTGATCCGGCCGGCCTTCTTGGTGAGCACATTGGCAAGACCCCAGGCCATGGCGGCTAGTAGCACCATGACCAGCGGCACGAGGCCCGCGCCTTCGATGCGTTCGGCGCCGATGACAGCGATCCCCAAAAACGCAACGCCCGCCCCGATGATCTGGAAGCGGCTTGGGCGTTCGCCGAGCAGCACGAAGGCCATGGCCATGGTGAAGAAGGCCTGGGTCTGGAGGACGAGGGAAGAGAGCCCCGCCGGCATGCCCCAGGCTATCGAGAGATTGAGGAAGGCATAGAGCGCAAAGCCGAAGCTGAGACCGAAGCCGACAACGAGCCACCACGGCGCCTTGGGCGGTCGCACAAAGAGCAGCGCCGGGAACGCGGCTGCACAGAACCGGAGCGCGGCGGCAAGGATCGGCGGCAGCGCCTCGACGCTCAATTTAATGACGACGAAATTAAAGCCCCAGATGGCAACCACGAGAAGGGCGAGAAGGATATGGCGGATGGGCATCAGACGCTCACCCGGCGGCGCATGAGGCGCGGGCCGAAGACGTTGATGACGAGGCCGGCGAACACCAGCGCACTGCCAATGATCTCGAGCTCGGTGATGACCTCGCCGGCGAGCAGCACGGCAAAGCCGATGCCGAAGACGGGAACGAGCAGCGAGAAGGGCGCGATCAGCGCGGCCGGATAGCGTTTTAGGAGATAACTCCAGAGCCCGAAGCCGACGAGGGTGGCCGCGTAGCCATTGAACAGCACGATGCCTGCGATGCTGAGGCTGAAGTTTTGCAGCGCGGCGGTGATCGCGCTGGGGCCTTCGATAAGGATCGAAAGGGCGAGCAGCGGGACAATGGGGACGAGACTGCCCCAGACGACGAAGGAGAGCATGTCGATCTGCCCTGCCCGCTTGGACGCGATATTCCCGACGCCCCAAAAGAACGCCGCGGCGATGACCATGAGTAGGGGAACAAGGCTCGTGACTTCGAACCGTTCGACGGCAATGACACCGATGCCGATGATGGCGACCGTGGCGCCGATAACCTGCCAGCGGCCGAGCTTCTCGCCCAGGAACAGCATGGCGAGGCCGAAGGTGAAAAACCCCTGGGTCTGGATGATGAGCGAGGCCAATCCGGCTGGGAGCCCGAGCTTGATGGCCGAGAACAAGAGACCGAACTGGGCAAAGCCGATGGCGAGGCCATAGGTGAGGAGCGTTCCCAAGCGGACCTGCGGCCGCTTGACGAAGAAGACCATGGGCAGCGCGGCGCAAAGATAGCGCATGGCAGTGAGGAGGAGCGGCGGCACCACTTCGACACCCCACTTGATCATGACGAAGTTCAGCCCCCAGGCGAGAACGACGAGGAGAGCGAGACAGAGGTCGCGGAGCGAAAGCATAGGAAATCCAGGGGCGGGACGGCGCAGATCGGCGCCTTTCCGCAAAACGTGGATTTGGGGCGCGGTTGGGGCTTACACCCTGACGCGCGCCACTAAAAGTCACTTCGGAAAATGTCTGCCCTGCGCCATGCCGGAACCGGACGGCGCAGGGGAATGGTCAGGCTGCGATGGCGCGGGCCTTGAAACCCTTTTCGATGAGGGTTTCGGCGATCTGGATGGCATTGAGCGCCGCGCCCTTGCGGAGGTTGTCGGAGACGACCCACATGGCGAGACCATTTTCGACCGTGACGTCCTCGCGGATGCGGCTGACATAGGTCTCGTAATCGCCTACGGTTTCGACCGGCGTGGCGTAGCCGCCGGGTTCGCGCTTGTCGAGAACGGCAATGCCGGGCGCTTCGCGCAGGAGATCGCGCGCTTCGTCAGCCGAGATGGGCTTGTCGAATTCGAGATTGACAGATTCAGAGTGACCGACAAAGACCGGCACGCGTACGGCGGTGCAGGTGACCTTGATCTTGGGATCGAGGATCTTCTTGGTCTCGGCCAGAACCTTCCATTCTTCCTTGGTGTAGCCGTCTTCCATGAACACATCGATATGGGGGATGACGTTGAAGGCGATTTGCTTGGAGAACTTTTGCGGGGTCGGCGAGTCGTTGACGAAAATGCCCTTGGTCTGGTTCCAGAGCTCGTCGACACCTTCCTTGCCGGCGCCGGAAACCGACTGGTAGGTCGAGACGACGACGCGCTTGATGGTCGCTGCATCGTGGAGTGGCTTCAGCGCCACGACGAGTTGAGCCGTCGAGCAATTGGGATTGGCGATGATGCCGTTGCGCTTTTCGTCCTTGAGCCAGCGATCGAGCACATGGCCGTTCACTTCCGGCACGATCAGCGGCACGTCGGAGTGGTAGCGCCAGTAAGAGGAATTATCGATGACGACGGCACCGGCCGCCGCGATCTTGGGCGCCCAATCCTTGGAGATGGAGCCGCCAGCCGACATGATGGCAAAATCGACGGTCGAGAAATCAAAGTGCTGCAGGTCGCGCGCCTTGAGCACCTTGTCGCCATAGGAAATTTCCCGGCCAATCGAGCGGGAGGACGCGAGGGCAAAGACCTCGTCAGCCGGGAACTTGCGCTCGGCCAGGATATTGAGAACTTCGCGGCCCACATTGCCCGTGGCCCCGACGACAGCGACGCGATAACCCATTTTTGGAACTCCGGTCCCTTAACCTTTTCCGCCCCCGCGCGATGATCTCGATCACCGCGGTCAGTGCTGTGAGCCTCTCCCCGGCGGGAGGGAACCCGGGGAAAAGCGTCAGGCGGTTTTGGTGGTTTTCATCATGGCAGTCAGGCCACCGGCTATGAGCCTTGTGGTCGTCAAAACGGCGATGTGGCCGAAGCTGCGCATGAAAATCAGTGCTCTGATAGGAAAAGCAGGACTTCTCATACTCTGAAATAGGAAAGAGTCAATGAAGATTGGTTGGGAAGGGTCTGCGGGTGGGTCACCACCTCCTCCCATCCTCCTCCCCCTCAAATCGCTCCGCTGGAGCGATTTGCCCTTCGGGACGGCTCGGAGCCCATCAAAGGGGGTGTGTCATGGCAGGCGTGGCAGCATCCCCCTAAAACAGCAGATCGGCACCTCCCCCCTTGTGGGGGAGGCCGGGAGGGGGGTACGGGAGGGAGGAACGCGCGCCAAGGACCAAAAACATGACCGATTTCGACATCATCATTCTTGGTGCAGGCGCGGCGGGGCTTATGGCGGGGATCGAGGCCGGGCGGCGCGGACGGCGAGTGCTCGTGGTAGATCATGCGCGTGATCCGGGCGAAAAGATCCGCATTTCGGGCGGCGGGCGCTGCAATTTTACCAATGTCAACGCGACTCATGTCCTGGGGCGCGAGCGCTTCCTGAGCCAGAACCCGCGCTTCGCCTTGTCGGCGCTGTCGCGCTACACGCCCGAAATGTTCATCGAAAAGGTGAAAAAGCGCGGCATCTCTTTTCATGAGAAGACGCTGGGCCAACTGTTTTGCGATGGACCGGCAACGCAGATTGTCGCCATGCTGATCGACGAACTGCGCCAGGCTGGCGCGGCGATCTGGACCGGACGCACCGTGGGTTCGGTCGAAAAGACCGATGCGGGTTTCAAGGTTCTCCTCGGCGATGGCTATGTCACCTCTGAAAGCCTGATCGTCGCGACGGGCGGCAAGTCGATCCCCAAGATGGGGGCGACCGGTTTTGCCTATACGCTGGCCAAGCAATTCGGGCTCAACGTGACCGATACGCGCCCGGCGCTCGTGCCGCTGACCTTTGAGGAAGGTAAGCTCGAAGAATTGCGCGAATTGGCTGGTGTCTCGACCGATGCGATAGTCGGGACGGGCAAAACGAAATTCCGCGAAGCGCTGCTCTTTACCCATCGCGGGCTGTCAGGTCCGGCGATCCTGCAGATCTCTTCCTATTGGCGCGAGGGCGACAGCATCTCCGTCGATCTTCTGCCTGAGCAGGATGCGCTGGCCATGCTGCAGGCGGCGCGCAAGGAACAGCCGCGCAACCACGTCCAGACCGTGCTGGCCGGTCATCTGCCAAAGCGTCTGGCACAACTCATGGGCGAGATGATCAACCAGCCGGGCATGATCGGCGATTTTTCGGACAAGAAGCTGCAGCCGGTGGCCGATCAGGTTTCGCGCTGGACGTTGAAGCCGGTTGGGTCGGAAGGCTATCGCACGGCTGAAGTCACGCTCGGTGGCGTCGATACGACAGGGCTCGATGCCAAGACCATGATGGCGCGGACCGTGCCAGGCCTATACTTCGTGGGCGAAGCAGTCGACGTTACCGGCTGGCTTGGGGGCTATAATTTCCAGTGGGCCTGGGCTTCGGGCTTTGCCGCGGGACAAGCGGCCTAAAGCATGTCTCCCGAAAGTGGGCACCGGTTTCGGGATAAAGACATGCGTTGAACCAAACAGCTAAAGCGCTAAGAGCGACCCTTAAAGGTCGCGACGCGCTTTAGAACTTATAGCCGAGGCGCACGCCGAAATTGGAGAGCCCGTCGTTCTGCGAGCAATAGCCGTTGTTCGACGTGTGCTCATAGGTGACGGTCGCCGTGGCATTCTCACCGAGGCGGGCGCCGACGCCAAAACGCTCATAGAAATTGAGGAAGCAGCCAAAATTCTTGCGGCCGGGCGCGGCGTTTTCCAGCGCGCCGTTGTGTACGGCGCCACCAAAAGTGCCTTCGAGATAGAATGGCGTATCGAAGACCGGCAACTGCCAGGTGAGGCCGGCATGGAGGAGGCTATCCTGGCCATCGAGATTGATGGTGGTGCCGACTTCGGGACGCGGCGAGCCGATCCAGCGGAAGGCATCGATATCGGGCGAGGTGAAGAGCACATCGAAGCTGATGTCTTCGACCTGATTGAGGCGCCATTCGTTCACGAGAAACGGCAGGGCGGCATGGTGCACGTCATGCGCATGGATACCGAAACGCAATTCATCGACCACGCCGGCGAGCGGATGGGGATCATAAAGGTTCTGGGATAGGGCCGGGCTGGCAGAAAGAGCCAGCATACCGATCGCACCGAAAAAGATCTTACGCAGCATCACACCGATCTCACTGTTCCCCAAGAAGCACCTCACTAGCCTCAAAAGTCAATTCTGCTCCAGCCCCCAAGTGCGATTGCGGCGCGTGCAGCGGCAAAAGTGACCGGAAAGCCGCGATCGAGGGTTGAATTCGGGCGCCATCATCGTGATCTAACGATGATTGGTTTCAAACCGGATAATGTCATGTCTGCTTCTTTTGCCCTTTCGCTCCAGGATCTCGCCCCCATCGCCCAAGGCAGTTCGACCACCGACGCCATGGCCGAGACGGTGAAGCTGGCGCAGGCGGCAGACGATTATGGCTATCATCGGCTTTGGTATGCCGAACATCATGGCATGCCCTCGATTGCCTCCTCCGTGCCTGAAATCCTGATCGGCAGTGCGGCTGCGGCGACCAAGGGGCTGCGCGTCGGCTCGGGCGGCGTGATGCTGCTCAATCACGCGCCGCTGCGCATTGCCGAAGCTTATCGGACCCTGGAAGCGCTCCACCCCGGCCGCATCGATCTCGGGCTCGGCCGCGCACCGGGTGGCGACGGCTATGCCATGCGGGCGCTGCGCTCAGGCGGCGGCGAGGAATTTTCGCAGTACCTCGCTGAACTCATGACGTTCGACGAGGACAATTTCCCGCCCGATCATCCCTATTCGCGCGTACCGGTTTCGCCAGGCGGTATTCGCCTGCCGCCAAAGTGGCTGCTGGGTTCGTCCGGTGCCAGCGCGCAAGCGGCTGGCCAGATTGGCTTTGGCTATGCCTTTGCCGCGCATTTTTCGCACACGCCCGCGGCGCCGGCCTTTGCCGCCTATCGCGAGGCCTTCGTGCCGTCTGAAGACTTTGCCGAGCCCAAGACGATTTTGTGCCTTTCGGTGATTGCAGCGCCGACAGAGGAAGAAGCCGCGTTTCTTGGCACCTCGCAGGCGGTCAATTGGGCGCTCTTCGTCACCGGCGAGCAGCGCAACCTGATGCCGCCGGAAGCGGCAACGCAGCGGATGAAATCGCTGACCCCACAACAACAGCAGGTGATTTCCCACCAGGGCAGTCTCTGGATGGTTGGCAGCGCTGAGCGCATGGCCGAAGAAATCACGGCCAAGGCCGAAGAAGCCGGGGCCGACGAGGTGATGATCACGACAACGATCCACTCCTACGAGTTGCGCCGGCGATCTTTTGAGCTTTTGGGCAAGGCGCTTGGCGTGACGCCGCGGAGCTAAGCGCCCCTTAGGCTGCATAGCCAGCTTTACGATGTCTTACGGAAGCTCTGTCAGGCTGAGCCGGTTCAAATTTCCGGAAGCAGTCCTTGAGCGCGGCGAGCATCGTTCTGGCAATCAATCTTTGCGTCGGGGCCATCTTCGTCTCGGCGTTCGGCTTCATTGCCGTTTATCGCCGCTCGGCTGTGGGCGCGCGCTGGCAGGCTCTGGCCTATTCGATGACTTTCGTCATCGGGCTGCTCGAATATTCCATGCCCTACCAGACCAATGCGCAGGCCGCCGCCTACGGTAGTTTTGCCGCGTTTCTGACGGCCATGCTGTTGTCCAATATTGGTCTCGCGCGGCACTATGAGGTCAGGGTGCCGTGGCTCTCGCTCGGCCTCTTGTTTGCGCTGGCGCTGGGGATCAATCTTTTCACACTCGGCATGCCGCGGGATTCGCTGGCGCGCGGGCTGATCTATCAGGCGCCCTATGCGCTGATGCATGTGATCGGTATCCAGATCATTCTGGCCAACAGATCGCGGCGCATGCTGGACCTGACGCTGGTATCGCTCTTTGCGCTAAGCGCGCTGACGTTTTTGGGCAAGCCGTTCCTCGCGCTGGCCATCGGCTCGGGTGGCTCAGTTCAGGGCTATCTCTCGAGCAATTATGCCGCCATTTCGCAGGCGAGTGGCGGCGTCTTGATCATCGCCAATGGTCTGCTCATTCTCTTGATCATGACGCGCGACGTCATTGCGGACATGACGACGCTCTCGGAAACCGATCCGCTTTCAGGCCTTCTCAACCGGCGCGGCTTTGACGAACAGGCCGAGCGGGCGCGGCTGATGGCGCAACGGGCGGGAATGCCTGCCGTCGCGATCACGGCCGATATCGACCATTTCAAGCAGATCAACGACACCTATGGTCACGACCGTGGCGATCAGGTGATCGCAATGTTTGGCGAGCTTTTGAAAGAGAGCTTTGATCAACGCGCCGTCGTGGCGCGGATGGGGGGCGAAGAGTTTGCCGTGCTCCTGCCGGGGGCCGGGCTAACGGTCGCGCGGGGTGCGGCTGAAGCTGCGCGATTGCGTCTGCGGGATCTGCCCAAGGAGATTCGCGGCACCGACAAGCGGATTACCTGCTCATTCGGCATTGCCGTGCTCGACGAGGGCGAAAGCCTCTCGAACTTGCTGCGGCGGGCCGATATGGCGCTTTATGATGCCAAGGCAAAGGGTAGGGACAGGGTGTCTATCGCCCCTGCCCCAAGCTTGGATTCGAATACGCCACAGGGCGCTGCGAGCGCAGAAAAACTCAGTTCAGCGCCGCACGCGGAACCAGTTCGCACTCGCCTGTCGGGGTGATCTTGAGCGCGAGTTGCTGGCGGTCCAGTTCGGCGAACCAGGCTGTCCAGGAACAAGGGCTCATGCCGTCATCGACGCCGAGGCCCTGGCTGCGCACAAAGCGAAGCAAAAGCTTGGATTTCTCTTCCCCGAAACGGTTTCTGATACGGGCGATTGCTGGAATGCCCTTGCGATCGCTAACCCAGCTTTGAATGTCGCTGTGGCGCGTCAAAGTGTGTGTGTTCGACATGTTTGGCCTCCTCCACGAGGTTGGGCACATTGGCCCTTAGCTGCGAAACGGCTCCGATCCTCCATCGGTTCCGTGCATTGCTTCAATTCTGCTCGAACTGTGTGACGAGCTTTAACGCCTCCATTTCCTCCGTTGAAAAATAGTAGAGCCGGTCTGGCGGCGTATCGAGCGCGTGCAGCCACATGGCGGGGTCGACCCCGCTCTTGATCAGGTGCCGCGTGATTTGCGCCGTCGTTGCCTGCGCATCGGCCATAGCGACGCCTGCGACCGCAACGGCATCGGCCGCGCCTTCGCCAAGGCTTGCCGCATAGATTTGGTGGACGCCGATGGCAGCATCGGGACTGGCGATGCGCTCGGCGCCAGAGGCGAAAATGATGGGGCAGGACGAGGCACAGAGATTACCGGCGACAACCTTGGTCGCGAGGGCCTTTTCCTGGATGAGGGCGCCGATCTCCAGCGCGTCCATCACCGAACCTCCGGGCGAATCGAGAACCACAGTCTCAACGTATTCGCCGCGCGCCGCAATCTCGTCGGCAAATCTTTGCGCGGAGCCCGGATCGATGCTGCCGGTCAACTTGAGCTCCCTACCGGCCGAAAGGGTGATGGCAAGCGGCGCTTCAAGGAGATCGGGCGCCGTCGTGATGGACGGCATCGGCCGGCCGGCTGGATCACCTTCAGTGGGCTGGGCCGGCGGCAGAATGGGCTCGAGCGTCGGCAGTACGGCCGGCGGTTCGCTCAGCGCAAGCTCGCGAAAATCGACATAAAGCACGCTTGCCGTGCCGACCAGCAGGGCAAAGAAGGCGACGCGGATGATCGCGCCATCGTCGATGGCAGCGAGCCGGGCGATGATGCCCGGGCTTGCTGATTGGGCGCGGGCATTGGCGTCGGTTTTCATGCCGGGCGGGGCCCATCGGTGCGCTTTCGCTGCGCGGTTTCGATGGGGGTGACGGTGGCATCTTCCACGGGCGCCTCCGCCACGGGAGGCGTCGGCTCCGCTGGAGCCGGCTCGACCTCGGGCTCGCGCTTGGGCTGACCTGTCGTCACATCGATCCCGGCCGCCTCCATGCGGCGATAGAGCGCCATGGCCCGCAGCATTTCGGCAGCGGTGATGTTTTCGGCTTCTTCGAGCGACGAAGACTCTCGGCGCATGGCATCATTGACGATCATGAGGACGAGCACCAGCACGACCGGCAAGAGATCGATGGAAATGGCGCCGGCCCAGGAGGGGATAAAATCCTGCCAATAGCGGAGCACGGCCTCGGCACTCGAGAGGGGCGTATAACGCCGCTGTTCGACTGGGGGCGTTGCAAGAATTTCATCGGCCGCGGCGCTGAGCGCGGCGGATTGTGCGGCGACGGAAGCGCGCACCGTTTCCATCACCTGGCCCTGGCGGTTCATCAGATCGGCCGATTGTCCATCGGCGACCGGCGCGATGAAGCCCGCCGAGAGATCATCGGATGCGCGACGGACGGATGCCGCAACGCCGGTTTGTTGGAGGGACGCGATGATGGCCGAGAGTTGCACGGCCTCGCTTTGAAAACTATCGGTGCGCGGCTCGATGGCGCCGGGCGTTGAAACCAATTCGCGCATGGTGGCGAGCCGAGCCGAGCCCTGCTCGAAGAGCGTTGCCACTTCGTCGCGGCTGCCGGTGATGGTGGCCGCAAGCTGGTTCATCTGCGTACCCATCTGGGTGAGCAATTGCACGACGCTGCCCGAACCGGTGGTACCGGTCAAAGCACCGGATTCGCGTTCATCCGCCGCGAGACCCGAAAACCGTTCGGCCGCGCGCTGCACGTCGGGAAGAAGGCTTTGCGCGGCGAGCGCATTGGCATGGGCGAGATCGAGGTCTTCGGCATAGCCCTGGAGCGTCACCGCCATATGCTGTTCGGTGGCGGCGGAGCCGGCGAGCGCGGCCGCATTGAGCCAGGAGCTCATGGCCATGATCATGAGGCACCCTATCCCCATGGTGAGAAAGAGGCCGACGCGCTGGACGCCTGAGGTCACGAGCGGAATGAACCGCATCATGAAGGTCCAGAAGGCGTAGATGGCGACCGAGACGGCTGCCGAATAGATGATGGCGGCAAAGAAGACGAAGGTAGCAGAGCCATCGAGCAGGCCGCGCACGCCGAGATAGGTATAGACACCGGACGCCAGCGCCAGCACGGCGAGGGAAAAGCGCGTCATGGTTTCGACGCCGCGCACCGTCTCGCTGAGCCGGAAGGCATTGGGCTTGAGCTGCATGAATGTCCCCGCTGCTCGGGCCCCACGGGCCCTGTTAGCGCGACGTTAACATGAGCATCCCGGCAAGATGGAGGCACAAAAGCGTGTGCTGGCAACCCGGCGTCTGGAAGGTGGGCCTTGCCCTCGGACCCGCCGCAAGGCTAGGCCTTAGACAGAAGCGAGGAGATGCGACGTGACCAAGAAAGTGCGCTGGGGGATTTTGTCGACCGCCAATATCGGCATGGCCAAGGTGACGCCGGCCATTCAGAAGGCGGACAATTGCGAAGTGGTCGCCATTGCCTCGCGTGATCTCAGCAAGGCGCGGAAAGCCGCCGATACGCTCGGAATTGCCAAAGCCTATGGTTCCTATGAGGAACTGTTTGCCGATCCCGAGATCGACGCGATCTATAATCCACTCCCCAACCATCTCCATGTGCCCATGACCCTTGCCGCGACACGCGCCGGCAAGCATGTGCTTTGCGAAAAGCCGATCGCCATAACCGCCAAGGAAGCCGAAGAGCTGCGCCAAGTGCCCGAGGGGCGTCTCGTCATGGAAGCCTTCATGATCCGCTTTCACCCCCAATGGCAGCGGGCGCGCGAAATCATCCGCTCGGGCGAATTGGGCGAAGTCCGCGCCATCACTGCGGTCTTTTCCTATTTCAACAACGATGCAGGCAATGTGCGCAACCAGGCCGATATCGGCGGCGGCGGTATTTTGGATATTGGGTGCTATCCGGTGACATCAGGCCGGTTCCTGTTCGAAGCTGAGCCGCAGCGGGTGGTTTCGCTTGTCGAGCGCGATCCCGGATTCGGCACGGATCGGTTGGCCAGCGCCATTCTCGATTTCGGCAAGGGCAAGCGGCTGACCTTTACCTGCTCCACACAGCTCGTGCCGCATCAGCGGGTTTTGGTGCAGGGGACCAAGGGCAAGCTTGAAATTCTCATTCCCTATAATGCGCCGGCCGATGAGCGTACGGCCATCACTGTGGATACCGGTTCGCCGCTCGATGGTTCGCTGGCGCGGCGCGAAATCCTTCCCGCCTGCGATCAATATACTGAGCAGGCGCGCGCCTTTGCCGCAGCGGTGCTCGGCGAAACACCCCTGCCCTATGGCATCGAGGATGCGATTGCCTCGATGAAGGTGCTCGATGCCATCTTCCGGAGCGAAAAATCCGAACGGTGGGAAACGGTCTGAGCCATCGTCGCGTTCGTAAAAACTCAACTGGGAAAACCGCGCCATGACCGATCTCGTTCTCCTCACCGGCATTTCCGGCTTTCTCGGCGGCCACGTCGCGTTGGCTTTGCTCAAGGCCGGCTATGCTGTACGCGGCAGCGTCCGCACGCTCGATAAGGCCGATAAGGTGCGGGCAACGCTTGCCAAGGCGGGGGCCGATGTCAGCCGGCTTGATTTCGTCGCGCTCGATCTCCTCGACGATAAGGGCTGGGATGCGGCGATGGCGGGCGTGCGCTTTCTCCAGCACACGGCTTCGCCCTTCGTGCTCGAAATTCCCAAAGACCCAAACGAGCTGATCCGTCCGGCCGTGGACGGCACGCGCCGGGCGATCGAGGCGGCTTTGCGCGCTCAGGTCGAGCGCGTGGTGCTGACCTCGTCCATCGCTGCTATCCAATATGGCCATGAGGACTATGCGCGCGTCTTGACCGAGGCGGACTGGACCAATGTCGAGAGCCTCAAAACGGGCGCCTATGCCAAGTCCAAGACCCTGGCAGAAAAAGCCGCGTGGGAGCTGATGGACAAGGCTGGGCGGCACGATGATCTGGCGGTGATCAATCCGGCCGCCATTCTCGGGCCACTGCTCGACGAAGATCCGGGCACATCCGCGGCGCTGGTTTCGCGCCTCCTCGACGGCAAATTGCCGGCCGTACCGAAACTGGGCATGTCGATCGTCGACGTGCGCGATGTCGCCGCGCTCCATGTCGATGCCATGACCAATCCCGCCGCCGCAGGTCAGCGCTGCATCGCCTCGGAAGGCACCTATCGCATGGCCGACTTGGCCAGGGCGATGAAGCCGGCCTTTCCGGACCGCCGCATCCCGACAGCCGAATTGCCCAATGTCGTCGTGAGGGTCGCCGCGCTGTTCGATCGAGACATCGCGGGAAATATCCACGAACTCGGCGCTCTCAAACGCCTCGACGGCCACCGCGGCAGCGAACGGCTTGGACGTCCACTGATCACAGCCGCAGATTCTGCCATAGCCACTGGCAAGAGCCTGATCGAACACCGTCTCGTCTGACGTCGACCCCTCTTGATCCACGGTCCGAACATGGCAATATTGAAAGCTGTGTGGGGCTGTAGCTCAGTTGGGAGAGCGCGTCGTTCGCAATGACGAGGCCAGCGGTTCGATCCCGCTCAGCTCCACCAAACCTCCCTGAATCCGCTTCCATCGCCTTTGAATTAAACGCGGCAGGATCGCGGGCGGGGTCTGGGCTATTATAGGGGGATGGAACAGAAAGAGCGCAGGCTTCGGCCACGGGATAAGGTTCGGCTCGATGCCACGATCGTGCTGGGCGACGGGCTTTTGCGCGTGCCGGCCCTGTTGCGCAATGCATCGCCATTTGGGGCCAAGGTCGAACTGCTGGAGCCGTGGCCGACGCCCGAGCGTTTTTATGTGCTCTTTGGACATCGGCTCGAACTCTGCCGGCTGATCTGGCGCGAGGATAATCTGCTGGGCCTCGCCTACGAAGACTAGGCGCGCAGATCCGCCCAATCCGGGTGGCGATCGAACTGGACAACCACATAGGGGCAGACCGGGGTGATCTTAAACCCCTCGCTGCGCGCGTCGGCGATCGAGGCTTTGACCAGTTGTAGAGCGATGCCGCGACCTTCATATTCGCGCGGCACGCCGGTATGGTCGACGATGATACGGCCATCGGCCTTGCGATAGGTCATTTCGGCCTCGGCGCCGGGCGCGAGGTCGATGACATAGCGCCCATGCGTTGCGTCTTCTTCACGCCGGATTTTGTATTCGGTCATAGTCGCAAAACCCTTTCTCAGGCGGCAAGGCTCTCGGCTGCTGCAACGCCTAGCATCAGGTTAAGATTTTGGACCGCAGCGCCCGATGCGCCCTTGCCGAGATTGTCGTAGACCGCGACCACCGCGGCCTGGGCCCGCGCGTCATTGGCAAAGACATGGAGAGTCAGCGTATTGGTGCCGTTGTGCACCTGCGGATCGAGCGCAGCGGTCTTGCCGAGGGCGGGATCATAGGGTGCGACCTTGACGAAACTGTCGGGGACGGCAGCGAAGTGATCGGCAATGGCCGCATGGATTTCGGCGCCGGTCGGGACCTTGGCGAGCGTACCCAGATGAAGCGGGAGGGACGTCGTCATCCCTTGCGCGAAATTGCCGACGACGGGCTCGAACAGCGGTTCGCGCTGGAGGCCGGTATAGAGCGTCATCTCCGGCACGTGCTTATGCATGAAGGTGAGGCCATAGGGCATATATTGGCTCGCCGATGCACCTTCGGCCACATAGTCCTCGACCATCTGGCGGCCGCCTCCGGTATAACCGGAAATGCCGTGATAGATGATCGGATGATCGGCGGGAATAAAGCCAGCCGCGATGAGGGGACGGAGACCGGCGATCAGGCCCTGCGGCCAGCAGCCGGGATTAGAGACAAAGCGTGCATTGGCGATTTTCTCGGCCTGATCCTTGTCCATCTCGGCAAAGCCATAGGCCCAGTCGGGATTCACCCGAAAGGCGGTCGAGGCATCGATGACGCGGGTCGTGCCGTTTTCGATGAGCCGCACGCTCTCCTTGGCCGCCTCATCGGGGAGGCAGAGAATGGCGACATCGGCTGCATTGAGGAGGCGCTTGCGCTCCTCCTGATCCTTGCGCTTTTCGGGCGCGATGGAGAGCACTTCGAGATCGCGGCGGCCGGCGAGGCGATCGCGGATCTGCAGCCCCGTGGTTCCGGCTTCCCCATCGATAAAGATCTTGGCGACCATGATCATGCTCCAAAAGTTTCGCGCTTTAGATGGGCCGCAGGACCACGCGCGTCAAGCACCTAGCGCATCGAGGGAATATCGCGCCTCTCGATGACATCCTCGATACCGCCGAGCATGGCCATCCAGCCGCGTTCGGTCTGGGCCAGCCAATCCTCGAATTGCGCATCGAGCGTGTTGTAGAGCGTGACGACGCTGCCGGGGCCATTGGCTTCGGGCTCGATGATCATTTCGACGATGGCCGGATCCTCGGCCTCGCTTTCATGCACCATCCAGGAAAAGGCGATCTTGCTCGGCCGCTCAAGCGCGAGGAATTCGCCGAAATGTCGCGCCCGCGTTCCGGTCTGCCCGTCGGCCAGCATCAGGCGGCCACCGACGCGTGGCTCGAGCTGAACCTCGGTCAGATTGCCGCTTTCCCCGCTGCGCCGCAGCCATGCCGCCTGCCAGCGGCGCGCCAGATCGGGATCGACGAATGCGTCGTAGACCCGCTCGGGGCTCGCGCGAAAACGATGCGTCACCTTGGCTTCTATCTTGTCGGACATCCCAGCCTCCTTCTGTCCCTTGAAGAGGAGCAATGCCGGGACTGGCGAGCGCGTTCCGCACTGGGATTGTCAACTCTTGGCGCTGGTGTCATTGCTCGGTACCGGCACGAGACGAGGAGAAAACCTTGACCCCGCATAATCATGCAAAACCAGGCGACTATGCCGAGGCCGTGCTGCTGCCCGGTGATCCCCTGCGCGCCAAGTGGATCGCCGAGACGTTTTTCGAGGCGCCAAAGCTCGTCAATTCCGTGCGCAATTGCCTCGGCTATACCGGCACCTGGAAGGGCAAACCGGTTTCTGTGCAGGCGAGCGGCATGGGCCAACCATCGCTCGCCATCTATGTGAACGAGTTGATCAACGTTTATGGGGTCAAATCGCTGATCCGCGTCGGCACCTGCGGCGGGCTCAATGCCAAGGTGAAGGTGCGCGACATCATTCTGGCGCAGGCGGCCTCGACCGATAGCTCCATCGTCAAGGGCCGGTTCGGCGCCTTCAATTTTGCGCCCATGGCCGATTTCGGGCTGTTGCGCGACGCCGCAGACAGGGCCGATGCCCGGGGCCTGCGCTATCATGCGGGCAATATGCTCTCGTCGGACATTTTCTATCATGCCGATGGCATGGCCGGTTACGACAAGCTGCCCGAGCATGGCGTGATCGGCGTCGAGATGGAGGCGGCCGTGCTCTATACGCTCGCCGCCAGGTTCGATGTCCGCGCCCTGACCATCTGCACCATGACCGATTGCCTGATCACGCATGAGGAAATCGACGCCGAAGCGCGCCAGACCTCGCTGCGCGACATGGTTGAACTTGCTCTCGATGTTGCTGTGGAGGCCTGAAATGACGGTTGTGGCTTTTGTTCTCGTTGCAGCCGTTGCGCTGCTGCATGTTTATATCATGCTCTTGGAAATGCTCTGGTGGGACACGCCGCGCGGCCAGAAGGCGTTTAATCTGGCGCCCGATTTTGCGCGCAGCACAAAGGTGCTGGCCATCAATCAAGGCCTTTATAATGGCTTTCTCGCCGCCGGCCTCATCTGGGGTCTCGTGCATCCCGATCCGGCGCTGGCCTGGCAGATCAAGATCTTCTTCCTGACCTGCGTTGCCGTTGCCGGCATTGTGGGCGGCGCTACATCGAGCCGGAAGATCGTGTTCGTCCAGACCGTGCCCGCAGTGCTGGCGATCCTCGCCGTTGTATTTGCTTGAAACCAAAGCGATGTCATCCCCGCCGGGGCGGGGATGACGTGATGACTTTACGCGGCAAGCGCGGCCAGCACGTGGACCCAGGAGCGGATGCCGCGGTGGAAGCTGTCGAGATCGTATTTCTCGTTGGGGCTGTGGATCTGATCATCCACATGGGCAAAGCCGATGAGGAGCGTATCGAGCCCGAGGATCGACTTGAAATCGCCCGCGACCGGGATCGAACCGCCCGAGCCGGTGATTACGGCCTGCTTGCCCCATTCGGCTGAGAGACCATTGAGCGCCTTGCGGAGGAATTCGCCATCGGCCGGGACGGTGATGGCCGGCGAGCCGCCATGCGGAATGAACTCGACCGAGCAATCGGCTGGGATCATCTTTTCGACATGGGCCCGGAAAGCGGCACGGATCTTCTTGGGGTCCATGCCGGAGACCAAGCGGAACGAGATTTTCGCCGAAGCCTTGGACGGAATGACGGTTTTGAAGCCGTCGCCGGTATAGCCGCCAATCATGCCATTGATTTCGCAGGTCGGGCGGGCCCAAAGCATTTCGAGGACCGAGCGGCTCTGTTCGCCGGCCGGCAGCGATAGACCCGCTTCACCGAGGAAGGCCTTTTCGTCAAAGCCAAGGCCCTGCCACTGGGCCTTCAGCTCGGGCGAGATTTCAGCGACATCGTCATAAAAGCCGTCGAGCGTCACCGAGCCATCGGGGGCGCGGAGGCTGGCGATGATTTCGGCCAGGACCTGATTGGGATTACGGGCCGCATTGCCGAACATGCCGGAATGGAGGTCCTTGTCAGCCGCAGTGATGACGATCTCATCGGCGACAAGGCCGCGCAGCATGGTGGTGATCGACGGGGTTTGCCGATCCCACATGTCGGTATCGCAGACGAGCGCGATATCGGCTTTCAACTCCTCGGCATTTTCGCGCATGAAGGGCGGCAGGTTCTTGCCGCCGGATTCTTCCTCGCCTTCTAGCATCAGCGAGACGCGAACAGGCAGGCTCCCTGTGACGGCCTTATAGGCGCGGCAGGCCTCGATGAAGGTCAGCATCTGGCCCTTGTCGTCGGACGCGCCGCGGGCAACGATGATCTTGCGGCCGGCAGCGTCTTCCTTGATCTGCGGATCGAAGGGATCGGAATGCCACAGATTGAGCGGATCGACCGGCTGCACGTCATAGTGAGCATAAAACAGCACATGCGGGCCGGCCTGTTCCGGGCCATGGGCGACGACCACGGGATGGCCGGGGGTCGGGCGGGCGCTGGCATCAAAACCAAGGCCATTGAGCTCGCCGGCGATCCAGTCGGCGGCCTTCTGGCATTCGGCGGCATAAGCGGGATCGGTCGAGATCGACTTGATTCGCAAAAGATCAAAAAGCCGCGCCAGACTTTGCTCAAGCCCCTGATCGACATGGGCGAGCACGGCATCGAGTTGAGTTTTTTCGGTCATGACAGGGTCCTGCGGCAAATTCGGAATCGTATTGCGCCGCACCATGGCGAGCGGGCCCCGGCCTGTCCAGTGCACAGAGGAGCGCTTATATTGTCATACTTATTCGACTGTGATTAGGTCGCCCAACCATTGCCCAAGGAGAGCCAGCATGGATCGATCCGGCGGCCGTGCGCGCCACTCAGGCGACCTCATCGCCATTCTCTCGGGCCGCAACCGCGCGCGGAACCTCCATTCGGACGTGCTTTGGGATCTCGGCTTTGCCATCGTTTCCGGCCAATATCCCGAAGGCTCGATCCTGCCGCCCGATACGGAACTGCTTGAGCGGTTTCGCGTGTCGCGCACGGTGCTACGCGAAGCGCTGAAGACCTTGGCGGCAAAGGGTCTGATCGAAGCGCGGGCGCGGATCGGCACGCGTGTCTTGCCCCGTAATCGCTGGAATCTTTTTGATTCCGATGTCCTTGCCTGGCATTTCGAACTCGGACCAGAAGTGAGCTTCCTGCAAAGTCTTGCGGAAGTGCGCATCGGTATCGAAATCGAAGCCGCGGCGCTGGCGGCCGAGCGGCGGACCGATGATCAGGCCGCGGGCCTCCTCGCAACGGTTGAGCTGATGGCGAAGGCAGGGACGCCCGAAGACTTTGCCCGCCACGATCTCGATTTCCACAAGACCGTTGCCGATGCGTCGGGCAATCCCTTCATGGCCTCGATCAGTGCGCTTGTCGAAATGGCGCTGACCGCGGCCTTCACGATATCTTCGCCGGTCAATGAGCCCGAGGCTTTGACCCAGACCGTTGCTGTGCATCGGGCCATTGCAGATGCGATTTCGGCGCGGGATGCCATCGCCGCCCGGGAGGCTATGCGCGTGGCCATCGCCGAGGGCTTTGCCCGCGCGGCCGGGCGCATGGAAGAGCGTAAGAACTAGAGCGAAATTGCGAGTTTTCCCGTCAGCGTGCGATGAAAGATCAACCCACCCTCGGTGAGGGCGCGGGTCAGCCGTTCGGCCGTGCGCCGGCGCGCCACCTCGATCACTGGCGCCGTCGCTTCCTCGATGCGCATGATGGTCGAGGCTGAAACGCCCGATTGTTCCGCGAGAACCGGGATGGTCCAGCCAAGAAGATTGCGCGCGCCCCGCAGCAGCGGCCCATTGAGCAGCTCTTCGCTCGCCACATCTTCGGCGATGACACCGCCATGCCCGGGACGCCTGATCGAAGTGAGCCCGAGCCATTCGACCGGCTGGCCATTTTCGTCCGCAACGGGGTAGCGGACATTGCGCATGGGCACATACTCGCCTGGCGCGATTTCGACCCGGACCTCGCCCGTATAAATGTCCTGCCGCTCGATGCTGTCGAGCACGATCTGCCGGTCGTCCGGATGGATCGACTTGAACCAGCTTTCGAGCGTGAAGATCGGCGTTTTGGGCAGCCCCAAGTCTTCGGACATGCGGATCAGTTCGAGAAACTTGCCATCGAGCGAGCTGAACCAGGCGATATCGACATCAAGACGCTCAAAAACCGCATGAAGGCGGCGGCGCATCATGCTCATGGCTTTGCGGAGGCTCTCCTCCTGCGTGCGATCTAGCGCGCAGATGATCCAGCCTATGGGACGCTTGGCGTCATCCATTAGGCGCTCGAACCGCAATTCGAGCTGCCGGACCGTGCCATCCTCGCGCATGAGCCGCAAATCGCGGCGCATCGGCAGGAGATCGCGCATGAGCATGTGAAAACTCTCGACGAGCGCGGCCCGATCATCGGGATGGGTCCGCGCCTCGATGAATTCGAGCGAGATCTGCTGGCCGATATGATCGGTTGTGCCGGCAAGCACATGCAGACCTTCCGACGCCTGCACCCTGCCATCGGCAAAGGAAAGCGTGCAGAAGCCTGTGCCTGCCATGGCTTCGAGGGCTCGCAAAAGCTGGCCAGACGTTGGATGAGAGGCGCCGCTCTGGCCGAGCGAGACCATCTTAGGCACTTGTCCTTGCATTGCTAACCCCCCGGTAAGCAAGATGACGCGCGCGTAAATTCTTGAGGCGTACCAGTAGACAAAGGGTCTATGGCTGGTCAAGCGCCGAACGCTTTAGCCACCTGACGACTTGACCCCGATCCCGCTTTGGCTCAAAGACCCAAGATAAAGCGAGGTTTCGTGATGGAAAAATTCACCACATTGACGGGTGTCGCAGCGCCCCTGCCGATCATTAATATCGATACCGATATGATCATTCCCAAGCAGTACCTCAAGACGATCAAGCGCACCGGCCTTGGCGTCGCCCTGTTTTCAGAGATGCGCTACAATGAAGACGGCTCGGAAAACCCCGATTTCGTGCTCAACAAGCCAGCCTATCGCCAGGCCAAGATCGTCATCGCCGGCGACAACTTTGGCTGCGGCTCCAGCCGCGAGCACGCGCCTTGGGCCCTCGCCGATTTCGGCATCCGCTGCGTGATTTCGACGAGCTTTGCCGACATTTTTTATAACAACTGCTTCAAGAACGGCATTTTGCCCCTCGTCGTCTCGCCCGAGCAGCTAAAACTCCTCCTCGACGATGCTGAGCGCGGTGCTAATGCGACGCTCAGCATCGACCTTGAAGCCCAGACCATCAAGGGTCCGGACGGCGGCACGCTGCATTTCGATATCGACCCATCGCGCAAGCAGATCCTGCTCGAGGGCCTCGACGATATCGCCGGCACGCTGAAATCCGATCCTGCCATTTTGTCCTTCGAGGGCAAAATGGCGAACGAGCGTCCCTGGCTCTAAACCGTGGCGGAAATCGTCTTCGAGGCCGAGCCGCATCCCAATACGCGGGCGGCCATTCTCGATGGCCTCATCGCCTATAATGCTGCGCAGACGGAGAACCGCTTTGGTGCTCCACGCACCATCGCTCTCGCGCTCAAAGACCCGGAAACCGGCGCTTCCGTCGGCGGGCTGACGGCGCGGGTCAGCTATAGCCGGATGTTTGTCGAGTTGCTCTTCATTCCCGAGCATTTGCGCGGCAAGGGCTTTGGCGAAAAGCTGATGGCGGAAGCCGAAAAAGTTGCGAAAGACCTTGGGTGTAGCGGCATCTGGCTCGATACGTTTTCATTTCAGGCGCCGGGCTTTTACAAGAAGCTCGGCTATGCCGAATTCGGCGCCCTGACTGATTATCCACCCGGTTTTACCCGGCATTTCCTCCACAAAACCTTGAGTTGATCCCATGGTCCAGCGCGTTTCTACCGGCTCTCCCTTTGAAGCGACTTTTGGCTATTCGCGCGCCGTGCGGCACGAGGATACGGTCTATGTCTCGGGCACGACGGGCTATGACTATGCTACGATGAAGATGCCCGAAAGCGTTGGCGAACAAGCGAAAAATGCGCTGGCGACCATCGACAAGGCGCTCAAGGAAGCCGGCTCTTCGATCGAGGATACGGTGCGGGTCGTCTACTATCTCGGCGATCGGTCTTATGTGGACGAGGTCGTCGCGGCGGTTGGTCCGGTGTTCGGAAACATCCGCCCGGCCGCGTCCATGCTCATAGTTGCGATGATCGAGGAAGGCATGAAGATCGAGATCGAAGTGACGGCTCGGATCGGGGCCGCAACGAGCCACGCTTAAGTCGCGGTTTCGATAGCATTCCGTTAACACTGACAGCGCTTTCGCCCGAAAGCGCTGTTTTGCTTTGTGCCCTTGCACAAAAAGCCAAAATGCGGATATGTCGGCGCCAAGGTGTACCCACCAGTACGGCGAGGAGTTTTCCAAAAATGGCCACCCATTCCCTGTTTCTTCTGCCGGGCGACGGCATCGGCACCGAGATCATGGTCGAGGTCGAAAAAATCATCGCCTGGTCCAATGCCGAAGGTCTCACCGACTTCGCCATCGATACCGGTCTTGCCGGTGGCTGTGCCTATGACGCGCATGGCGAAGCCATCTCCGAAGACGACATGGCCAAGGCGCTCAAGGCAGATGCCGTTATCTTCGGCGCCGTGGGCGGCCCCAAGTGGGACAATGTGCCCTATGACAAGCGCCCGGAAGCTGCGCTCCTCCGTCTCCGCAAGGATCTTGGGCTCTTTGCGAACCTCCGCCCTGCGATCTGCTACCCCGCGCTCGCCGATGCGTCCGCGCTCAAGCGCGAACTCGTCGAAGGCCTCGATATCCTGATCGTGCGCGAGCTGACCGGCGGTGTCTATTTCGGCGAGCCCAAGGAAATCACCGACCTTGGCAATGGCCAGAAGCGTGGTGTCGATACCCAGGTTTACGAAACCTATGAAATCGACCGCATCGCCCGCGTCGCCTTCGATCTCGCCCGCACCCGCGGCAACAAGATCCACTCGGCCGACAAGAAGAACGTCATGAAATCGGGCGTGCTGTGGGACGAAGTGGTCCGCACTGTCGCCAAGGATTATGCCGACGTCGCTTTCAACCATATTCTGGCTGACAACTGCGCCATGCAGCTTGTGCGCAATCCAAAGCAGTTCGACGTGATCGTCACCGACAACCTCTTTGGCGATATCCTCTCGGACGTCGCTGCCATGCTGACCGGATCGCTCGGCATGCTGCCCTCGGCCGCGCTCGGCGCACCGGATGCCGTCACCGGCAAGCGCAAGGCCATGTATGAGCCCGTCCACGGCTCGGCCCCCGACATTGCCGGCAAGGGCATTGCCAACCCGATCGCCATGATCGCCTCGCACGCCATGGCGCTGCGCTATTCGTTCGGCATGATTGAACTGGCCGACAAGGTCGAAGGCGCCATCGCCGCAGTCCTCGCCGATGGCCTCCGCTGCGCCGACATCGCCCAGGACAATCGCAAGACGGTTGGCACGGAAGAAATGGGCGCAGCAATCTTGGCTAAGTTGAAGGCGTAAGATTTAAACTCGGTGTCACGCCAACAGCCCCGGTGTTCGCGCCGGGGCTTTTCTATTTGGTGCTGTCGACCTTTTCAGCGAGCCAGATTTTGATCAGCGATTGATAAGGCACATCGCGCTTATTTGCGGCCACTTTGATCTGATCGAGTAGGCCCGTCGGCAGGCGCAGTGAGATGGATGCTGACGACGGCTTGAGATTGGGCATGACGACCTGTTTCGCCTTGCCCCAATCGATATAGTCAGTGGTGTCTTGGCTCTCCCAGAACGCACGTTCTTCCGCTTCCGTCTTAAATGTCGGTATCGGCTTAAGAGACTTGCTCATAAACGATCCTTTCCTTGCGATTCATATCGCGCGCAGAGATGACCCGAATACGCGTCTCGTCCTGGCGCAAGGTGAAGGTCACATGCAGCAGCCTTCTGTCGTTGGAATGCCCTAGTGCGTGAAGACGAGGTTCCACATCGCTATGCTTGGCGTCGGCGAGCGTGAGAAGCGGCTGATTGAAGAACATCTGTTCTGCCTCGGCCTGAGACACGCCACGTTTGTCGACGCTCTTGCGTGCGTTTCCGGCGTCCCAATCGAACCCTTGAACTCGGCTCCAGTCGATCATGAATGTATATTACCATAATATACATCGCTTTCAATACCGCACAAAAAAGCCCCGGTGTCTCCAGCGGGGCTTTTCCATTCGCAGGTCCAAAGACCCAAAAATTATTCAGCAGCGCCTTCGGCGGATGCTGCGGCCTTGGCGGCCTTTTCTTCAGCGCGTTCCTTGGCCTTTTCGCCGGGAACACCCTTGTTCGGGTTGTTACGGGCTTCGCGCTTCACGAGGCCAGCAGCGTCGAGGAAACGCAGGACACGGTCGGTCGGCTGTGCGCCGTGCGAGAGCCAGTGCTTGGCGCGTTCGGTGTCGAGGACGACGCGGTTTTCAGCTGATTTGTCGAGCAGCGGGTTGAAGGTGCCCAGCTTTTCGATGAAGCGGCCATCACGGGGCGAACGGGCGTCGGCAACAACGATCTGGTAGAAAGGACGCTTCTTGGTGCCACCACGGGCCAGACGGATCTTGAGAGACATTGCTTTATTCCTAAGGCTGTCGGTTGATAGTTTGGGTTATTTCTTCTTGCCCAGGCCCGGAAGGCCAGGGAAACGCGGAGCGCCGCCGAGACCGGGAAGGCCCGGGCCACCGGCGGATTTGAAAAGCTTGTTGACGTCTGTGGGCAGCTTGTCGGCCATCGGCAGATCGGCCGAGGGCAAGCCCTTGAGCTGATCGGGATTGATGCCGGCCTGACGCGCCATCTGTTCGAGCTGCTTTGGGTCCATCTTGGAGAGATCGGGCATGCCACCGAGCATGCCGCCCATCTTGCCGCCGAACATGCCACCAAGAGCGCCCATGCCGCCCTTGGACACCTTCTTCATCATATCCGCCATCTGGCGGTGCTGCTTGGAAAGCTTGTTGATTTCCGAAACCTCGACGCCGGCACCGGCAGCGATACGCTTGCGGCGCGAGGCATTGAGCAGGTCCGGATTGGCCCGCTCTTTCTTGGTCATGGAATTGATGATGGCGATCTGACGATCGAAAACCTTTTCATCGACATTGGCGCCGGCCATGGCTTTCTTGAGCTGGCCCGCACCGGGGAGCATGCCCATGAGGCCGCCCATGCCGCCCATCTTCTTCATCTGCAAAAGCTGGGCGCGCAGGTCGTCGAGGTCGAACGAGCCCTTCTTGAGCTTGGCCGCCATCTTCTGGGCGTCTTCGGCCGTGACGTGCTCGGCGGCCTTTTCGACGAGCGAAACGATGTCGCCCATGCCCAGAATTCGGTCGGCGATACGCGCGGGATGGAAATCCTCGAGCGCATCCATCTTTTCGCCGACACCGATCAGCTTGATCGGCTTGCCGGTGGCTGCGCGCATCGAGAGCGCCGCACCACCGCGACCATCGCCATCGACGCGGGTCATGACGATACCGGTCACGTCCAGACGGGTATCGAAAGAGCGGGCGACGTTGATCGCATCTTGGCCCGTCAAGGCGTCGACGACGAGCAGAATTTCGTGGGGTTTCGCGATCTCCTTGATGGAGACCGTTTCGACCATCAGCTCTTCGTCGATGTGCGTGCGGCCGGCGGTATCGAGAATGAGGACATCATAACCGCCAAGACGGCCTTCGCGCTCGGCGCGGCGGGCAATCTCGACCGGCGTTTCAGTGGCGACGATTGGCAGCGTATCGACGCCGACCTGTTCGCCGAGCACGCGCAGCTGCTCCATGGCAGCCGGGCGGCGGGTATCGAGCGAGGCCAGAAGAACGCGCTTCTTTTGGCGGTCCTTGAGACGTTTTGCAATTTTGGCCGTCGTGGTGGTCTTACCCGAACCCTGCAAACCGACCATAAGGAGGGTAACGGGCGATGGCGCGTTGAGATCGATGGTGACCGCATCGGAGCCGAGAACGGCAACCAGCTCGTCATTGACGATTTTGACGACCTGCTGGCCGGGCGTCACCGAGCGGGTGACTTCGGCGCCGACGGCGCGTTCGCGGACCTGTTCGACAAAGGCACGGACGACTTCGAGGCTGACGTCGGCTTCGATCAGCGCCCGGCGGATTTCGCGCATTGCCGCATCGACATCGGCAGCGTTGAGCGCGCCGCGTCCGCGAAGTCCGTCAAAAATCTTGCCAAGCCGGTCGCTTAAGCTCTCAAACATCGCTTTTCCTTTTCGCTCACGGGCCGCACCGCTCAGCCACCGACGCGCTAAAACCGCGCTGGTGGCTTCGCTGGCCCTCCGCGGGGCGCCAAAACGTTGGCGGGGTCCTCGCTTTGCTCGTCCAGTGAGCCATATGGTATTCATGCAAGCAAACGCAAAACCCACCCGCGGGCGCAACGCGCTGGCGGATGTTGGCCTCCGGGATCGTGGTACCCGCCTTTGGGTCCCAGTCGGCTGGTCAGGAGCAAAAGCCTGATGAACGGGCCGCGTTTAGGGGAGAAATGCGCGTGAGTCAAGAAACGAAGGGTTTTATCGCGACCGATGCCCTGATCGACAGGCTAAGGGCGCGGCAGGATATCAGGTTGATCGGCATCGATGGATTGCCGGTTTCGGGCAAATCGACGCTCGCGGATCGGCTGATCAAGAGCTTTGATGCCGACGTGATCTATCTCGATGATTTCGTGCTACCGCAGAATGCATGGCCGGAGCCGATCAAACCTCGATTTCCCTTTCCCTATATGCGGCACGCAGCGTTTTTCGAGGCGGTCGAGACCTTGGCCCAATCCGGTGCCTGCCGCTATCAGCTTTATGATTGGGAGGCTGGGGCGCTAGGGCCCTGGAAAGAGATTCGGCTCGGCGAGAAGCTGATCGTCGTGGAAGGCGTCTCGGCGCTGGCCGAACGCTTGGCGCCGCTTTACGATCTAAAAGTCTGGATCGAAAGCGACGCAGCAACGACGCTACAAGCCTCGCTCGACCGAGGCGTTGGCGCCTGGGAGCGGCAATGGCGCGACCTCTTCATGCCCAGTGTCGAGCGCTATATGGAAACGCGTCCCCTTGAGCGTGCCGATATAGTCGTTCCCGGACGCGGGGCTTAGCCGGGCGGCACTGGCAATTGCCTGCCACTTCCGCCATATAGTGCCCGAGACCAAAAGACAGGCACCGCTCGTGAGCAACGCACCCTTTCTCAAGATGAACGGGCTGGGCAACCAGATCATCGTCGCCGACATGCGCGGCCGGACGGATCGCGTGACGCCTGAGGCGGCAATTGCGATCAATGCGCGGGCCGAAACCAAGTTCGACCAGATCATGGCCATCCATGACTCTCGCATGCCTGGCACGGTCAATTATATCGAGATCATCAATTCCGACGGCTCGCGGGCACAAGCCTGCGGCAATGGCATGCGCTGCGTGGTGCAGCTTCTGAGCGCCGAACAGGGCCGGCGGCGGTTTACCTTCGAGACGGTGGCCGGAATTTTGTTCGGCGAAGAGGCCGAAAGCGGGCTGATCACCGTCGACATGGGCACGCCCAAGTTCGCCTGGTTCGACATTCCGCTGGCTGAGGAATTTGCTGACACGCGAAAAATCGAATTGCAGATCGGGCCGATCGATGCGCCGGTGCTGCATTCGCCATCGGTGATGGCGATCGGCAATCCGCATGCGACGTTTTGGGTCAAGGACGATGTCTGGTCCTATGCGCTCGACCGGTTTGGGCCCATGCTCGAAAACCACCCGATCTTTCCCGAGCGCGCCAATATCGGCATTGCCCAGGTGATCGAGCCGGACAAGATCGTTTTGCGCGTCTGGGAGCGCGGGGCGGGTTTGACCGAAGCCTGTGGTACCGCGGCCTGCGCAGCGGTCGTCAATGGCGCCCGGACCCGCCGGACGGATCGCAAGGCGACCGTGACGCTGCCGGGCGGCGACCTCGTCGTCGAATGGCAGGCAGATGACCATGTGACCCTGACCGGCCCCGCCGAACTGGAGTGGCGCGGTGCCTTCGACCCGGCTACGGGCGCCTGGACGCGCGCCGAGGCGGCCTGATGGCAGTCGAAACGCTGACATTCGGCTGCCGCCTCAACGCCTATGAGGGCGAGGTGATGAAGGCCGAGGCCGAAAAGGCCGGGCTCGACAATGCCATCATCATCAATACCTGCGCAGTGACAGAAGAGGCCGTCAAACAGGCCAAGCAAGCGGTGCGCAAGGCGCGGCGCGATAACCCGGCAGCGCGGATCATCGTCACCGGTTGCGCGGCGCAGACCGAGGCGCGGACATTTGGCGACATGGACGAGGTAGACCTCGTCATCGGCAATGACGATAAGCTCAGGGCCAAGAGCTATAAGCCACTGGTGTTCGGCCTGGCGCTGAACGACAAGGTCCAGGTCAACGACATTATGAGCGTGCGGGAAACCGCAGGGCATCTGATTGCCGGGATGGATCGGCGGACGCGGGCCTTCGTCCAGGTGCAAAATGGCTGCGATCATCGCTGCACCTTCTGCATCATTCCCTTTGGCCGCGGGCCATCGCGCTCGGTGCCGATGGGGCTCGTGGTCGATCAGATCAAGCAGCTCGTCGGCAATGGCTATCGCGAAGTCGTGCTGACCGGGGTCGATATCACCTCCTATGGGCCGGACTTGCCGGGCGCGCCGACCCTCGGCACGCTGGTGCAATCGATCCTGCGGCATGTGCCGGACCTGCCAAGGCTTAGGATTTCCTCGATCGATTCCATCGAGGCGGATGCCGCGCTCTATGAGGCTGTGACGGATAAGCGGTTGATGCCGCATCTTCATCTCTCGCTGCAATCGGGCGACGATCTGATCTTAAAGCGGATGAAGCGGCGGCATTCGCGCAGCGAGGCACTCGAGGTGGTCGAGAAACTGCGGGGGCTGCGGCCCGACATGGTGTTCGGTGCCGATATCATTGCCGGGTTTCCAACGGAAACCGAGGCGATGTTCGAAAACTCGCTGCGCTTTATCGGCGAGGCGGGGCTGAGCTATATTCACGCTTTCCCATACTCGCCGCGGCCAAGCACGCCGGCGGCGCGCATGCCGCAGGTGGGCAAAGGATTGGCGCGGCAGCGCGCCGGCCTTTTGCGGGCCGAAGGCGAAAAGCAGGTGGCGGCGCTTTATGCGAGCCGACTTGGCCACACCGAAAATGTGCTGATGGAGCGTTCCGGCGTCGGGCGCACCGAACAATATATCCCCGTTCGCGTTGCCGGTATGGAAGCCGGTGATCTGGATGCGGTTGTCATCACCGGGCGCGGCGCCGATTGCCTGGTGGGCGAAAAGCTGCGCGCGGCCGCCTGAGGCGAGGAAAGAACAAAAGCATGAGCGATAAGGTATCCGGTTTCTTCAAGCGCTTGTTCGGCACCGAGCCCGTGCCGTCGCCGGCTCCACCCGAGACGCGCCCGGATGCCCCGATCCAGCCCATTCCGCCCGTGCCGGAAACGGTGCCGCCTGCGCCGGAACCCGAGCCGGTCCCGGAACCCGTGGAAACGCCCGACCTGCCGCCGCCTGGGTCTCCCGAAACGACCCCCGACTATGTCGAGGAAATTGAGGAGCGCGCTTTAGAAATCCAGAACAGCGTGCCGATCATTCCGGCGCCCGCCACCGCCGAGGTGCCGCGGCAAAGCTGGTTTTCGCGGCTGACGACGGGGCTAAAACGCTCCTCGGATAATCTGACGACATCGATCACCTCGGTCTTTACCAAGCGCAAGCTGGATGGGGCGACGCTCGATGAACTGGAGGATGTGCTGATCCAGGCCGATCTCGGGCTCGAGACGGCCATGGCCATCACCGAAACCCTACGCCGCGACCGGTTTGATCGCGAAGTATCCGACAGCGATGTCCGTTCCGTGCTCGCGGCGGAAGTCGAAAAGGTCTTGGGACCTGTAGCGCGGCCGCTGACGGTCGACACGACCAAGACGCCGTTCATCATCCTGATGATCGGGGTCAATGGCTCGGGCAAGACGACGACGATCGGCAAACTGGCGCAAAAGTTCGCAGGCGAAGGAAAATCCGTGATGCTGGCGGCGGGCGATACGTTCCGCGCTGCGGCAATCGAGCAATTGCAGGTCTGGGGTCAGCGGACGGGCGCGCCGGTCGTTTCGCGACCCGCCGGCGCCGATGCGTCGGGGCTGGCTTTCGACGCGGTCACCCAGGCCAAGGCCGAGGGGCGCGATGTGCTGATCATCGATACGGCCGGGCGCTTGCAGAACCGCGACGAATTGATGGACGAGCTTGAAAAGGTCATTCGCGTCATCAAGAAGGTCGAGCCATCGGCGCCGCATGCGACGCTGCTGACGCTTGATGCGACGACGGGCCAGAATGCGCTCAAGCAGGTCGAGATTTTTGGCAAGCGGGCCGGGGTAACGGGCCTTGTCATGACCAAGCTCGATGGCACGGCGCGGGGCGGCATTCTCGTCGCGATTGCCCGGAAGTTCGGCCTGCCGGTGCATTTCATCGGTGTCGGCGAAGGGGTGGACGACCTCGAACCCTTCGAAGCGCGCGATTTTGCCAAGGCGATCGCCGGGCAGGACTGATCGCCTCGGACAAAATCTGACCATGCTTGGAGCCTATTGCGCTTGCAACGCCTGGCCCATGCCATCACATTGGCGCAAGACGCCATGGAACGAACAATGACCGAAAAAGCCGCCCAAACAGACGTGAGCTGGGACGACCTCAAGCCACAGATGACCAAGCTCTCGCTCGAGCTCGGTCCGCTGGTCATCTTCTTTCTCGTCAATTTCTTCGGCGACCGGATCCTGGCAGCCTTCCCAAGCCTGACCCCGATTTTTCCCGAAGGCTTTTTCCTCGCGACCGCGGTCTTCATGATCGCCATGGTCGTGTCGCTGGTCATTTCCAAAATCGTGCTCGGCAAAATCCCGATCATGCCGCTGGTGACCGGTGTCGTCGTGCTGATCTTCGGCGGCTTGACGCTGTGGCTGCAGGACGAAACGTTCATCAAGCTCAAGCCGACCATCACCAATATGCTGTTCGCCTCGGTGCTGCTGGGAGGGCTCGTCTTCCGTCAGTCGCTGCTCAAATATGTTTTTGGCGATGTCTACCGGCTGCGCCCCGAAGGCTGGTGGAAGCTGACGCTGAACTGGGGCCTGTTTTTCGTGCTGCTGGCCGTGATCAACGAAATCGTCTGGCGCAACTTCGATACCGCGTTCTGGGTCAATTTCAAGGTCTGGGGCATCATGCCGCTGACGATGATTTTCTCGATGACCCAGCTTCCGCTGCTGAGCAAATATGCGCCGGAGAACGAACCCGCCTCGCCGCCGCAAGTCGTGGTCGAGAGCTGAATAAAAAATCCCCGCTTTGGCGGGGATTTTGTTTTGGGCCTATTCTTCCGCGTCGGCGCGGGCTTCGATCTCTTCCATGTCGTCGTCGGAAAAGCCGAAGTGGTGGCCGAGCTCGTGAATGAGCACATGGGTAACGACTTCCCCGAGGGTGTTGTCGTCGTTTTCGGCCCAGTAATCGAGAATGGCGCGGCGATAGAGGAAGACCGTATTGGGCAATTGCCCGGTCTGGGGCATGGCGCCGTCTTCGGTGAGGCCAATGCCGGTGAAGAGACCCATCAGCTCGAAAGGGCTCTCCATTTCGAAATGGGCGAGAATGTCGTCTTCGGCGAACTCGGCCACCGAACAGGTGACGTCGGCCGCGAGCGATTTGAACGGCTCGGGCAGTTCAGCCAGGGCCTTGCTTGCCAAAGCCTCGAAGTCATCGAGGGTCGGGGCATAAAGCCCCGACCAATCGGTGTGTTTTACTTCCACTCGCGGATATCGACGAAGTGGCCGGCAATGGCAGCGGCAGCAGCCATGGCGGGGGAGACGAGGTGGGTGCGGCCCTTAAAGCCCTGACGGCCTTCGAAGTTGCGGTTCGAGGTCGAAGCGCAACGTTCTTCGGGCTTGAGCTTATCGGGGTTCATGGCGAGGCACATGGAGCAGCCGGGCTCGCGCCATTCAAAGCCGGCATTCTTGAAGACGACGTCGAGGCCCTCGGCTTCGGCCTGTTCCTTGACGAGGCCCGAACCGGGCACGATCATCGCCGAGACGTGGCTTGCAACCTTGCCATCGCCGATCACGGCAGCGGCAGCGCGCAAATCTTCGATGCGGCCATTGGTGCACGAGCCGACAAAGACGCGGTCGATCTTGATATCGGTGATCGGGGTGCCCGGCTTGAGGCCCATATAATCGAGGGCACGCCATTTTGAGGCGCGCTTGGTCTCGTCCTGGATCTCATCGGGATTGGGGACCACGCCCTGCACCGAGATGACGTCTTCGGGCGATGAACCCCAGGAGACGATCGGCGGCAGTTTGGCGGCGTCGAGAATGACGACTTTGTCGTAATGGGCGCCTTCATCGGTATAAAGCGTCTTCCAATAGTCGACGGCCATGGTGAAGGCCTCGCCCTTGGGCGCGCGGGGACGATCCTTGACATAGGCAAAGGTCGTTTCGTCCGGCGCGATGAGGCCGGCGCGGGCGCCGCCTTCGATGGTCATGTTGCAGACCGTCATGCGGCCTTCCATCGAGAGCGACCGAATGGCTTCGCCGGCGAATTCGATGACGTGGCCATTGCCACCTGCCGTGCCGATTTCGCCGATGATGGCGAGAATGATGTCCTTGGCAGTGACGCCGGGGGGCAATTGGCCATCGACACGCACCAGCATGTTCTTGGCCTTTTGCTGGATGAGCGTCTGGGTCGCTAGAACGTGCTCAACCTCGGACGTTCCGATGCCGTGGGCCAGAGCGCCGAACGCACCGTGGGTGGACGTGTGCGAGTCGCCGCAGACGATGGTCATGCCCGGGAGGGTAAAGCCCTGTTCGGGGCCGACGATATGGACGACGCCTTGGCGCTTGTCGAAGGGGTCATAATATTCGATGCCGAAATCGCGGGTATTTTCAGCCAGCGTCTCGATCTGGATGGCGCTTTCCGGATCGGGATTTGGCAGGGAACGATCGGTGGTCGGCACGTTGTGGTCGACGACGGCGAGGGTCCGCTCGGGGTGACGGACCTTGCGGCCGTTGAGGCGGAGACCTTCGAACGCCTGCGGGCTCGTCACTTCATGGACGAGGTGGCGATCGATATAAAGAAGGCTCGTGCCGTCCGGATTGTTCTGAACCAGATGGTCGTCCCAGATCTTGTCGTAGAGCGTGCGGGCCTTGGTCATTCGTCGTGTTCCGAGGGGCAGGATTGAAGTTTGGATTGGTTCTAAGCCGAGAGGGCTTTTGGGTCAAGAACAACCGTACTCTTGGGTACGCCCAGGCCGGACTCAGGTCGCTTGGGCGTCCTGCAGGCGGCCGACGGCCAGGGCGCCGAGAAGACTTGTATCGAGCCCAATGCGATAGCGGCACCAAAGGGCAATGGCGATCTGGGCGATAATGCGCGCGCCCATATTGACCGCCGCGCCGCCGACAATGCCCCAGATCGGGATCACGATGATCTGAACGAGGAAGCCGAGGCCCATAATGGTGCCGAAGACGGCGACATAGGCCCGCTCGTGGCCGGTCATCATCATGACGATCTTCGAGGGGCCGGTGACGGCGTCGAAGAGAAGGCCGAAGGCGAGAAGCAGGAGAACAAGGACGCCTTCAGAATAAGACGGGCCGAAGAGCGACAGAATGGGCTCGCCGAAGACCAGAAACAGCGCGAAAATAACGAGCGAAAACAGAAAGCCCGCCCAGGCGCAGAGGGCGGTGATGGCCTGAGCCTTGCGCATGGCGCCCGAATGATAGTGCTCGGCGACCATGGGGGCGATGACGAGTTCGATGGCGAAGGTGAAGAGCGTCATCAGGCCCGCCGTGCGGAAGGCGTTGAAGTAGAGCCCAGAGCTTTCGAGGTCGAGCATGAGGCCGACAAGGATGACGTCGGCATTGAGCGTGAAGGTTTCGATTACCGCGCCAAGGAGCAGCCAGGTGCTGAGCTTGCCCCAGCGCTGCCAATGGGGACGCATCGGGGCAGTCCGCGGCAGGATGGCATAATGGCGGCGCTGGGCAATGCCGGTCTGCATGATGAGCGCGCCAATGAGCAGCGCGGCGGACAGGGTCAGCGCATCGGGGCCGCTGAGGACCGCACCGAGGGCAAAAAGCGCGATCACAGCGGCGGGCAGCGCGAGGCGCCAGAAGATGTCGCGGGGGAGGAGCGCGGTCCAGAGCGAACCCTGTGCGCGCAGCACCGAGGAATTGTATTCGGCCAGTGCCATGGGGAGGATGAGGAAGGCCGCAGCAATGAAATGATTGATGGTTTCGCGCGGCGGCAAAAAGGGAATGGCGGCAAAAGCGAGAACGCAGAGGAGCGCGGCGAGAACGAGGCTGGCGCCGATGGTGATGGCGGAACCCGCGGCGACGACTGCGTCGGCCTCGGCATTTGCGCCCTGGGCCCGCAATTGCGGCCAGAGGCGGAGGACTGCCGTCGATTGTCCCACGCCGGCGATAATGGCGAGAACGGTGGCGAGCGCGAGGCCGAAGGCGAAATGGCCATATTCGCTCTCGGTCTGGGTGCGCGAGAGGACGACATAGGTGACGTAAGTGAGGCCGGCGGTCGCGACCTTGATGCCGAGCGAGCCCACCGAGCGCAAAAGCCCGGACGAGAGCAAGGCAGAAAGATCGGATGGGACGGCCAACCGCATAAAAATTCCTCAGGCCGGGTCGATCACCGGCGGGCAGGAGTCTGCCAGAGGGCCGTCAAGAAGGGGTTACTATTCTCCTTGTATCGGGGCTCCCTTCACCCCCTCCTAGCCTCCCCCATCAAGGGGGAGGTACGGGCCGGTGGATGGGGCGAGATCATGCCAAGGGAGTGGAGCGGCACCTCCCCCTTTATGGGGGAGGTTGGGAGGGGGTGGCTTCAGTGCCTGAAATGCCGCATCCCGGTCATCACCATCGCGATTCCCGCCGCATCGGCTGCGGCGATGACTTCGTCGTCGCGCATGGAGCCGCCGGGCTGGATAACGGCGGTGGCGCCGGCGGCGACGAGGGCTTCAAGGCCGTCGGCGAAGGGGAAGAAGGCGTCGGAGGCAACGACCGAGCCTTGGGTCAAGGCGCCCTCGAGGCCGGCTGCTTCAGCCGCGTCGATCGACTTGCGATGGGCGACGCGGGCGGAATCGACGCGGCTCATCTGGCCGGCGCCGATGCCGGCGGTAGCGCCGTCTTTCACATAGACGATGGCATTGGATTTGACGTGCTTTGCCACTTTCGCGGCTAGCTTGAGGTCAGCGAGTTCCGCTTCAGTCGGCGCGCGCTTGGTGACGACTTTCAATTCGCAATCATCGACATTCTGATTATCGCGGCTCTGGACGAGAAGGCCACCGGCGACGGATTTGACCACCAGACCCTCGGCCTTGGAATCGGCGAGACCGCCGGTGAGGAGGAGGCGAAGGTTCTTCTTGGCGGCGATGATGGCCTGGGCCTCTGGCATGGCGGAAGGGGCGACGATCACTTCGGTGAAAACCTTGACGATTTCGGTCGCGGTTTCGGCGTCGATTTCGCGGTTCGTCGCGACAATGCCGCCAAAGGCCGAGACGGGGTCGGTGCGAAGGGCCTTTTTATAGGCTTCGACGAGGTTAGCGCCGGTGGCGACGCCGCAGGGATTGGCATGCTTGATGATGGCGACGGCAGCGGTCTCGGCGGGGTCGAATTCGGAGACCAGCTCGAAGGCGGCGTCGGTGTCGTTGATATTGTTATAAGAAAGCGTCTTGCCCTGAACCTGGCTGGCGGTTGCGACGCCGGGGCGGCTTTCGCCCGTAGCGTAGAAAGCGGCCCACTGGTGGGGGTTTTCGCCATAGCGCATGACTTCGCGGAGAGTGCCGGCAAAGCTGCGATAGTTTACGTCAGCGAAGTCGATTTCCCGAGCGAACCAGGCGGAGATGGCGCTGTCATAGGCGGCGGTGCGGGCATAGGCTTTGGCGGCAAGCTTCTGGCGCAATTCATAGGGGATGCCGCCATTGCGGATGGCGTCGAGGATTGCCGGATAGTCGTTGGGATCGACGACGACGGTCACATAGGCGTGGTTCTTGGCCGCCGAGCGGACCATGGCGGGACCGCCGATATCGATATTTTCGATGATCTCGTCATAGGACGCGCCGGAGGCGACGGTCTTTTCGAAGGGGTAGAGATTAACGGCTACGAGGTCGATAGGGCCGATCTCGTGTTCGTCCATCGCGGCCTTGTGCTCGGGATTGTCACGCACCGAGAGAAGGCCGCCATGCACCTTGGGGTGGAGCGTCTTGACGCGGCCATCCATCATTTCTGGAAAGCCGGTGAGGTCGGAAATTTCGCGCACCGGGAGGCCGGTTTCGCTGATGAGCTTATGGGTGCCGCCGGTCGAGACCAGCTCCACCCCGGCTTCGGAAAGCCCGCGGGCGAAATCCGCCATGCCCGATTTGTCGAATACCGAAAGCAGTGCCCGCCCGACCGTGACCGTCTTGCCCATGAGTTCTTGCCCGTTGTGATGGAGATTTCGCGGCTCCGCTAGCACGAACGGGGCCAAGAGTCCAAGCTCAACCGTGTTCGCGGGTGAGGATCCAGCCGACTTCGACGCCGGGTGCGAGATCGGCTTCGAGCACGAGCTGGATGGTGCGGTGGAAGCCGAGATAAGAGGATTGGCGAACGCTATCATCCTGGCGAAGGCTCGCGCCTTCCCAGAGGAAGCTCCAGACCTCGCCATTGGGCAGGGTCAGCCGGCGCATGCCCTCGCCGACAGGGGCATGAACGGATATGCCGGGGGCGAGATGGAAGCGGATGGACAGCTGGCCTTGCGGCGTGCCGGTGGCGATGACGCGATCCTGGCCGACAAGGGTGGTCCCCTCCCCCAAAAGCGTCAGGCGGCGCTCGATCTCGGCCCCGAACCGGTCGGCATAGCCAATGCTGGGGAGGATCAGCATATGCTCGGAGGGCACGAGTTCAAGATCGGGCACCGGCGCGGCGCCGCGTTTGCGTTTGGTGGGCGCCCAGGAATCCTCGTCATTGATGGTCGGCGAGGAATGGGCAATGGCCTGTCGGAAGAGATCGCGGGTTTCGGCCATATCGGTGGGCGCGGGGCCGCAGGAGCCGAGGATCAGTTCGCTGCCATAGGAAAATTCGAAAGCCAGCGCCCCGGCATGGGCTTCGGCATCGAAACCGGGCGGTGGGCGAAGCCCTGAATCGGCGATGGCGACGGCGCGGCCGCTGCGGAGGATGCCGTAGCCGCCAAGGATGCGCGAGCGACGGGTGGGTGTCGGGCCGGTCGATTGCACGGCGACGAGGACATCGTGGGGGACCTGGCCACAGCCATTGAAATAGACGGGCTCGCCGCTGGAAAGAGTGACGGCGTCGAGCGCCTCGTGCATGCGGTCGATGCGGTTGGAAAGCGCGGCAAGGGTCGGGCTGCCATGGCGGTTGGCGGCCTGGCGGAGACTTGCGAGTTCGGTGAGAAGGCTCAACTGAATGCGTGGATTGCGACTCTTGTGGAGGCCCTCGCCATCGAGTTGCTCTTCGAGCACGGCATCGAGCAGCTTTAGGCGCATCTCGACATTGGCGGTGTCTTCGGGCTCGCAGAGTTCGGCGCCGAGCGTGCCCATGGCGGCAAAGAGGCGTTCCACCGGGTCTGTCGCGAGGCGGCCGCGGACTTTGAGGCTCTGGACCTGAATGCCGAGATTGCGCTGGATGGTCTTGGCCTGATCGGCGGTCGCGCCTCCGAGCAGCAGCGGCAGATGGCGGAGCCAATTGAGCACGCGCTGCCCAGTCAGCGGCAAGGACCAGCTTTCGCTATCGAACTTTCCTTCGCGCCCTATCCAATCAAGAACCAGCGTGCGGGCAAAGAGTTTTTCGCCGGGATCGCGGACCTCGCGGAAATGCCGGAGCCAGGAAAAGCTCTGGAGATTATTCCACCAATCGGGGAAATCGACATCGACGGAAAAGGGCGAGGTGCCGCCCGTTTCGATGAGTTTTGAGGCGAGCAGATAGCGACCCGACATCATCTCGCGCACGGCATCGCTGTCGGCGGGACGGAAATCGGGCAGTTGGCCTTTGTAGCGTTGCTCGGCGAGGGCCTGCCAGGTCCAGCGGGTGACGGGCATGGTCACGAGGGAATCGGCAAGACGCATGCCAAAGCGGCGGGGGCGAGAAAAGCTGCCGCCGCTCATCGCTTGTCCCCGCTCAATTGCGCAGGGCAACCAACCGGTCTTTTGCCCTCAGGACCCAACGCACTCTACTCCAGGGATGCGGCGCCGCGCCGCAGGCTCAATGATCTAGAGCCATAACGCTGATTTGCCCAGCAGGGGAAGAAATTCGGCTTGGAAAACTCGCTGAGGTACCTCAGTTCTTGCGCTGAAACCGGGCAATGAAGAAGCCGTCCATGCCGCCTGAGACGCCTGCGGGGGCCATCGAGGGCAAGGTGCGGACATAGCCTTCGGGCGTGATTGCGGCTTCAAGGCCAGGCAGCTCGGTCGCTGCAATCGGCTTTAATTCGAGCTCGGCGAAGGTCTTTTGCGCCCAGGCAGCAATCTCTTCGCCTTCTTCGGGCTCAAGCGAGCAGACGCAGTAAATCAGGCTTCCGCCGGATTCGAGCCATTTGCGGGCCTTGGCAAAGATCGCCTGCTGCAGTTTTACACGACCGGCAATGTCCGAAGCGCTGCGATGCCAAAGCACTTCGGGGTGGCGGCGGAAGGTACCGGTAGCCGAACAGGGTGCATCGAGCAGGATGCCATCGAAGAGAGCTTCGGGCGCATATTGAGTGGCGTCGGCTTCGACGACGGCAGGCGCATAGCCGACGCGGGTCATATTGGCTTTGAGGCGTTCGAGCCGCCCACCATCACTATCGAGCGCGGTGACGTCATAGCCGGCTTTGAGCAATTGCGCCGTCTTGCCACCCGGGGCAGCGCAGAGGTCGAGAACGCGGCCGCCGGGTTTGGCCGCAAGGAGGCGCGCCGGGAGGGCTGAGGCGGCATCCTGCACCCACCACTGGCCGTCGTCATACCCGGGCAGCGCATCGACGGGGCGATCGCGGCTTTCGATGCGGACGGTATCGGCAAGAACGCGCTCGGCGCCGAGGGCGGAGATGAGGTCGGCATCGTTGGATTTGAGCGTCAGATCGAGCGGAGCGCCTTCGAGGAGCGCTTCGGGGAAAGCTGCTACGGCCTCAGTGCCATGGGCCGCTGTCCACTTGTCCTGGAAGTTTTGCGGCAGCAGCAGCTCGTCTTCGAGAAGACCATAGCGCGCGGAATTGGATTGGGCGCGGCGCAGCATAGCGTTCATCAGGCCGGCGAGATGGCGCGCTTTGCTATCGCGCTTGATCGCTTCGACGGCGAGGAACAGAGCGCTATGGGCGCCGAGATCGGGCAGGAAAACCAACTGGGCGAGCGAGAGGCGCAGCACGGCTTCGAACGTGCCAGATTTCGCCGGCATGCCCTTGTCGAGCAATTCGTCGATCATCAGGTCGATCTGGCCATGGCGACGGAGAGCCGTCGTGATCAGCCGATTGGCGAGGGCGCGATCCCGGCCATCGGCGAGTTCGCCGGCATTGAGGGGCGCAAAATGTTCGCCGCCCAGAACGGCGCGAAGCCTCTGGGCGGCAATGAGACGGAGGCCGAGACCGGCCGGATCGGACTTCTTATTCAATCATCACCTTCCGGTGCGTCTCATCCCCAGGGACCGCGCACGCCGCTATCGTCTTCGCCGCGACCGGCACTTGGCACTCGCCAGCCACCGCCGGTATCGCGACCGGCCGAAACCGTCTGCGGACGCGGGGCGGGTCCACGGCCCTTATCGTCCACGCGCATCTCGCCTGCAAGCTTTTGCAGCGCCGCGATGCGATTGCCAGTGTCAGGGTGGGTGGAAAAGAGATTGTCCATCCGGGCGCCCGAAAGCGGGTTGATGATATACATATGGGCCATGGCCGGATTGCGCTCGGCTGCGACATTGACCTGACGCCCGGCAAGGACCGCGATCTTGTTGAGCGCGGAAGCGAGGGCCAACGGGTCCCCCGAGATCTCGGCGCCATCCTTGTCCGCCTCATATTCGCGCGTCCGGCTGACGGCCATTTGTACCATCATTGCGGCGAGCGGAGCGAGAAACACCATCAGCAGCGAACCGATGCCGCCGAGCGGATTATTGCGATTATTGCCGCCACCAAAGAAGAGGCCGAACTGGGCGAGCGCTGAAATGGCACCGGCAAGGGTCGCCGTGATCGTCATGGTCAGCGTATCGCGCGAGCGGATATGGGCGAGTTCGTGGGCGACGACCCCCGCAACTTCGCGCGGCTCGAGCTGGCGCAGAAGGCCGGAGGAGACGGCAACCGCCGCATTCTGCGGGTCGCGGCCCGTCGCAAAGGCATTGGGCTGGTCGGACTGGATGACATAGACGGCGGGCGTCGGGATGCCGGCTCGCTTCGAGAGCGTATCGACCATGTCATAGAGTTCGGGCGCCTGGCTTTGCGCCACGGGCACGGCGTTCTGCATGCGGAGGACAAGCTTGTCCGAATTCCAATAGGCAAAGATGTTGGTCGCCGCCGCAAAGGCAAAGGCGATCATCATGCCGGACGTGCCGCCGATGAAATAGCCGACCACCATGAACAAGGCGGTCATGGCCGCAACGAGAACAAAAGTGCGGAAGGCGTTGAACATCGAAACCCCTTGGGTTGGTGTCTTCAGGCAATTATGTTGTGTGCCAAAGCGTTCCCTGCAAGCGCATGACCACTTTGTAATGTGGACCCCAAAATGACCGAAGACACCGAAACCGAGAACCCGATCCCCGAGGCCCCGAAGGTGCTGACGCCCGAGGCGCAACGCGCGCTCGAGGAAGCCAAGGCTCGCCGCGCCGAGATCGACGCGGCAACGGCGATGGCACCCAAGGAAAAGGGCGGCCGCGGCGGGTTGGAGCCCGGTCGCTATGGCGACTGGGAGATCAAGGGTTTGACGAGCGACTTTTAGCCTTGTCGCGCCGGTCCCGCGTCATGCGGGTCGGGGCATGAAAGGTCGGTGGCTTGGTCCGGACCCACGCGATGAAAGCTGAAATCTCGGGGTCCGATTTGAGGCTCTCGATATCGGCGAGGCGCTTGGCCAGCTCGGTTTCGGAAAACCGGGCATGAATGGCGCTATGGCAAATCTGGTGGAGACGCACCGTGCCCATATGCGTGCCACCCTTGAGGCGCGGCGTCAGGTGATGCCGGCTCGACTTGGCTTCAGCCGGAATGGGCCGATCGCAGAGCGGGCAAATGGAAGGCCGCCGCGCGGCAGCCAGCGCTTCGACCGCGGCAATGGCCGCCTCGACCCGCCGGGCCGAAGGTTTCATCAGACGCCGGCGAGGGCGTCCCGGTCTTTCTTGGAAAGCCGTTCGCTCTCGCTCTTCAATTGGCCGCAAGCCGCAAAGATATCGCGGCCGCGCGGAGTGCGGACCGGCGAGGCATAGCCGGCGCGATTGACGATATCGGCAAAGCGCTCGATGCGACTCGAGGGTGAAGTGCCATAATTCGAGCCCGGCCAGGGATTGAAGGGGATCAGGTTGATCTTGGCAGGAATGCCGGCAAGGAGGCGCACCAGTTCCTTGGCTTCGGCATCGCTATCGTTGATGCCATCGAGCATCACATATTCAAAGGTGATGCGGCGGGCATTGGAAAGGCCGGGATAATTGCGGCAGGCCTCGAGAAGGTCCTTGAGCGGCCACTTCTTGTTGATCGGCACCAGGACGTCGCGGAGATCGTCGCGCACGGCGTGGAGCGAGATCGCGAGCATGACGTCGATTTCGCTGCCGGTGCGCTCGATATAGGGCACGACGCCCGAGGTCGAGAGCGTGATGCGGCGCTTGGAGATCGACATGCCGTCGCCGGCCGATGCGATGAGCAAGGCCTGCTTGACGTTGTCGAAATTATAGAGCGGCTCGCCCATGCCCATCATCACGATATTGGTGATGGCGCGGCTTTCCCCGCCTGGGACGAGGCCGCCGTCATCCGGGCGCGAACCGCCGGGAAAATCGCCAAGGCGCTCGCGGGCCATGAGGATCTGACCGAGGACTTCGCCTGCGGTCAGGTTACGGACGAGCTTTTGCGTACCCGTATGGCAGAAGGAACAGGTGAGCGTGCAGCCAACCTGCGAGGAGACGCAGAGCGTGCCGCGATCGGATTCAGGGATATAAACGGTTTCGACTTCGACAGCCGGGAAGTTCGGGTTCTGCGGATCGCGGAAGCGGAACAACCACTTTCGTGTGCCGTCTACCGAGACCTGTTCCGAGACGATCTCAGGGCGATCTAGAATGAAAGTCTCGGCAAGCTTCTGGCGGACCGGCTTTGCCACATTGGTCATGCGGTCGAAATCGGTGACGCCGTTGACATAGAGCCAGTTCCAGAGCTGGCTGGCGCGCATGCGGCCTTCGCGCTCGCCAACCACGTCATTGGCAACGAGGGTTTCGGCGAGCTGCGCCTTGGAGAGGCCGATCAGCGACGGCCGCGCCGCCGCCTGGGGGCGGATGGCAGTCGAATGGTCAAGGTTCAGCGCAATGCTCATGGCGGCTCAAAACGGTCGGGAGTGCGGGAAGTGCCCGCCAATAGCATATGGGAACGCAAAACACAAAGTCACGCCCGCGGGATGCGGATGTGCAAGCCATGCAGCTTTGCCACAAAGGCTAGATCAGCACTCGGCGCCGATAGCCTGCTGCGCGGCAGTGGCGCCAGAGAGCGAATAATTCTGCACGACGCGGGCGCCGCTGGCATTGGTGCCTTCAACCGTCATGGACGAACCGGCGCGAATGGCGGCGGCAAGGGCAGCCGATTGGCCGGCATCGTCGAGCCAGGCCGCATCGCCCTGCGTGAAGAGCGGAAAGCTCTGGCCGCCGACACTGACCGTTGCAACGGAACCGGTCTGGAATGTGTAGCCGGCAACGACGTTGAATTCGCTGACGACATCTTCGCCGGGACGATTGGTGATGTAGAGATAGGCCTCGCCACCGGCGGCAGGCTCGGTGCTCTTGGGCTTGCTCATGGCAAAGCAGAGCGTGCCCGACCCATCATCGGCCGCATAGCTCGACCAATCCCGGAAATCGCCGAGCACCCGGGCCGACTGGGCCATGGCGGGCGCCGCTGCGGCCAGCGCCAGGGCGATTGCAAGGGCGGATCGTGTCTTGAGGGTCATGCTCGACAAGCTCGCAGTATTTTGGGGCAGCGGACAGAAAAGCCCGGCGCCCCTTTATGGTCTAACGATGGACTGGGGCAAAGCCCCAATTATTTGCAGGCCGCGTCGATGGCATTGACGGCAGCGGTCGCACCGGAGAGCGAATAGGTATCGACCGTATTGGTTCCACGCTGGCTCGTGCCGCGCACCGTCATGGTGCTGCCAGCCTTGAAGGCGGACACAAAACCTGCCTCGTCGCCGGTCGAAGCGAGCCAGGCGGCCGAACCTTCGGTGACCATCGGATAGGATTTGGAATCGACCGCGACGCTGGCATTGGCGCTGGTCGGATTGAATGGGTAGCCGATCAAGGTCTGCACTTCGTTCTTCGTGCCGAGGCCCTTGCGGTGAATGATCATGAAGTGGATCGGGTCGCGATTGGCGCCCGCAGGTTCCGATTTGCTCGGGGTCGCCGAAACATAGCAGATCTGGCCGCTTGCATCGGTTGCCTGCCAGGCGGTCCATGAATTGAACGTACCCAGCTCCGTGGCCTGCTGCGCCTGGGCGGCGGCTGCAAATGTCACGAATGCACCTACCGCGAGCCCAAATGCGAGGCCACCGGTCTTTGTCTTCATTGCCAATTCTTCCTCTTTTCGCTGCCAGTTTGCGGGGGATGCGTCCGCCCAGCATGCCGCAAACATGGTTACCAAGCCGTCAAGCGGGGCGCTTGTGTGCGGCTTTTGCCTCAAATGATCGGTAATCGCGGCGGCAATTTGGCATGGATGGGGCATGCGCCCCCGCTTTGAACCGAGAGGGTTAAAAGAGGGCTAACGCTTGCGTGAGGAGAGCGGATTTATGCTGCGAGGGGATAGGTTTGCTCAACCACATAGGGCCCGCCGCCCACCGAATCCCGGCTCGAAAAGAGAACGAAGCGCGGCACCGCAAATGTCAGCGGCTCGAACCGTCCCGCCTCTGCGATATAGCGCGCGACCTCTTCGGCACTCGTGCCGCGCAAGCGGGCGAGCGTCACATGAGGCACGAATTTGCGCCCTTCGGCCGGCAGCCCCGCACGCTGGAGCATGCGTTCCTGGGCAGATTGGAGACGGCTCAAGGCTTCGCTCGGCTCGACGCCAGCATAGAGCGCGCGGGGCTTATCGCCGCCAAACGTGCCCAAATGCGTGAGGCGAATGGGAAAGCGCAGGCTTTCGCTCAGGTAATCGAGATTGTCGGCCGCATCATTGGCGGTCTGATTATCGACATCGCCGATAAAGCGCAGCGTAATGTGATAATTATCGGGATCGATCCAGCGGGCGCCGGTGAGGCCACCACGCTTGAGCGAGAGCGCAAAGCCGATATCGGGCGGGATCTCGAGGCCGGTAAAAAGCCGGGGCATGGCAAGTCTCCCTGGCGGGCAACTACATCAATGATAGGCTCGCCGAAACACTACATGCAGGGTCCGGCAAGCGACTTGAGCCTAGCACAATCAGGTCATCGAACCAGTCCCGATGTCGCAGGCGGGCATTTTGCCTTGTAAATCAAAAGGGCCGACGCCATATTTGCAATCAAGTGGCAAGTGCCAATTGCCCCCGGCGGTTTGGAGACCGCGATTTTCCAAGTGAAAGGGAATGAGAATGGCTGAATATGACCGTCAGACCCTCGGTGCGCGGGCCGGCTCGGCCGCGGCCATCGACGAGGGCCTACGCAGCTACATGCTGCGCGTTTACAATTACATGGGCCTCGGCCTCGTCGTCACCGGCGTTGCTGCCTACTTTGCGGCTGCTGCCGCCATCACCACCGATCCCAACGCCGCCGTTGGCGAACTCGCCAATGGGCAGCTCGTCACCCAGTGGGGTGCGCTGCTCTATGCCAGCCCGCTGCAGTGGGTCGTGATGCTTGCGCCTCTGGCCTTCGTGCTGGTGCTGAGCTTTGGTATCAACAAGCTGAGCGTGACAGCGGCACAGGGCGTCTTCTGGGCCTTCGCGGCCGTTATGGGGCTCTCGCTGTCGTCGATCTTCCTCGTTTATACCGATGCGTCGATCGCCAAGGTGTTCTTCATCACTGCCGCTACCTTCGGCGCGATGAGCCTTTATGGCTACACCACCAAGCGTGACCTCACCGGCATGGGCAACTTCCTGATGATGGGCCTGATCGGTATCATCATCGCCTCGATCGTCAATATCTTCATGCAGTCCTCGATGATGGAATTCATCATCTCGGTTGTTGGCGTGCTGATCTTCACGGGCCTGACCGCCTATGACACGCAGAAGATCAAGGAAAGCTACTCGTCCGCCTACGGCGCCGAGGCGATGGCCAAGAATGCCATCATGGGTGCCCTGTCGCTTTACCTCGACTTCATCAACCTCTTCATGATGCTCCTCCGCCTCTTCGGCAATCGCGAGTAATCAGCAGGTTCCTTGATCGAACAATCAAGGAAAATGGTTGGACGAAAATTCGGACCGCAGCTTACAAAGGCTGCGGTCCTTTTCTTTGTGCACGCTCATGTCCGATTTCACTCTTCGCCCCTTCGCCTGGTCCGACGTTCCCGCCATCACCCGTATTTACCGGCACTATGTCGACCACACCGCCATCACCTTCGATACCGAAGCGCCGGGCGAGGAGGCGATCGCAGAAAAATATGCGGGGCTTTTGAAATTGGGGCATCCGGTGATCATTGCCGAGGGCGCGAGCAAGGTGCTCGGCTATGCCTATGCGAGCTTTTATCGCCCGCGCGCCGCCTACCGGTTTACCTGCGAAGATTCGCTCTATCTCGACCCTGCGGAAACCGGCAAGGGCCTCGGCAAGGCCATGCTGACCGAACTGCTGGCGCAATCGAAAGCGCATGGTTTCAAGCAGATGTTAGCGGTGATCACGGCTGACACGGCCAATTCGATCGCTATCCACGAAAAGTTCGGCTTTGAGCGCGTGGGCTACTACAAATCCGTCGGTCTCAAATTCGACCGCTGGCACGATATCGTGCATTTGCAGAAGGCGCTCTGACGCGATTATCACCCCGTCTGAAGACGGGATGACAGCGGCTGATTTGTCTGGATTGGGGCTGGTCCTACCCGACGGATGAATTAGCGTCCGCCGTCGCCTATCCGGCTCGTCCGGGTGGTCCATGGGGAGGCGGGATGGATTGCCCGGACAAGCCGGGCAATGACGGTGGAGCCGGGATTAAAGAGTGCTTGTTTCAGGCGCTGCTTAAGGGGTAAGGGGCTAGCCAGACGCAGTTAAAAGCTTCCGCATTGGATAGCCGTTGACGGTGCGGCTCGTGGCTCGGGGGCCGTTTTCGAGCCAGCCGGCGCTGCGATAGAAGCGCCGTGCAGTTTCCGTGGCTTCGAGATTGCCTTCGGCAAAGCCGAGGGCCAGAAGTTCCTGCTCCAACCGATGCAGCAGTGCCTTGCTGACGCCGCGGAAGCGCGCAGTGGGGGCGACGTAGTTGAGACCGATCTTGCCGCTGGTATCCACGGCGCCGACGGCGGCAATCTCGCCGTCAAGTTCAGCGACGAAGACGCGTAGGTCCGGGTTGGCCACGGTTTTCGCAACACCCGCTTCGGACTTGTTGGCCGTCCAGGCGGCGAGCGCCTTTTCGTCGTCCCGGTGATCGGTAACGCAGAGTTCGGTGATCGAGTCGATAAGGACGCGGCTCATCGCCGGCACGTCAGCCAGTATGGCGCGGCGGATGTTTATGCTCATCCAACCACGGCGAGATCGGGATCGAGCACGCGCAAGACCTGGCTCAGGTCATGGCCACGCTTGAGGATCCGGCCCTGCTGGTTGGTGATCAAATATTGGCCCTGCTTGGCGCGGAGTTTTGGATTTTTCTCGACCACATAAAGCGGGCGTTCGGAGACGCGGGCGTAGATGGAGAAAAGCGCGCGATCTTTCAAAAAGTCCATGGCGTAGTCGCGCCACTCCCCTGCCCCGACCTTGCGGCCATAGACGGCCAGGATCTGCATCAGTTCGCGGCGGTCAAAGGCAACGATGGGTTGAACGGGACGAGCGGGCTGGTTGGCGGGCTCACCGACATGCACCAGCGACAAGCCGGCTTCATTTGGCTGACGACCCTGCACGGGACCTCCGGGGGTTATGTCATCGCTCATGCGCGCCGCGACCTCAAGAAGTCGCTCAGTGCGCATTCGCTTTCTCTTTAGCGCCTGTCTGCCCCCTGAAACCGGTACCCACTTTCAGGAGACAGGCTGTAGTCATGTTGTCACAATCTCAGGCCATGGCAAGGGGCTTCAAAAACCCAATTTCAGCCATGATTCGTCCTTTGTGGCGCCCCATTGGCCCGGCATGTTTCAACCATTGCCTCCAGCGGCTGGCAATCGGACCGACCGAGCCCCCAAACTAAGACGTTCGGTTGCCAGCCTCCTTAACTGACCTGTCAGTCACGCCTGCTCCATGCCCCCGGAGCAGGCGTTTCTTTTTGTGCCGGTGTCTTCTGGGATCAGGGCTCGTAAGCGGCGGCAGCGAGGATGGAGCCCGGCATACCGCCACGCTCCTGCTGCACGACGATGGCGATGCCGGTATTGGCGTCACCTAAAACTTCGCCAAGCGGGATTTTAAGTTCCGCGCCGCTTTCGCTTTCCCACATGCCCAGAACCTGGCGGCCGGTAACGACCTGCGTATAGACCATGGACTTGCCGGCATTGTCCCCGGTCTCGATCTTGACGTCGGCGCGGTTCTTGAAGGTCACGAGCCAGACGACGGCATCGGAGAGATCGGCCTTGGGCGGCACGACGACCTTGAGCATATCGCCGCTGAGGGTCAGATCCACGGCCAGCGGCAGCGAGGCGCGCTCGACGGCCTGCTGCACATCATGCCGACGCGAGCCAACGACGGCCTTGGCGCCATTGACGACCATTTGCGGCGTATAGATGCGCGAGGAGCCCCAGCTTTTGGCATAGGCCCGCTGGCGATCGGAAAACGCTTCCTGCGCAAACGTGTCCTTCCAGCCGACATAATCCCAATAATCGACGTGATAGGCGAGCGCGACGACATCGTCGCGATCGGCCAGCGCCGTCAGCATGGCATCAGCAGGTGGGCAGGAGGAACAGCCTTGGCTGGTGAAAAGCTCGACAACCGCCTTGGGCGTAATATGCAGCGTTTCCGCCATGGCGGAGCTGGAAAAAACGACATGGGCGACGAGGGCCAGGAGAAGGCCTGAAAGGGGACGAGCGATCATGGGCAAGGTTGTAGGCTGAGGCGATCAAGCCTGCCTAGTCAAAACCGGGTGAGACGGCAGAGATTCTTGGCCCAAAAGTAAATGGCGGCCTTGCGGGCCGCCATTTGAAACCGTGTCGTACCCGTGCTTTACGCGGCGACGAGGCTGCGCAGCACGTAATGCAGGATGCCGCCATTCTTGAAATAATCGAGCTCGTTGGCGGTATCGATACGGCAACGGGTTTCGACATTGAGCACCGAACCATCGGCACGGGTGATCTTGACGGTGACCGTGGCGCGCGGCTCGATAGTTTCGACGCCGGCGATATCGACGGTTTCGGTGCCATCAAGGCCGAGGGTCTGCCAGCTTTCGCCATCCTTGAACTGCAGCGGGATGACGCCCATGCCGACGAGGTTCGAGCGGTGGATACGCTCGAAGCTCTGCGCAATGACAGCCTTGACGCCGAGAAGGTTGGTGCCCTTGGCGGCCCAGTCACGCGAGGAGCCGGTGCCGTATTCCTTGCCGGCAAAGATCACGAGCGGGGTGTTCTTCGCCTGATAGGCCATGGCGGCGTCGTAGATGGCCATCTGCGAGCCATCCGGACCCTTGGTGTAACCGCCTTCGACGCCATCGAGCATCATGTTCTTGATGCGGATATTGGCAAAGGTGCCGCGCATCATGACTTCATGATTGCCGCGACGGGCGCCATAGGAGTTGAAGTCCTTGGGCGCAACCTGGCGTTCGATCAGATACTTGCCCGCTGGAGTGCCCGACTTGAACGAACCGGCCGGAGAGATGTGGTCGGTGGTGATCGAGTCAAGGAAGAGCGCGAGCACGCGGGCCGAGACCACGTCGGTGACGGGCTTGGGCTCCATGGTCAGTTCTTCGAAATATGGCGGGTTCTGCACATAGGTCGAGGAGCCGTTCCAGCCATAGGTCTCGCTGCCTTCGACAGCAATGCCCTGCCAATGCTCGTCGCCCTTGAACACGTCCGAATAGCGCTTGCGGAACATGTCGGCATTGACGTGCTGGCGGACGATCTCGGCGATCTCGTGGTTGGAGGGCCAGATATCCTTGAGATAGACCGGCTGGCCGTTCGAGCCGGTGCCGAGCGGTTCGGTGGTGATATCGACATTGAGCGTGCCGAGGAGCGCATAGGCAACGACCAGCGGCGGGGACGCGAGGTAATTGGCGCGCACGTCGGGGTTCACACGGCCTTCGAAATTGCGGTTGCCCGAGAGGACCGAAGCGGCAACGAGCTTGTTTTCGTTGATCGTGTCGGAAATCGGCTGGGGAAGGGGACCGGAATTGCCGATGCAGGTGGTGCAGCCATAACCGACGAGATTGAAGCCGATGGCATCAAGATCAGCCTGGAGGCCAGCGGCGGTCAGGTAATCGGTGACGACCTGCGAGCCGGGGGCGAGCGAAGTCTTGACCCATGGCTTGGAATTGAGGCCAAGGGCGCGTGCCTTGCGGGCAACGAGACCGGCAGCGACGAGAACCGATGGGTTGGACGTATTGGTGCACGAGGTGATGGCGGCGATGACGACCGAGCCGTCGCCGACTTCGAAATCTTCACCCTTGACCGGGAACTGCGCGCCCGGAGCGACATCACCACGACCGGCAGCCAGATCCGGCAGGGCCTTGGCGAAGGAGGGGGTCACGTCCTTGAGGGCGACACGATCCTGCGGACGCTTCGGACCGGAAAGGGATGGCACGACCGTCGAGAGGTCGAGTTCGAGGGTCGAGGTGAAGGTCGGGTCCTCGGTTTCCGTCGTGCGGAACATGCCCTGAGCCTTGGAATAGGCTTCGACGAGCGCGACGCGATCGGCATCGCGGCCGGTCGTCGAGAGGAATTTGAGCGTATCGGCATCGACCGGGAAATAGCCGCAGGTCGCGCCATATTCGGGGGCCATATTGGCGATGGTCGCCTGGTCTTCGAGGCTGAGGTAATCAAGGCCTGGGCCATAGAATTCGACGAACTTGCCGACGACGCCCTTCTTGCGCAGCATTTCGGTGACCGTCAGCACGAGGTCGGTCGCGGTGATGCCTTCGTTGATCTTGCCGGTCAGCTTGAAGCCGACGACTTCGGGGATCAGCATGGTGATCGGCTGGCCGAGCATGGCCGCTTCAGCTTCGATGCCGCCGACGCCCCAGCCGAGAACGGCCATGCCGTTGACCATGGTCGTGTGCGAGTCGGTGCCGACGAGCGTATCGGGATAGGCGACGGTTTCGCCGTCTTCGTCCTTGGTCCAGACGGTCTGGGCCAGATATTCGAGGTTCACCTGGTGGCAGATGCCGGTGCCGGGAGGAACGACACGGAAATTGTCGAAGGCCGACTGGCCCCAACGCAGGAACTCGTAGCGTTCGCCATTGCGCTCATATTCGAGCTCGACATTCTGCTCGAAGGCGAGCGGGGTGCCGAAATTGTCGACCATGACCGAGTGGTCGATGACGAGATCGACGGGCACAAGCGGATTGATCTTCTGCGGATTGGCGCCGAGCTTGGCGGTCGCGTCGCGCATGGCGGCGAGATCGACGACGGCGGGAACGCCGGTAAAGTCCTGCATGAGGACGCGGGCCGGGCGATACTGGATTTCGTATTCGGACGTGCGGCTGACGAGCCATTCGGCGATAGCGAGGATGTCTTCCTTCTTCACCGTCCGGTTGTCTTCAAAGCGGAGGAGGTTTTCGAGCACCACCTTCATCGAGCCGGGGAGCTTGGAAACGCCCTTCAAACCGTTCTTTTCGGCTTCGGCAATGGAATAATAGGTGTAGGTCTTGCCACCGACCGTGAGGGTCGACTTCGACTTGAAGCTGTCTAGTGAGGCCACGTGCTCCGCCCTTTGCTGCTGAAACGTGCTGTCCGGCTGCAATGGGGGCCGCCGGTCCTAGCCGCTCTTTGCTGGAATGACTCTAATCTCGTCGGCTTATAATCAATCAGAAAACTGCTTGCCAGTCTTACCTTCGCTTCAATACCAGATGGGGCCATGACGCAACGGCAAGTCCAGCCCTCACTCTGCCTTAAGACTTTCGCGCTGAGCGTGGGTCGCGGCGAGACTATTTTGGCGCAGGATCTTTCCCTGTCCGTGCCGGCAGGAACGGGGCTTTTGCTGCGCGGGCCCAATGGCGCGGGAAAATCGACGCTGCTTTTTACGCTCGCGGGGCTACTTCCAGCGCTAAGCGGGACGGTGACGCTCGAAGGCTATGACGAGGATTTTGGGCCGGCCTTTCACCATTGCGGGCACAAGAATGCTATTCGGCCAAGGCTCACCGTCATCGAGAGCTTGCAATTTTGGCAGGCTATCAACGGCAGTGCGGCGCTGACGCCGGTTGAGGCGCTGGAGCGCGTGGGGCTGGGACGGCAGGCGAAATCCGATGCGGGCTATCTTTCAGCGGGGCAGCAAAGGCGTCTGGCACTGGCGCGGTTGCTGGTTTCGGCGCGGCCGGTCTGGCTGCTTGATGAGCCGACTTCGGCGCTCGATGCAGATGGGCAGAAGCTTTTGGCTGGGCTGATTACCGAGCACCTCGCGAGCGGCGGCCTGGCCGTCATCGCCAGCCATGATGCCATTGCCGTTGAAAACCTCGCCGTCCTCGATCTTGGAGGCAGGGTATGAGTGGCTTTGTTTCAGTCCTGCGGCGCGAGTTGAGCCTGAGCCTTCGTGGTGGCGGCGAGATGCTGACGCTGGTGCTGTTTTTCGTCATCGTGGGCGCCATCGTGCCCTTTGCCGTCGGGCCGGACAAGGTGCTACTGGCAGGGATTGCGCCGGGGATCGTCTGGATCGCGGCGTTCCTCGCTATGTTGATGGGGCTCGAAAAGCTTTTTGGGCCGGATCGGGCGGACGGCACGCTGGGGCTTTATCGCCTGGCCGATATGCCGCTTGCCGCCGTCGTTGCCGCAAAAGTGATTGCCCATTGGCTGACCGCCGCTTTGCCTCTCATTCTGGCCTCGCCCATTCTGGCGCTGCTGCTGTCGATGGATCTTCCCACCTTCTGGCGCACGCTGCTGTCGCTGCTGATCGGCACTCCAGCCTTGGCCGGTTTCGGCGCCCTTGGCGCCGCGCTGACCGTGGCGACGCGGCATGGCGGGCTGATCGCGCCCATCCTCATCGCCCCGCTCTCCGTGCCGGTGCTGATCTTCGGGGTCGGCGCCATTTCCGCGAGCGGCGGGCCGGGCCAGACCGGGGTGGCGACCCTCCTCCTTGCGGCACTCAGTCTCATGATCGTGGCCCTCTCTCCCTTTGCCGCCGCCCTTGCGATAGATTGGGGCGAAGACTAGACAGGCTGGGTTACCAGAGAGCCCCGGTAAAGCATGAGCATCGATACGACTCCCAAGATGGCGTGGTGGAACCGGTTGGCCCATCCCGGCCAATTCGTCATCCTGACCAAGCCACTCATCCTGCCGCTTGCGGCACTGACGGCGCTGCTTTTCGTTGCCGGGCTCTGGTTCGCCTTCTTCAATTCTCCGGCCGACTATCAAATGGGCGACACGGTGCGCATCATGTATGTGCATGTGCCGACCGCCTGGCTCAGCCAGTTCGTCTATGCCACCATGGCCGTCTCGGCGATCGGGTCGCTGGTCTGGCGCCATCCCATGGCCGATGTGTCGATGAAAACCGCGGCGCCACTTGGGGCCGCCTTTACCGCCATGGCGCTTTTTACCGGCTCGCTCTGGGGCCGCCCCACCTGGGGCACGTTCTGGGAATGGGACGGGCGCATGACGTCTACCCTCGTGCTGCTCTTCATCTATCTCGGCATCGTGGCGCTCTGGCGCGCCTTCGACGATCAGCTGCGCGCCGCCCGCGTGGTTGCCGTTTTCACCCTGGTGGGCGCGGTCAATATTCCGATCATCAAATTCTCGGTCGATTGGTGGAGCACCCTGCACCAGCCGGCGAGCGTCTTCCGGCCCGATGGCCCGACCATGCCGGGTTCGATCCTGACCCCGCTCTTTATTATGTTCTTTGCCTTCACCTTCCTCTTCATCACCCTGCAATTGACCGCCATGCATACCGAGGTGCGCCGTCGCCGCATCGCGACGCTCGAACGCCGCGCTGCTCGGGGAGAAGCACGATGATCGGTCTTGGCGAACATGCCGAATTCATCATCTCGGCCTATATCGGGGTGTTCTTGGGCGTCTCTGCGCTGATCGGGTGGACGGTTTTTTTCGCCCGCGCCACCAAGCGCCGGCTTGCCGAGCTCGGCGACACCAGGGCGGACGCTTAAGACATGAGAAAATTTCTCTTCGCCGTGCCTCTCCTGCTGCTCGTCGGGCTGATCGGCGTTTTCGCCATGTCGATGGATCGCGATCCGAACCTCGTGCGCTCGGTGCTGATCGATAAGCCAGCGCCCGATTTCGCTTTGGCACCCGTTGAGGGCATGACCGTGCCCGGCTTCGACACGGCTGCGCTCAAGGGCGAGCCGACCGTGGTCAATGTTTTCGCGTCCTGGTGCATTCCCTGCCGCGACGAGCATCCGCTGCTCGAAGCGCTCAAGGCCGAAACCGGCGTGCGGCTCTTCGGCATCAATCATTCCGATGCGCCCGAGAATGCCCGGGCGTTTCTGGCTGAGCTGGGCAATCCCTATGACGCCATAGGAGCGGATCGCGACCGGCGCGTATCGATCGATTGGGGTGTCTATGGCGTGCCGGAGACATTCATCGTCGACAGGAACGGCACCATCGTTTTCAAGCATGTCGGACCGCTGAGCGCGGAATCGATTGAGCGCGAAGTGATGCCGGCGCTCGAAAAGGCGCGGCTCTAAACGCTCTTATGGCGCCATAGTGTCCTTTATTCGCCAGTGATCCAATCCACTTTCCAGCTTGCACGCTGCTCGTCGCTGAGCACTTCGGCCAAGAGCGGCATGAGCACCCGCATTTCCTCTTCGAGCACGAAGGGTGGGTTGACGATGATCATGCCTGTGCCGTGAAGACGCGGCGGCAGGGAGGCGGCGCGGATTTTCAACTCGAGCCGCAGGATTTTCGGAATGCCTGATTCCGCGAGCATATCGACGAAATCGGCGACATCCTCTGGGTCCTTGATCGGGTACCAGAGCGCGTAAAGCCCGCCGGGCCAGCGCTTGTGCGCCTTGATCAGGCTTTCGACCATGCGGGCGAACTCGCCGCGCTCTTCGAAGGGAGGATCGATGAGAACGAGGCCGCGCTTTTCCTTGGGCGGCAGATGCGTACCGAGTGCCTGCCAGCCATCGACATGGGTGACGCGGACCTGAAAATCGCCCGCAAAATTTTCGCGCAGGATATCGACATCCTGTGGATGCAGTTCGAGCGCCATCAGCCGGTCTTGCGGACGGAGCAGTGTGCGCGTGATCAGCGGGGAGCCGGGATAGAACCGCAGATTGCCATCGGCATTCTGGGCGCGGATCGCGTCGAGATAGGGCGCGAGAAGCGCGCTGGCGTCATCGGGCAGTTTGCGGCCCATCAGTCGGCCAATGCCATCGACCCATTCGCCGGTCTTGGCCGCAGCCGGACCTCTGAGGTCATAGAGCCCGACCCCGGCATGGGTGTCGATGACGCGAAACGGCGCATCCTTGCGCATCAAATAGGTCAGGATGCGGGTAAGGATGATGTGCTTGACCACATCGGCAAAATTGCCGGCGTGAAAGACGTGGCGGTAATTCACTTGCGGCCCTCGGCGAGGAGTATGGTGGCGGCGAAGGCTAGGAACACGGTGGCAAAGCTCCAGTTGAGCGCCCGCGACACCCAGATATTGTCGCGCAGCGTCCGCGTCAGCCATTCGGCAAAGAGCACTGTGGCGATGACCACCGGCAGCGAGACAACGATGAATTCAACGCCGAGGAAGAGGAGCTTACTCGCCGCCGCTGGATCATCTGCCGAGATGAACTGCGGCAGGAAGGTTACGAAAAACAGCGCCACCTTGGGATTGGTGAGATTGATGGCAAGGCCGGTAAAATAGCTCTGGATCAGGCTCGGAGTTTTGCCGCCAGCCTTGGGGACGAGGAGGCCACCGCCCGAGCGAATGGCCTGTATAGCGAGCCAGACGAGATAGAGCGCGCCGACGATTTTCAGCGCCCAGAAGGCGGCAGGCGCAGCGACGATCAGCACCGAAATGCCGAAGGCGACGAGGGCGGTGTGGACCGCAATGCCCGTGCTGGTGCCAAGGACGGCGGCAAAGCCGTGGGCGCGGCCAAAGTTCATCGTCCGTGACACGAAAAGCGCCATATCTGGTCCCGGCGTTACCGCAAGAACGAAACCCGCAAGGGCGAAGGTCAAAATCACGGAGAGATCGGGGACGAAGCTGGGCATGGCGCGCTCGGTTTTTCCTGCTTTCCCTATCGCACTAACGCGAGTGGCTGAACAGCCTCGGCCGAACGGCATCGGATATCAGGCTGCACGCTGGAGCAATATCGGCTAGAACCATGCCATGAGCGATCGCATCCCAAAAATCGTCATTCTCAACGGCGCGCCGCGCTCGGGGAAGTCCTCGCTGGTCCGGGCGATCCAGAAAGATGTGCCGGGCACCTGGCTTAATCTGGGCGTCGATAGCCAGATGGCGAGCCTGCCGCCCCATCTCTTGCCCGGCATTGGCCTCAGGCCAGGGGGCGAACGGCCCGACCTCGAGCCCACTGTCGTGCGGCTCTATCAACTCCTCTTCGACAGCATTGGCACCTCGGCAGACGCTGGGTTCGACATCGTAGCCGATCTCGGCATGCACGAGGATTATTCGACCCCGCTCGGCATCTTGCCTCGGGCGGCCCGAAGACTTGGGGCCCTGCACCCGCTTTTCATCGGCATCGACTGTCCAATCGAAGAAATCATGCGCCGGCGCAATGCTGCGCCCAATTCGATCGGCGGGACCTATCTAGGTGGAGAAACCCCAACGCCACCCGTGCTTCGCTGGCAGAGGGCCGTGCATGAAGGCCGGGACTATGACCTGCGGCTCGACATGGGCGCATTGACGCCCGAGGACGGCGCGGCGCGCATTGCCGCACTCCTTAAAGACCCGCCAGCAGTTCCGGCCTTGACGCGGCTTAGAACAGTCTGAACATATGAGGGCCCAAAAAGTCTTCGTGTCATCGATTTAAGTCCGCGTTAAGCGGCGATGATTAGCTTCACCAAAACGTCATGTTTGGGCCGTGAGTGGGGGACTCGATGGTGGGTGTGGACATCAATGCAGCGGCCGTTGCCGACGCCTTGCTGCTCGATGCTGCGCTTGAAAACATCCCCTATGGCTTTTGCGTCTGGTCGCCGCAATTCCGCCTTGTCATGTGGAACAAGCACTATCGCGAATTCTACGGCTTTTCGGCAAATGCCATCCAGAAAGGCATGACGCTCGAAGAGGTGGTTCACCTCTCCCATAAGCTGGGCAACCATCCCGGCCAGAGCCCCGACGCCTTTTACGAGAGCTATTCGAGCGAGCTTCTGGCCAATCGCAGCGGCGCGCGCAGCAAGAACCATGAAGAAGTGCATGGCGGGCGGATCGTCGAAACCGCCCATGTCTATACCGAGAATCTCGGTTGGGTAGTGACCCACGAAGACATCACTGACGAACTCCTCCAGTCCGAAACGGTGCAGAAGCGCAAGCTCGAACTCGAGCGCCAGAATATCCGGCTCGATGCGGCCGTGAATAACATTCCCATCGGGCTGTGCATGATGGACGCCAAAGGGCGCCTGGTGATCTGCAACGAGCCCTATGCCCGCATCTACAATCTGCCGATCAGTTACCTGCGCCCCGGCACGCAGCTCGAAGTCATTCTTGGGCACCTGTTCGACGAAGGCATGAGCGCGGGCGGCAGCGGTAGCCGCGAGGATTACATCACCTGGCGCCGCGAAGTGATTGCCAAGAACGAATATGGCAAGAACATCCACGAACTGAACAACCGCATCATCCTGATGCAGCACCATCCAATGAAGGATGGCGGCTGGGTTTCGACCCATGAAGACATTACCGAGCAGCGGCAGAACGAAGCGCGCATCCACCATCTGGCGCGGCACGATGCCCTGACCGACCTGCCCAACCGCATCGAATTTTTGGAGCAGATGGCGCGCACCGAAGCGGGCCTGCAGCGCGGCGAAATGGCGGCCGTGCTCTATATCGATCTCGACCACTTCAAAGCCGTCAACGACACGCTCGGCCATGCCGTGGGCGACGAGGTGATCAAGCAGGCAGCCGTGCGGCTCTGGGGAACGACGCGAGAGAGCGATCTGCTCGCCCGGCTCGGCGGGGATGAATTTGCGCTGCTGCTGCAGCCGATCGACAGCGCCGATGCGGCGGCCCGGGTGGCCGATCGCATCATCAAGGCCATGGGCGCGCCCATGAACATCAAGGGCCAGCAGATCGAAATCGGTGCCAGTGTCGGCATTGCCGTGGGCCCGGGCGACGGTCTCGATACCGATACGCTGGTCAAGAATGCCGACCTCGCGCTCTATAAAGCCAAGAGCGAAGGCCGCTCGACCTATCATTTCTTCGAAGCCGGCATGGATGCCGAACTGCAGCAGCGCCGCCTGATCGAGGCTGGCCTGCGCATGGCGCTTGGACGCGACGAATTCCGTCTCGTCTACCAGCCGCTCCTGGGCCTGCGCGAAAACCAGATCACCTGCGTCGAGGCGCTGCTGCGCTGGGATTTTGAGGGGCGCACCGTTTCGCCGACCGAATTCATTCCCGTGGCCGAGGAAACGGGGCTGATCGCCGCCATCGGCCAATGGGTGCTCAACGAAGCCTGCGCCGCCGCTGCGACCTGGCCGGGCCATGTGCGCGTCGCCGTCAATCTCTCGCCGGTACAATTCCGCCAGCGTGATCTCGTGGCCCAGGTGCGCCGCGCGCTGACGGGGGCCAAGCTCGATCCCGCCCGGCTCGAACTCGAGATCACTGAAAGCCTGCTCCTCGGCGATAGCGAATCGACGCTCAAGGCGCTCCACGAATTGCGCGCCATGGGCGTCCGCATCTGCATGGACGACTTTGGCACCGGCTATTCATCGCTCTCGTATCTGCGCAGTTTTCCCTTCGACAAGATCAAGATCGACCGCTCCTTCATGCGCGATCTCGCGAGCCGCGCCGATAGCCAGGCCATCATCCGCGCCGTCATTGGCCTCGGCCAATCGCTCGGGATGTCGACCACCGCCGAGGGCGTCGAAACCGAAGAGCAACTCAGTCTCGTCCGCGCCCACGGCGTCTCCGAAGTGCAGGGCTATCTGTTCTCGCCTCCGGTTTCCGGCGAAGACCTGCTGGATTTGCTGCACACTGCGGTGGAGATCGCCAAAGCCTCTTAGTTTTTGGGGCTTCTTGGAACATTGGACTGCGAAAACTCCCAGATTTGCCCCAACCACCAGCTCGACACCTCCCCCTAGATGGGGGAGGCCGGGAGGGGGTGAGTGAGCCACGGACTTCGCGCGTGCCGTCACCCCTCCCCATCAAGGGGAGGGTGTAAACGGAGCGCGTGACTAACTCAGCGCCCAACAGCCTAATAGTCAACGCCCCTGCCCTGCCCGCGTCGCCGCGGCAGGTTTATGCATTTGGAACGGGCCCCGAGGCGCCTGCGCCCCTGAGTGATTGAAAAAAATGAGACGAAACCGCCTCGGGGCGCTGACTTTTTGGACAGGATTCACAGCGCCACTTTGATCGCTCGTCGCGTGGCGGCCAATCCCAGAACCCACGCGGTTACGGTCCCGCGCGATCAGCATCCCCGCAGCCGTCCGTCTCGACTCCGTCCCATGCGGGGAATGGCTTGGATTTTAGAACGGGATGGAGGGGGCGGGGATAAGTAGCTGAGCCTTGGGCCCAGCCACAATGATTAGGCGCAGGTTGGCAGAGCTAATAGATTGTTTGGCTCCAATCCATCAGCAGTTGTTTTCAGATATTTTTTGCCGTGACGCACGGCCACCACAATCCAGACAGACTCGCCGTCAGCTACAGTCCAGAACCGGTGGGTACCACTCTTGATGTGCTGAATTGCGTCGTCCAGTTTCAGTTTCCATCCGCCACCGGCAGTTCCACCGATACTATCGATTCGACGATCAACATCCTGACCATCGGGAATTATGCACGTCACTTGGTAGTCAGACATAATAGCTCCAATCTGGGAGCCAGAACGGTTGACGGCTGAACGCAAAAGGGAGACGTTCAGGTGTACTCGAACTCCCGTTCTGGCGGGTTTCGTACTAGGGCGATGGACGGCAATCCGTCGCCCTTTTCATTCGTCCTCTGATTCTCATTACAGCACAAGAACGGACGAAGTTTAGCGGGGATATCCGCTGTGAACTTTGTGAATAGTGGGAATAATAAGGACACTAGCGCGGTCGAATTGACTTGCTAGAATCAGCAACAGTCAGACGTCGATCCTGCGCCTTTTACACTTCTGCTTCATTGGCGCATTCCTACGCTGATTGTCACCCCGGACTTGATCCGGGGCCCATCCTCAAATCTCAAGATGGGTCCCGGCTTTCGCCGGGATGACATCTCGGGAGCGGATGAGTTGCAGTGCATAAGCCGACAGAGAAAAAGGCCCGGGATTGCTCCCGAGCCTTCTTCAATTCAGTCGAGACTACGTCTGGTCAGCCCATATGCGCCAGCACGGCCAACAGCAGCAGTGCCACGATATTCGTGATCTTGATCATCGGATTGACGGCCGGGCCGGCTGTGTCCTTGTAGGGATCCCCAACAGTGTCGCCGGTCACGGAGGCTTTGTGGGCGTCTGAGCCTTTGAAGTGCTTGACACCGTGGGAATCCGTAAAACCGTCCTCAAAACTCTTCTTGGCATTGTCCCAGGCGCCGCCGCCGGCGGTCATTGAGATGGCAACGAAGAGGCCGGTTACGATCACACCCATGAGCATGGCGCCGAGGGCTGAGAAGCCAGCGGCGGGGCCGGCTATCCAGTTGATGATGACGAAGACGAGGATCGGCGAGAGCACCGGCAGGAGCGAGGGGACGATCATTTCCCGTATCGCGGCTTTGGTGAGCATATCGACGGCGCGGCCATAATCGGGCTTGTCGGTGCCGGCCATGATGCCCGGCTTTTCCTTGAACTGGCGGCGCACTTCGACGACGACCGATTGGGCAGCGCGGCCCACCGCGGTCATCGACATGCCCCCGAAAAGGAATGGCAGGAGACCACCGAAGAGGAGGCCGACGACGACATAGGGATCGGCCAGCGAGAAGGTGAGCGTGCCCATGCCGGCAAAGATGGCCGGTGCATCGGGTAGGGACGAGAAATAGATCAGGTCCTGGGTATAGGCAGCAAAGAGCACGAGGGCGCCGAGGCCTGCCGAACCGATGGCATAGCCCTTGGTGACGGCCTTGGTGGTGTTGCCGACCGCATCGAGCGCGTCGGTATTGTGGCGCACTTCCTTGTCGAGACCGGCCATTTCGGCGATGCCGCCGGCATTGTCCGTGACCGGGCCGAAGGCATCGAGCGCAACGATGATGCCGGCGAGAGCCAGCATGGTGGCGACGGCCACCGCGATGCCGAAGAGCCCGGCCAGCGAGAAGGTGACGATAATGCCGGCGATGATGACGAGGGCCGGAAGGGCCGTCGATTCCAGCGACACGGCAAGGCCTTGGATGACATTGGTGCCATGGCCGGTGACCGAGGCTTCGGCGATGGAATTGACCGGGCGCCGATTGGTGCCGGTGTAATATTCGGTGATGACGATGATCAGCCCGGTGATGACGAGGCCGGTGACCCCGCACCAGAAGAGGCTCCAGGGCGTAAAGGTTTTTGCCGCCGTTTCGATAGAGAGGTTCATATCGCCGAAGAGGAGCCAGAGCACCGGCAACAGCACGACGAGCGACAAGACACCGGTGGCGATGACGCCCTTATAGAGCGCGCCCATGATGTTGTTGTCGGCGCCCAATTTGACGAAATAGGTGCCGATGATCGAGGTGATGACGCAGGCGCCACTGATGGCGAGGGGCAGCACCATGCCGGTAAGCTTGAGGGCCTCGGGCAGGATGATCGCGGCGAGAACCATGGTGGCGACGATGGTCACCACATAGGTTTCGAAGAGATCGGCGGCCATGCCGGCGCAATCGCCGACATTGTCACCCACATTGTCGGCGATGGTGGCCGGGTTGCGCGGATCGTCCTCGGGAATGCCGGCTTCGACCTTGCCCACCATATCGCCGCCGACGTCTGCACCCTTGGTGAAGATGCCACCGCCAAGACGGGCGAAGATGGAAATCAGCGAAGCCCCGAAGGAGAGAGCGACGAGGGAATCGATGACCACGCGGCTCGTGGGCGCATTGCCCATGGCTGTGAGGATGATGAAGTAGAGCGTGACGCCGAGAAGGCCGAGACCGGCAACGAGCAGGCCGGTAACCGCGCCGGACTTGAAGGCGAGATCGAGCCCCTTGCCGAGCGAGGAAATGGCGGCCTGGGCGACGCGCACATTGGCGCGGACCGAGACATTCATGCCGATAAAGCCGGCGGCGCCAGAAAGCACGGCACCGATCAGAAAGCCGATGGCAGCATGGACGCCGAGCAGGAGCCAGGCGGCAATCAGGATGACCACGCCGACAATGGCGATGGTGGTATATTGGCGTTTGAGATAGGCCGAAGCGCCTTCGCGCACGGCGGCGGAGATTTCCTGCATACGCGCCGAGCCCGCATCAGCCTTGAGAAGGCTTTGGGTGGTGACGACGCCATAAACGATAGACAGACCGCCGCAGGCGACGATCAGCCAAAGTGCCAGATCCATGAAACACGTTCCTCGAATGATAAGATTCGAGACCCGCCGCGGCCTTGGCCAGCTCTTTTGGGGATTTTGCTTTGCCCCGTGTCCGGTCCGCAACCGCCCTCCGGCGGACCTCCTCCCAAGGGTCAGCTTAGCGCGATTGGGGAGTTAAGCAATTGGAAAGTGTGACGGTTTGTCGCGGGCGCTTCTGGGCCCTATCCGAGAGTGCTGAGGCGCGAGACCAGAATGTCGATGTCCCCGACCACATGCACGGTCTTGAAGCGCGAAAGTTCGCCGCTGACCAGGGTGAGGCTGGATTTGGGAATGCTGAGGGATTTGGCGAGGAGCGCCAGGACGGCGGCGTTGGCCTTGCCTTTGTCGGGCACGGCCGACACGCGGAGGCGGAGGACGGCGGTGCCATCATCGCGCTGTTCTATGCCGTCTATGGCGTCGCGCCCGGCATTGGGCGTGACGCGGAGAGATAGCAAAAATCCCTCCGGCGTCGGGCGAAAGGGGCTAGATGCCGGCACGAACCACGGCGGGATAGATATAGTAACCGATGATCGACTGGATGAAGAAGATCAGGAGGAAGGCGACCAGCGGGGAGAGGTCGAGGCCCGAGAAATTGGGCAGCATGCGGCGGATTGGCCGGAGCACCGGGTCCGTCATCTGATTGAGCACGCGCCAGACCGCTTCGACGAACTGGTTGCGGGTATTGATGACGTTGAACGAAATCAGCCAGCTCATGATGATCATGATGAGCAGGACCCACCAATAGAGCTGGAGGAGGATCAGGATGATATCGAGAACGGCGCGCATTGGCGTCTCCGCGAGAAAAGGTCCGATTTATCTAGTGGGTTAGCCATCGACTCACAAGGGCACCGGAGCGCTTCGAGGAAAAGTGGGTACCGGTTTTCCGTCTCGGAAGCGCGACCACCAGGGATCAAAAAGTCAGAGCCCCGCACCGGGCAAGCGATGCAGGGCCCAAATGACTGACTATCCGGTAAGCAGTACGAGGATCCGGATGCCCACTCTATTGCACGAAGCGTGCCAGATGGCGGGGCCAGCAAAACCGGGGTCAGATATTAAGGTCTTATGAATATTGGCTTTTTGCGAGGAGGCGCGCCTCGCAAATTGCGAAGCGGCTTTGCAAAATGCGAATTCAGACGCGCGCGCGGCTTGGCTTCCAGGTCGCGACCTTGACGAGGTAGAGCACGACGACGAGGCCGAGGACGATATAGCTCAGGGGATCGAGCACGACTTCGATGGCGTCGTAATGTTCGTGGAGGATATAGCCCGAGAGGGTGAGAAAGGTATTCCAGATCAAGGCGCCGGTAGTGGATGCAAGGAGAAAGACCGGCAGGCTCATGCGCGAAAGGCCGGCAGGAATGGAAATCAGCGTACGGATCAAGGGGATCAGGCGGCCGAAAAGCACAATGATGGGCCCAAAGCGGGTGAACCATTTGACGGCGACATCGATCTCATCAGCATTGAAGGCCATGACGCGGCCAAAGCGATCGGCGAGGGTTCGGACCCGCTCGAGCCCGAAAATGCGCCCGGCATAATACCAGGGGAGCATGCCGACGACGGCGCCGAGGGTGGCGGTGAACAGCACGCCGAAAAGGTTGAGATCGCCATTGGCGGCGGCAAAGCCGGCAAAGGGAATGATCAGCTCCGACGGAATCGGCGGAAAGATCGATTCAGCCAGCATGACGAGGAATATCCCCAAATATCCGAGTTCGGAAATGGTCTGGATAATCCAATCGGTCATGCGGCAATCTCCTTGGGTTTCAGGCCAGTTAGAGGATGTGAGGGGCAAAAAAAGGGCCCCGGCGTTTCCGCGGGGCCCTTGAACAATCAGGCCGACTTCGAGGCGCGGCTCATGCGCTTGCGATCGTTCGGATCGAGCCAGATCTTGCGCAGGCGGATCGATTTGGGCGTCACTTCGACATATTCGTCTTCGGCGATATAGCCGAGCGACTGTTCGAGGGTCAGCTTCTTCGGGGTCGTCAGGCGCACCGCTTCGTCCTTGGAGGTTGTGCGGATATTGGTGAGCTGCTTGCCCTTGAGCGCGTTGACCTCGAGGTCGTTCTCACGAGAATGCTCGCCGACGATCATGCCTTCATAGATGTCGACGCCAGCGTCGATCATGATCGGGCCGCGATCTTCGAGGTTCCAAAGCGCGAAGGCAACGGACTGGCCGGTGCCGTTCGAGATCAGCACGCCGGTGCGACGGCCGGGCAGTTCGCCCTTGAACGGGACGAAAGAGTGGAACAGGCGGTTGAAGATCGCCGTGCCACGGGTGTCCGACAGAAGTTCGGGCTGGTAGCCGATCAGCGAACGGGTCGGGACCAGCAGCTGGATGCGGGTACGGCCAACGCCAGACGGACGCATATCGGTCAGTTCGCCCTTGCGCTCGGTGAGCTTCTGGACGACGGCACCGGTGAACTCGTCATCGACGTCGATGATGACTTCTTCGATCGGCTCGTGACGGACGCCATCGATATCCTGCATCAGGACTTTTGGGCGACCGATGGTCAGCTCAAAGCCTTCGCGACGCATGTTTTCGATGAGAACTGCGAGCTGAAGTTCGCCGCGGCCGGCAACGTCATAGCTGTCGTTGTCGTCGCCCGGGGTCACCTTGATGGCGACATTGCCTTCGGCTTCGCGCATCAGGCGTTCACGGATAACGCGGGACTGCACCTTGTCGCCTTCGCGGCCGGCCAGCGGGCCGTCATTGATGCGGAAGGTGACCGAGAGGGTCGGGGGATCGATCGGCTTGGCAGCGATGGGCTTCGTCACCGAGGTGGCGCAAAGCGTATCGGCCACGGTCGAGGTGACAAGACCGGCAATAGCGACGATGTCGCCGGCTTCGCCGATATCGACCGGAGTGCGTTCGAGGCCACGGAAGGCGAGAACCTTGGAAACGCGGCCCTTTTCGACTTCCTTGCCTTCACGGTTGAGCGTGTGGATCGGGTCGTTGGCCTTGACGGTGCCCGAGGTGATGCGACCGGTCAGAATGCGGCCGAGGAACGGGTTGCGCTCGATGGTCGTGACCAGCATGCGGAACGCGCCTTCTTCGACGCTGGGCTCTGGCACGTGTTCGATAACCTTGTCGAGGAGCGGCCCAAGATTTTCCTTCGGACCTTCTGGCTCCATAGCCATCCAGCCCTGCTTGGCCGAACCATAAAGCACCGGGAAATCGAGCTGTTCTGGCGACGCATCGAGAGCGATGAAGAGATCGAAGATTTCTTCGAGCACTTCGAGGTGGCGCTCGTCGGACTTGTCGATCTTGTTGATGGCAACGATCGGGCGCAGGCCCTGGGCCAGCGCCTTGCCGAGCACGAACTTGGTCTGCGGCATCGGGCCTTCGGCGGCGTCGACGAGGATGACCACGCCATCGACCATGGAGAGGATGCGCTCGACTTCACCACCGAAGTCGGCGTGGCCGGGCGTATCGACGATATTGATGCGGGTGTCTTTCCAAAGGAGCGAGGTCACCTTGGCAAGAATGGTGATACCGCGCTCGCGCTCGATATCGTTGCTGTCCATGGCGCGTTCTTCAACGCGCTCGTTTTCGCGGAAAGAACCGGACTGCTTGAGAAGAACGTCGATCAGGGTCGTCTTACCGTGGTCAACGTGAGCGATGATGGCAATATTGCGCAGGGACATGGGCACCGGGGCGTTGGGCATGGTCCAGCGGCAGCGAGGCGAACGGCCAAATCATGCGGGAAACAGGAAGCGCCAGTTGCATAAAGGGCAAACTGGCGCATTTCGCTGCGGTCCATATAGAAAAAGCGCGCCTTTCACAAGCGCTCCCGGTGCAGGGCCGGAATGCGCGCGCAGGGAATGGGCGGGTTGAGGCTCATCAGCGGCGTCGCACTCCTGCGGTGATGACGCGAAAATTCCCCCGCCATTCTTCGTAAAAAGCCCGAGGAATCAGCCTTTCTGCCGGATGTTTGCCGCCAGAGCCATCATTGGCGGGCACGTGGAAGAGCGCTTTTGAACCATGCTCCCTGAACCGGTTTGGCCTCTAGCGGTATGCTTTTGGTGCCTTCTTGCCGTTGGGATGGCGATCCCTAAGTAGCGGCGTGCGGTTGCCTGCAGATGCCTTGCCTCCGAGGCCTGTTCGGCGCCGCGCGTTCTAGGAATTTGATAAATGTTGCTTGAAAAACTGAACTGGCGCTATGCCACCAAGAAGATGGATGCGTCCAAGACCGTCGCTGCCGACAAGGTCGACCGCATCGTCGAAGCGGCGCGCCTTGCCCCTACCTCGAGCGGCCTGCAGCCGTTCCAGGTCATCGTCGTGACCAATCCCGAAGTGCGCGCCAAACTGCGCGCTGCCGCCTATGACCAGGCGCAGTTGACCGACGGCTCCGCCGTTCTGGTGTTCGCCGCCTGGGATAATTACACCGCCGAGCGCATCGACCAGATGCTGGCGCTGACCGTCGCCGAGCGCGGCGCGAGCAGCGACACCCTCAGCGCCTATTATGAGCGCCTCAAGGCGACATATGTGCCGCGCGATGCCCAGACCAATTTCGAGCACGCAGCGCGCCAGGCCTATATCGGCTTTGGCATGTCGATCGCGCAGGCCGCTTTCGAAGGCGTGGATGCGACGCCGATGGAAGGCTTTGACCCCGCCCAATTCGACGAAATCCTCGGCCTTTCCGCACAGGGCCTGCGCTCGGTCTGCATCCTGCCGCTCGGCTATCGCGCCGAAGAAGGTGACTGGCTTCTCGGCCTCAAAAAGATCCGCCGCCCGACCGAAAATTTCGTAACCGAACTCGCCTGATCCCGACGCATCACCCTCGTGCGCTGCACGAGGGTGATCGTTTTTGGAATTTTGCGGTAGCATTTTGCGCTGAACAAAATGCAGATTTGCGCCCCTACCCCGCCCGGCCCGTCTGGACTTCCAGCACGGCGACCACGCGGCCCAGCAGTTCTAGAAATTGGCCGCGCTCGGCGGTGGTGAATTGTTCGAGCAGGAGCTCGTTGAGGGCGCCGAGGGCCCGGTCCATGTCGGCGATGAGGTCATAGCCCTTTTGGGTCAGGGTGATGAGGGCGCTACGGCCATCGTCGGGATTGGCTTTTCGGGTGACGAGATCATCGCGCTCCATGCGCTGGATGGTGGCTGTCATGGTGGGCTGTTCGACTTCGGCGGCCTGGGACAGCGCCTTTGGCGTATGCGCGCCGCCTGACGAAAGCGCGAGGAGCACCGGCACATAGGCCGGATTGAGCCCGATCGGCGCGAGCATGATTTCGCGTTCGCGCGTCAAAAGACGGGCGGCCCAGCTAAGTTGATCGACGACACTGCGTTGCGACATACTGAGCCTACTCAGGATTTTTGCCATTTAGGCGCGAGAGGCTGATTTGGGCAAGCGGCTTGCGGGGGCAGATAGTGCGACAGTGGCTGTCATCCCGGCCTTGAGCCGGGATCCATCTTGAGATCTCGGGATGGGCCCCGGCTCAAGGCCGGGGTGACATCCGAGTGGTGTGACCCGGCCTATAAAACAAAAAGGGCGGGACCAAAGCCCCGCCCAAATCGCAAAAATTACTTGGAGTTTTTGGCCATCTCGATGGAGTCGAGGATCACCTTGCGCGCATCGGCGAGGTTGCCGATCCGGTCGATCTTGGCCCATTTGCCAGGCTCGAGATCCTTGTAGTGGGTGAAAAAGTGCTTCACGCGCTCAAGCTGGATTTCGGGGAAATCCTCGATATCCTTGATGTTGTCATACATGCGCGTGAGCTTGCTGACCGGGACGGCGATGATCTTTTCGTCCTGGCCGCCATCGTCTTCCATGAACAAGACGCCGACCGGGCGCGAGCGCACCACGGCGCCGGGCACGAGGGGGCGCGAATTCATCACGATGACGTCGAGCGGATCGCCATCGCCACAGAGCGTATGGGGCACGAAGCCGTAATTGCCGGGGTAACGCATCGGCGTATAGAGGAAGCGATCGACAAACAATGCGCCGCTATCCTTGTCGATTTCATACTTGATCGGCTCGCCGCCCAAGGGGACTTCGATGATGACATTGAGGTCGTCGGGCACGTTCTTGCCGGTCGGAATGGCGTCGATGTTCATTTGGCTGAATGTCCGGTTCGTCGGGGGAAAGCTGAACGACAGGGGTTCTGCCCGACAAAGGCGGGCAAAGGCAAGCCGGAAAACGGCCGAGGCGAAGGCTTCCGCCGCTTGGGGTAAACGGCAATGGTGCTCAGGCCGGGTTCATCTTGTTTTGCGCACAATGGTTGGGTCAATGTAGCGGCCAAGGCCAAACGAGGACGCTTGATCCATGCGGTATCCCCTTCTGCTCGCCCTGACGCTCTGCGCCAGCCCCGCTTTCGCCCAATCGGGCATGACCAGCGCCTATACCGATCTCGATATCGACCAATGCCTCGTGCTCGAAGCCGACGACTTTGGCGCGAGCTGGGCCTGTCCGGGCTATAAGGGGTTTCCCATAAAAGTGCAGGAAGGGGACCTGCGCTTTTCGATCGGCTATGGGTTCAATCCCGACGAAAGCTCGAACGGCGCGCAAACCCTGCCGCCCTTCAACAATCTCGGCAACAAGCTCGAATGGCGCCTTTCCAATGCCAAGGGTTACTTTTTCCCCATCGCCACCATCGTACGCTACAGCACGGCCGATACGGTGACCGGAGAAGACAAGGGTCAGGTCCTGGCCGTGACCCAGATCGCCGAAGGCAATTCCTGTCACATCGCCTATGTCGATGCGCTGGCCAATCCCAATGCCAATGAACTGGCGCGGGCCGCAGCCGACAAGGCCGGCGACTTCAACTGCGCCACCGACGAGCCCGAAGTGATCGGCAAGTTTACCGCCTATTGAGCGGATTCATCCTCGGTCTCGGCCTTTTTCTGTCCGCGGACCTGGTTGCGCAGCACGGTGCGGTCGCGGCTCGACACGCCGATCAATTCGGCGATGCGCCAGACCATATTGTCTTCAAGCTCGTGATTCTCTTTGTCGGCAAAGACCACGGTCCACATCATGCGGATGATCTCGATCCGGTCTTCCATCGATAAGCGGGTAATGCCCGAGGTGAAGTGATAAAAATCCACCGCCTCGGCATCGCGCAAGGCGGCCTGTTTGATCAGCCGATCGACGTTTGGCTCGTCGAGATCATAGTGATCCATCAAGGCGCCACGAATGACCTGGCGCTCCTCATCCTTCATCGAGCCATCGACCGCCGCCAGATGCACGAGAAGCGCGGCGACTGAGAGCTTTGGATCATTGGGGTCCGACGATTGCTCGGTCTTGCCAAACAGACGGGTCAGGGCCTCGAACATGGCAGCACGCCTCTTGCCGGGGAAAAAGAATCAGGACGATGTGGCGGGAGCCAGCGAGGAAAGACTGAGGCAGAACCTTGGTTCCCTCAATGATGAGATTTGGGCCCGAGGTGCTCTTGACCCGGCCTGATGCAGCTTGGCCACACTGATTCCTTTAGACGGAACCGAAAAGGGACTCGACTCTTGTTCTGGCTTGAGTCACCATGTTCCTGTTTTGTTCACATAAGCGGTCACATCATGCCAGCCCCCGATCACCAACAGCGCCTCGCCGCGCTGCGGGACACCATTGCCGATATCGAGAGAAAACCGGCGCTGGCGGAGACGCCGGACCGGTCGCTCGATACTAACGATGGCAGCTTTCCACGTCTCTCGGGTGGGCTAATGCAGGAGATTTTTACCGATGCCTTGCGCAATGGTGGCGCCAGTCTCGGCTTTGCGCTGGGACAGGCGAAAACACTGCTGACCGCCAAGCGCATGGCCGTGCTGTACCTGCAGCTGGAAAAGGACGGACAAACCTTTGGCCTGCCCTATGGACCGGGATTAAAATCTTTCGGCTTTGATCCCGACCAGCTGATCCTCGTGCGGGCCAATGACATGCGCGACCTTTTGTGGGTCGCCGAGGAGGCGCTCGCCTGTCGCGCCGTTGCCGGCATCGTTGCCGATATCGGGGCGCATCCTGAACCCCTCGACTTTACGGCGAGCCGCCGGCTCAGCCTGCGAACGGCCGAAAGCGGCACGTCTCTCTTTCTCTTGCGCTACGGCACCGAGCGGCAGGCCAGCGCCGCGCATGTGCGATGGCGCTTAAGTCCACACCGATCCGGCCGAAGGCCGTTCGATGAAAGAGCCCCCGGGGCTGCTCGATGGCGGCTCGAACTGGAAAAGGGCATCGCCATCCGGCGCAATATGGATTGGGTCCTCGAGTGGACGGAAAATGGCTTCAACTCTCTCCCCGATTGGAAAGACGGTCTATCCCGGCCTGCTGCGCGACCGCCGGTTTCTCGTCCTCACCCTGCCTTTTTGGCCAACGGACTATCTCAAGCGGCGCGATCCCGCTCTCAAGCCACCGCTGGCGCTTTATGAAAAGATCCGCGGCGGCTTGAGGCTTGCCGCGCTCGACCCTCAAGGCATCCGCGAAGGTCTTCGCCTTGGCCAGAGCCTTGCCGATGCCAGAGCCTTGCTGCCGCATCTGACGGTTCTGCCCTATGAGGCTGAGTTTTTTACCCAAGCCTTTGCCGATTTTGCCGATTGGCACTCCAATGCCAGCCCACTGGTTGGCGTGATGAAAGACAGCAAGCCCTATGGCGATCTCGTTCTCGATATCACCGGGGTCGATCATCTGTTCGGTGGCGAGCGCAAAATGCTGCATCAGCTGGTGGCCCGGCTTCGCGCCCTCGGCTACGCCGTCAATGGCGCTGTTGCCTCGACCATTGGCGGCGCCTGGGGCTTGAGCCACTTCGCGCCCAATCGGGTGATCGAACCCCATGATCTCGACCAGAGCCTTGATCTCCTGCCGATTGCCGCATTGCGGCTCCAGGAAAACCAGCTTTCGCTTCTGAACCAGATGGGGCTCAAAACCATAGGCGAATTACGCCATCGGCCTCGAAAGCCGATGCTTGCGCGGTTTGGAGCCTCCCTTATCATTCGCCTCGACCAGGCCTATGGCCTTATCGAAGAGCGCATGGTGCCGCGCCTACCGGTGAGCGAGCATTTTGTCGAGCGCAAATTTCCCGAGCCGATTTCCCAACTCGACGATGTTTTACTGACCGCCCGGGATCTGGCCCAGGACCTCGCACGCCATCTCGAAGAGGACGGTGTAGGCGCTCAGGCTTTTCATCTTTTCCTTTATCGCGTCGACCATAAGGTCATGACGCTCTCGCTCAATGCCGGGCGGGTAACGCGCGATCCCCTCCACATCGCCAATATGTTCAAGCATCGGGCCGAGAGGCTGAGCGAGGAGAATTATGATCCCGGTTTTGGCATCGACGTGGTGCGTCTCGCTGCCAGTTCACTCGATAGGCTCGATGCCACCCAGCTTGGCGCTTTCTCGATTGGGTCCGGCGCCGATATGCTCGATCAATTGACCGATCGGCTCGCGAGCCGGCTGGGCGCGATCGCCGTACTGAAAACCGAACTGATCAAAAGCCATGTGCCGGAGCGGGCCGCTCGCCTCGTGCCGGTTCTGGGCCGATATCAGAAGATGGCCAACGAAGAGCCCGATCTTGAACGGCCTCTGCGCCTTTTGCCCATGCCTGAACTTGTCGCCATCAATGCCGAAGTGCCCGATGGCCTCCCCGCCTCCATGATCTGGCGTCGCCAGCAATATCGCCTGGTCAAGGCAGCGGGACCCGAGCGGCTGAGCGCCGAATGGTGGCGGCGCCGAGAAAAGCTCAAGCTCGCGCCTGACCCCAAGCCTGAAAAGCCAGAGCCGGGGGAAATCCCAAAACCCCTGCCCTATCAGCCGGATCTGCCGCTTTTCGATCCGGTGACCGGCATGCGCGACTATTACGTGGTCGAAGATCGGGACGGTCACCGTTTCTGGGTGTTTCGCCTGGGGCTTTATGGCGGTCCGGTCCATCCCAGCTGGTATCTGCATGGATTTTTCGCATGAGCGAGGTCATCACCCTCAAGCGGAGAAAGCCGGGCCAGACACCGACCCGAAATTCTCCGCCCGCTTTTGCAGAGCTTATTACCACCAGTAATTTTTCCTTCCTGCGCGCCGGCTCACATCCCGAAGAGCTGGTGGCTGGCGCCATGCATCTGGGACTCAACGCGCTCGGACTGTGCGACCGCAACAGCTTTGCCGGGGTGGTGCGCGGCTACGTAACAGCCCGCGACAGGGGCGATATCAACCCTGCTTTCCGTTATCTTGTTGGGGTCCGGCTCTGCTTTTCAGACGGCACGCCCGATATCGTCGCCTATCCAACCGACCGGGTGGCCTATGGACGGCTCTGCAAGCTCCTGACGGTAGCCAACAAGCGCGGTGAAAAAGGCAATCCCGACCTGAGGTTTGGCGATCTCTTCGGGTTCAGCGATCCTGCCTCCACCCAAGAACAAGGCCCGCTCGAAAACTATGCCCAAGGGCAGCTTTTCATCCTCGTGCCCGATGAAGAAAATTGGGGACTGACCGAACGCACCTTGGAGCGCCTCGTCGCCGAAACACCCAATCGAGTCTGGGTCGCGGGTGCCACAAGGCTCGATGGCAAGGACCGGGCACGGCTTAACCGGATCGATTTTCTCGCCAAAAGACATGGCGCACGCATGATCGCCAGCAATGACGTGGCCTATCACGAGCCGGACCGGCATATGGTGCTCGATGTCGTCACCTGCATTCGCGAGCACGTGCCCCTTGAGGATGCCGGATTTTTGCTGACACGCAATGCCGAACGCCATCTCAAGCCGCCTGAGGAAATGGCGCGGCTCTTCCTTGAACATCCCGAGGCCCTTGGGGAAACACAACGCTTTATCGCGCGCATCGGCTTTTCGCTCGATCAGCTCAAATACAATTATCCCGAAGAGACGGTGGGCAATGGGGAGACGGCGCAACAAACGCTGGAACGCCTAACCTGGGAAGGCGCCGCCAAGCGATTCCCCAAAGGCCTGCCCGACAGCATCAAGCGGTCGATCTGGTCCGAGCTTTGCCTGATTGGCTACAAAAACTACGCAGCCTATTTCCTGACCGTGCACGACATCGTCCGCTTCGCCCGCGAGGAGCGCAAAATACTGTGTCAGGGCCGCGGCTCGGCGGCCAATTCCAGCGTCTGCTTTTGTCTTCATATCACCGAGGTCAATCCGGAAACCGGCAATCTCGTCTTTGGCCGTTTCATTTCGACCGAGCGCGACGAGCCACCCGATATCGACGTCGATTTCGAGCACGAGCGGCGCGAAGAGGTGATGCAATATGTCTACCAGAAATATGGCGGACGGCGCACCGGCCTGACGGCCAATGTCATCACATACCGATCCAAAAGCGCCATACGCGAGACCGCCAAGGTTTTCGGTGTCTCTGAAGATACGATCAGCGCCTTCAACCAGCTGCATTGGGGCTGGGGGTCAGGCGTCGACCTCAAGAGCGTTGGCAATATCGGGCTTAACCCGGACGATCCCGTGCTGGCCCAGATGTTCGAGGTGGTCAAAGTCCTGCGCGGCTTTCCACGTCATCTGAGCCAGCATGTCGGCGGCTTCGTCATCACCCGCGATAGCCTTGAAAGCCTCGTGCCCATTGGCAAGACCGCGATGGACAGCCGCGTCATCATCGAATGGAACAAGGACGATATCGACGCTTTGGCCATTCTCAAGGTCGATATCCTGGCGCTCGGCATGCTCTCCTGCCTCAGGCGTGCTTTCGAGCTCATGCATGTCCACTATAAGAAGGACCTGCAACTGGTTGATCTTCTCTCCGAGGAGACGGGCCAGGGCCCGATGGACAAGGCGCGTGTCTATGCCATGATCCAGCGGGCCGACACGCTGGGGGTCTTTCAGATCGAAAGCCGGGCGCAGATGTCGATGCTACCCCGGCTCAAGCCCGAAAAATTCTACGACCTAGTCATCGAGGTCGCCATCGTTCGCCCCGGACCCATTCAGGGTGACATGGTGCATCCCTATTTGCGGCGGCGGCAAAAGCTCGAAGAGCCGGTCTATTATAACGACAAGCTCAAAGGGGTGCTGGAACGCACACTGGGAGTTCCATTGTTTCAGGAACAGGCGATGCAGATCGCGATCGTCGGGGCTGGCTTTTCGCCCGGCAAGGCCGACCAATTGCGCCGCGCCATGGCTGCCTGGCGGCGCACCGGCAAGATCGCCCAATTCGGCGACGAATTCTTGGCAGGTATGGAGGCAAACGGCTATCCGCCAGAATTTGCCAAGAACTGCTTCGCCCAAATCCAGGGCTTTGCCGAGTATGGCTTTCCCGAAAGCCATGCGGCGAGCTTTGCCCTACTTGTCTATGCCTCCTGCTGGCTTAAGTGCCACTATCCCGATGTCTTTGCCTGCGCACTGCTCAATTCCCAGCCCATGGGTTTTTACTCGCCCAGCCAGATCGTGCGCGACGCGCGCGAGCATGGGGTCGAGATCCTCGACGTCGACATCAATTTTTCCCATCTCGAATCCATTCTTGAGCCAGGCACCCGCGACACAGGCGATGGCGTCTGGATGCGCCATGCCGAAATGCGCGGAGATATCCTGTCCAATAAGTCCATCCGCTTGGGTCTGACTTTTGTCGAAGGCCTTGCCGAAAATGACATCAACCGCATTTTGGCGCGGCGGGGCGGGGGCTATAGCTCAATACGAGACCTGTGGCTGAGGACCGGCGTGCCCATTGCCAGCCTCGAAAAACTCGCAAGGGCCGATGCTTTTGCATCTTTGGGCCTCAATCGCCGCGAAGCGTTGTGGGCGGTGAAGGGATTGGTGGGAACTCACGGGGCGGACACGCTGCCGCTGTTTGCTGCTTCTGGTCCGGCCAAAAGCGAAAGGGAAGAGCCAGCGGGCCTGCCATTGATGGCGCCGGGTGAGGAGGTGGTGCATGACTATGCGACGCTGTCGCTATCCCTCAAGGGGCACCCAGTAGAATTCATGCGGCCGATGTTGCAGGAACGCGGGGTGACGCGGGCGCAGAATTTGATGGGGGTGACGCCGGGACATCGGATCGAGGTGGCGGGGCTTGTCCTGGTGCGGCAGCGACCAGGGACGGCAAGCGGGGTGATCTTCGTGACGCTCGAGGACGAGACCGGGGTCGCCAATATCGTCGTCTGGCCCAAAATGTTCGAAAATGACCGGATGCGCAAAATTCTGCTGTCGAGCCGGATGCTGGCCGTAAAAGGCCAAGTGCAGCGCGAGGGGATCGTTGTCCATATCATCGCCGACGATTTGGAGGACATGACCCCGCAATTGCTCGACCTGTCTCACGGCAAGGACTTTGGCGATAAGGTCGTGGCGCGGGCCGACGAAGGAAAATCAGGCCCGCCGGGCAGCCATAGCCGGGATCGCAACGCCATTCGCGAGATCGAACTGGCGCGTCGCCGCGCCTATGCCGCCATGCCCAAGGGCCGCAATTTCCATTGAGAGGGGCCGATCAGGCGATGGCGCCGATCTTTTCAGCCAGATCGACGTCCTTTTGCGTGAGGCCGCCGGCGTCATGGGTCGAGAGAGTGATCTCGACCTTGTTGTAGCTGTTGGACCAATCGGGATGGTGCTCGGCCTTTTCAGCGAACAGCGCCACTTGGGCCATGAACCCAAAAGCCTCGGTAAATGTCTTGAACGTGAAACTGCGGCTAAGCGTCTTGCCTTCGGCGTCGACCGTCCAGCCCTCGAGCTTGGATTTCGCCGTCTCGACCTCTGCTGCTGACAAACGCTGGCTCATTTCGTCCTCGTTCTCTGCCGATCTTTAAGACATGGTTCACCTTCGCAACGGGAAAGTCGGACAAGAGTTCAAGCCGTGCGTCACATTCAAGGCGATCTTAACCAGATCCGCGTTGTCTCACACGTCACGAGAGGTCGGTCGTTTCAAGGATGAAATGGCCAAAAGCCACTGCCCTGTGGCGTCCGCCCATGCCTTTTGACCGGAGTCGAAGGTACGGGCCCTCAACAGTTGAGCCCTAGGCGGATCGCAATGTTCCAAGCCGCCCACAAATTGCTGCCGCCGATCGACTATGTGTCGTTGATCCGCTCGCTCTATGCCGACAGGCTATCCATGCTGCTCGGCGCCTATGGCTCGGCACTCGCCGCCGGGGTCGCCGCGCTCGAATCGCGTTCGGCCTATCTTGCCAGCATCGCGGTGCTTTTCATCATCGTCGGAGCGGTTCGCCACCTCGATATGCGGGCTTTTGCCGATGCGGAGCTTGGCGACGAAGACGTCGAGACCGCCATCTATTGGGAAGGCCGCGCCACGATCGGGGCTGCCGCTATAGCCACGGTCTATGGCGTCTGGTGTCTCCTCAGTTTCTGGGTCGTCGATGATGCCTTTGCCGAACTGACGGCCGCGAGCGTTTCGGTTTCGGTGCTGGTTGGCGTCGCCCAGCGCAATTTCGCCATCGACCGGCTGATGACCATCCAAGTCCTCCTCATCGCCGTGCCGATGTCGCTCGGGCTTTTGCTGACGGGCGATATTTTCTATGCGCTGCTGACGCTCTTGCTGCTGCCGTTCTTCGTATCCTTGCGCAAGATTGCGGGCAATTCGCGCGATGTCTTGCTCCGGGCGGTGCATGGCCGCACGACGGCCTCGGCCTTGGCGGTGCAGCTTGATACCGCGCTTGATACGCTGGCCCATGGCCTTTTGATGCTGGACCAGAACCGCCTGATCGAGGTGGCCAATGACAGCGCGCTCGAAGCGTTTGGCATCGATGAGCCGGCAGATTGGCTCGGCTGCCCGCTTTACGAACTTTTTGATCACGCGCTTGAAACCGGTGCGCTGACCTCCGCTGCAGCGCGGCGCATGCTGGTGCTGATCGAGACGGGCGCAAGCGGCAAGGTATTGATCGGCAATCGCGCCGGACAATATTTCGAAGCCTCGATTTCCTCGCGCGACGCCAAGGTCGTCCTGCTGTTCGAAGATATTTCGGACCGTATCGCGGCCGAAGAACGGATCAGCCATATGGCCCGGTTCGATGCGCTCACCGGCCTGCCCAATCGGGCGCATTTTGCCGAACTGGTGGAGGGCGCACTCGAAGCGCGGCTCGACGAGATCGAGCCCGGGATTGCAGCGCTGCTGATCCTCGATATCGATGATTTCAAGCATATCAACGATACGCTCGGCCATCTGGCAGGCGATCAATTGCTCGAGGAAGTCGGCTTGCGCCTGCCGGCCGTCCTGCCGCGCGATGCCATCGTCGGGCGGCTCGGGGGCGACGAGTTCATCGTCTTCTTCATTTCGCACGGCAATGAGGATGTCATCGAAGCCGATGCGCGTCGCGTCGTCGCGGCATTGCAAGTGCCCTACCGCTTGCCAAGCCGCGAACTGACCATCAATGTCAGCCTCGGTTCGGTGTCGTCGACCGACCGTGGCGATGATTTCGATCAGTTGATGATCAAGGCCGACCTCGCGCTGAACGCCGCGAAATCGGGCGGCAAAAACCGGATCGTCCAATTCCATGCACGCATGGACACCGAATATCAGCTCCGCCAGCAGCTCAAGATCGACCTCAAGGCCGCCATTGCCGATGGTGAAATCCAGTTGGCGTACCAGCCGATCGTCGATCCCCGCGAAAACCGCGTCGTCGGCTGCGAAGCACTGGCGCGCTGGAAGCATGCAACACTTGGCGCCATTTCGCCGGCCGTGTTCATTCCGATCGCCGAAGACACTGGGATGATCACCGATCTCACCCGCTTCGTTTTGGCAAAAGCCACCCAGGATTGCCGCACCTGGCCCGATGACATGCGCGTCGCCGTCAATATTTCGGCGCGCGATTTCCGCTCCTGCGATGTCAGCGAGCTCGTGACCGACGCGCTCGATAAGGCCGGACTTTCGCCAGAGAGACTCGAAATCGAAGTCACCGAAACCACCGTCATCCAGCAGCGCGACGCGGCCGCGAGCGCCCTGCTCGAGCTTTCAAAGCGTGGCGTCGGCATCGCGCTCGACGATTTCGGCACGGGCTACTCGTCCCTGAGCTATCTCAGCGCCCTGCCCTTTACCAAACTCAAGATTGACCGCTCGTTCCTCGATGATATCGAAAGCGACGACAAGGCGCTCAAGCTCCTCGCCAATGTGGTCAAACTGGGCAAGGACCTCGACCTCGTCGCGACGATCGAGGGCGTCGAGACCGAGCGTCAGCTCGAACTGGTCACCAAACACACCGAGGTCGACCTGATTCAGGGCTTCCTTTATGGCGCACCGCTGAGCTACGACGCCATTTCACGGCTGCTGGAACGACAGCATTCCCGTCAAACCGTGGTACCGCTGCGGCTTGTTTCCACAAATACCTAAGGCAAAGCTCGTATATTAACTATACCGGCATTGTCGCCTTTGGATACGCGTTAACACATTGTTAACCTCGTATTTATTCGTATTCAGGGGCGGGCAGCATGGCGATCGACAAAGACAGCGCGGCTGCAGCCCGCGCGGGTATACCCTCGCGTTTTTCCGGCGCCTTGATCGATATTCTCGATGACGTGAGCTATGCCCGGGTCGATGCCGGCGTCATTGACGACCCGATCTATAAGCTGCGCTACCGCGCCTATCGGCGCGAGGGGTTTATGGACCACAATGCCGAAGAGATCTGCATCGACGATCTCGACGAAACCGCCAATGCCATGAGCTTTGGCGTCTATATCAAGGGCGAACTGGTCAGTTCGATCAGGCTGCATCACCTGACAGCAGACCACCGCCGGTCGCCGAGCATGAAGGTCTTTCCAGACATCCTGGAGCCGCTGATCGACGAGGGCATGAGCTTTATCGATCCGAGCCGGTTTACGGCGGACTATGAGGCTTCGCTCGCCTATCCAGCCCTGCCCTTCCTGACGCTCCGCGTCGCCGCCATGGCTTCGGTGCATTTTCATGCCGACCAGACGCTGGCCATCGTGCGGCCAGAGCACGGCGCTTTTTATAAGCGCGTCTTCGGTTCGGTACCGATGAGCGAAGTGCGTGCCTATCCCGGTCTTCATTTCCCGGTGACGCTTCTCGGCGCTACGGTCGAATCGATCCGCACCCGCGTCGCCGAGCGCTTTCCGTTCTTCCTCTCGACGGCAGAGGAGCGCAGCCAGCTCTTTTCGCAGACGATCAAGCAAGGCGCGCAGCTGCGCATCAAGGCTTCGGCCCGACACGCCTATGAAAGCGCACGCGCAGAACTGGCCGAAATCTGAGGATTTTTAGGAAGTGGTGCCGCTTAGGTGACTCGAACACCTGACCCCATCATTACGAATGATGTGCTCTACCAACTGAGCTAAAGCGGCGCCAACCGGGCTCGAGGCCGCGGCGGATGGTGGGTCTTTTACTGTTGGTTTTCAGCTGATGCAAGAGGCAAGGCAGGCGTCTTGGGCGACAATTCTGCCGGCTCGACAGGAAGCGCCGGTGGCAGGCTCGCCGGACGAGCATTGCTCGTGACGGGCACCTTCCATTCGAATGCGTCGAGCTTGCCAGTAACCGGCGAGATCGGCTCCCATTCGTCGCTAACAAGACCATCGGCCGTCCAGGCGGGATCGCGCGCGGCGCGGAGGCCCCGGGCGAGCCATTCGCGCGCCTTGCCCTGATCCCCGCTCTCGCCCGCTTCGATCTCGGCCATCAGGCTCGCGACACCCTGAGTCAGATCAGGCCCGACATAGGGCATCAACACGTCGCGCGCGAGCGGCCAGTCATAGGCATCCACGGCGGCACGGGCCATGGCCATGGCGGCTGCGCGATGCTCTGGTGGCATATCGATGATTTCTCGGACCCGCTTTAAACGATCGACAGCCGAGGCGCCGGGCTGGGCATGAGTATAAAGAGCGGCGACATCGGGATGGCCCGTGGCCCGCCAGATGCGGCGCAGGAGGCTCATCGCCTTGCGGCTTTCGCCCTGGCTGATCTGGATGCGTGCGGCGATCAGGGCAGCCGGTACAAAATCGGGAAGGAGTTTGAGGGCTGTAAGCGCGTGTTCGAGCGCCATGAGGGGCTGGCTGGCTTCGCTCTGGCGAGCGCGCGCGGTTTCGATCACGGCCTGGCGGCGGCGCTTCTTCGCCCGGCCTTCGCGGCCCGAGGGCGCCTCGCCATTGACCATGGCGACGGCTTCGGCCCATTGGCCACGCTGCACCAGATCGTCAAACACCGCTTCCGCAGCCCAACCGCTTTCGGGCGATAGGCTCATTGCCTTGCGCGCAAAGGTCAGGGCGGCTTCGGGCCGCTGCTGCGCACGGGCCTGATCGTAAAGTCCGGTCAAGGCGGCAAGGGCCGTCTTGTCGCTGGCGATGAGCGCCCGGTAATGTTCACGCGCAGCCGGCATATCACCGACGGCAAGATCGGCGCGCGCTTCGAGGAGCTTTGCGGCGCTATTATCAGGCAGGCGCGCTTGCGCTTCGCGCGCAAGGAGCCGGGCGCGGGCTGGGTCGCCCGATTGGAGCGCAATGACGGCATCCGAAAGGGCTTCGACGCCCTGCTCGCGCCGGCGGATCGCCCGCCGCCGCGCCATGGCGCGAGGGGCGCCGATAATCCGCCGCACCAGAGCCCAGACCAGAATGACGAGCGCTGCGGCAAGGAGCAGCAAGACGACCGCTGTGCCGAGCCGGGGCTGCATGCGATAGCCGGCAAGTTCAAGCGTCAGCGTGCCCGGCAAGGCCATGAGCCATGCGGCAATGGCGGCGATGACGAGACTGCCGATGATCCAGAGCGCGAGACGGATCATGCCCCGTTCCCTCCGGTGAGAGCAGCCTGGCGGAGATCTGCGATGAAGCCCTGCGCCGCGGCCTGATTGGCAATATCATCGCCGACACTACCGGCGGCAGCGCGCATGGTTTCGGGCAAGGCGTCGAATTCGGTCTTGGCGGCAATGAAATCGCCGCGGTTGATGGCGCCTTCGAGCCGGGCGACGGTCGCTTCTGGCCCTTCGCCATCCACAGCCTCGGTTGGGCGCAGGGCGATGATGCCGCGGAACCAATCACCGGCAGATTCCTGCCATCCGGCATTGGCGGGCGTCGGCCGGCCGGCAAGGATATCGGGCAGGACGGCATCGAAATCGCGTTTGACGAGATCGGGCCGCTTGAGCCCGGTCATGGCATTGGCAAGGATGGTCTGCGGTACATCGAAATTGGGCAATGCCTGACGGAGCGCTGCAACTTCGGCATCAAAGGCACTGCCCGTTGCAAAGGCCGAATCAAAGCCCGAGACGATCAGCGGCAGGCGGGCCTGCCCCGCTTCGGCCGCGGTGCCAGCGCTAACATCGCTTTCAAGAGTGCTGATTTTTCCCGAAACCGTATCGAGCTCACTGCGCGTCTGCGCGGCGTTTTGGCGAAGGGTCGCGAGATCGGCTTGGAGGCTGGCGATGGCAGCGGCATTTTCAGCCGCTTCCTGCGGTTGAGCCTGCGGCGTAGAGGACAGACTTTCGACCCGCGCGGTCAGCGCGGCGAGGTCGGTTGCCAACTGGTCCGTTCCCGGTCCCGTTGATTCGGCCGCTTGAGTGCCAGCGCCTGCTTCGACACTCGACACACGCTCATTGAGCCGGGCCAACTCGTCCTGAAGAGTGGACGTAACGGTCTGCAATTCAGGCAGGGCCGACGACACCTGGGCGATCCGCGGATCTTGCTGCGGCGTAGCGGGCGCCGGCCAATAGCCAGCAACCGCGAGACCATAGGCGGCGCCAAGACCGATCACGCCACCGACGAGGCCGGCGAGCCATACAGAACCACCGCTGCTGGTGTTTTGCGGCTTAGGCGCGACTGGCGGCGGGGTGGGCTTTGGATCGGATTTCGGCAGGTCGGATTTGGCCGCGCCTGTTGCTGCTCCAGAGGTGAGCGGATCGAGCTTTTTTTCCGGGCCAAACGGCTTGGCTGATTCGGGCTTGCCCGGCTCGACCGTGGCAGGTTCTGGCTTCAAGGCTTCGGGCTTTGCCGCATCGACCTTGTCCGGCCCAGGCTTCACCACGGGGGTCGCAGGCGTCGCGCCAGCCGGGCGCGCCTTGCCTTCAAGCACCGGCGGCTTCACCGCAGCCGACTTGTTGCCGGCGGGCTTGGTTTCGGGGGGAGCGCTTGCCTTGTCCTTGGGATCAGCCATGTGCTTTCCTTTTGCCTTTCCCGATCATGACCCAGTTTGCTCGCGGGCAAAAGCCAATGCCAGCGACATCATTGCTTCTTCGTCGGGCCTATCCGCCAGATGAACGCGAGTGAAATGGCTTTCGATCAATGGCTGAGCGACATTTTCTGAGAGACAAAAGAGCGCAAGGTCGCGCTTTTGTGCCGCATCAAGCCGCTCGTTGAGAACCGACGCGAAAATCTCCGCCGTGCGCCGCGAATAGATGAGTGCGGCGGCAAATTCTCCGGCTTTGATTCGCGCCAAAACATCTTCAGGAAAATCTGCCTCAGCGACCATGTCATAGACTGTTGCGGTGACGACCATGATGCCATGGGCCGCGAGGGCGTGTGCGAGGTCGCCGCTCAGATGCTTGCCGGCCGGATACAGCACCGGGCCGTCGAGCCGGGCCAGCGCCAGCATGGTCGAAAGACGCTCAAAGGTGCCGCCGGCGCTGACGACATCCGTAAATCCAAGGCTGCGCGCTTCGTGGGCAGTCCGATCGCCCACAGCGTAGACCGGCAGATGGCTGAGAGCCGCGAGCAATCCTTTTTCTTCAAGGGCGCGGAGAGCATTGGTGCTGGTTATGGCGAGCGCGGCAAAGCCGGACAGCGCCGGCAGATTGAAGTCGAGCACATGCCGGGTGAGAAGCGGCGCTACTTCTGAGGCGATGCCTAGAGCGGCGAGACGATCCTGCGTGGCCTGTGCATCGGGCTCAGGACGGGTAACGAGCATCTTCATCTAGGCCATCCACTGGCGGACCCAATCGGGACCGGCCTGTTCGAGGAGGGATTTGCCGACCTTTTCGCCCAGCGCCTCTGGCGTCGCGCCACTGGCTTCGGCCTGAAAACTCGTCTGCCCATCGAGGCTCAGAATTTCGCCCGTGAGGGTGAGACCAGCACCAGTACCGGACGTGAACGCGCCGACGGGCGTGCGGCAAGAGCCATCGAGCACGGCAAGCATGGTGCGCTCAGCCAGAATAGCGGCGTGCGTCGCAGCATGATCGAGCGCCGCAACAACGGAGCGGAAACGCTCATCATCGCTTCTCACGGCGAGCCCGATTGCGCCCTGCGCCGGGGCAGGCATGAAATTTTGGGTATCGAGAATGGCCGTCGCCCGATGGGCCTCTTCGAGCCGATTGAGGCCGGCCATGGCCAAGAGGGTCGCGTCGGCGACGCCCTCAAGCAGTTTGTTGAGCCGCGTATGCACATTGCCGCGGAACGGCACGATTTCGAGGTCGGGCCGCAGACGCAGCGCCTGCGCGGCGCGGCGAATGGAGGATGTGCCGAAGCGGGCCCGCTCGGGCAGATGGTCGATCGACTGCACTTTGACCGAGAGAAAAGCGTCGCGCACGTCTTCGCGCTCGAGAAAAGCGGCTAAAGCCATGCCCTCTGGCATGCCCGTCGCAACATCCTTGCTCGAATGAACGCCGATATCGATGCGGCCAGCGAGCAGCGCGTCGTCGATTTCCTTGGTGAAGACGCCCTTGCCGCCAATGGTTGCGAGCTCGACATTGGCCGCCTGGCTACGGTCACCGCCGGTCGAAAAGACTTCTATTGCAATCTCATCTTCGCCGACGCCATGGGCCTCGCACAACAGGCGGCGCACGAGTTTTGCCTGGGCCAGAGCCAATGGACTGCCGCGTGTTCCGATCCGGGCGAAGGGGGCTGGCGATTGCATTCTGGCTCCGTCCTAGTATAGGCCAATGGACAGTTGGTGCGCGGACCGCGAAGGCATCGCGCCGCTTCTTTCTTCGGAGTAGACCAGTTCGTCGTGACCGGGCAAGCGCAAGCCATAATTCTTGGAATTGAGACAAGCTGCGATGAAACCGCGGCTGCCATCGTCGTGCGGGATCAATCCGGTCACGGTACCATTCGTTCCAACGTCGTCCGCAGCCAGCTCGATGAGCACGCGGCCTTTGGCGGCGTCGTGCCCGAGCTTGCCGCGCGGGCCCATGTCGAGTGGCTCGACCATATTATCGCTCAGGCCGCCGACGAAGCGGAGATTGGCCTCGCGGATGTTGATGCTGTTGCGGCCACCGCTGGCCCGGGCCTGATAGGCGGCGTGCTTGTGGGGCTGACGACGGCCAAGGCACTGGCGGCGTCGCTCGGCAAACCGCTGATCGGCGTAAACCACCTCGAAGGCCATGCGCTGACGGCGCGGCTAACCAATGGCGTTGAATTTCCCTATTTGATGCTGCTGGTTTCGGGCGGACATAGCCAGTTCGTGCTGGTGCGCGGCGTGGGCGACTACCAGCGCTGGGGCGGCACGATCGACGATGCGCTAGGCGAAGCGTTTGATAAGGTAGCTAAGCTTTTGTCGCTCGGCCATCCTGGCGGCCCCGCGGTCGAGCGGACCGCCAAAACTGGCGATCGCCACAGGTTCAAGTTCCCAAAACCGCTGTTGCGCGAAGAACGGCTCGATTTTTCATTCTCCGGCCTAAAGACCGCCGTACGCCTGCAGGCCGAAGCCTTGGCGCCGCTCAGCGATGTTGACGTCGCTGACATCGCGGCAAGTTTTCAAAGCACGGTGGCGTTCATCATCGAGACCCGATCCCGCCAGGCGCTTGAAAAGTTTTCCAGCCTCTTTCCGGGTCAACCTATGCGCCTCGTCGTAGCCGGTGGTGTCGCGGCTAACCGCGAAATCGCCTCGGTGCTGGACTTACTATGCAACCGCGTCGGCGCGGAACTCATCGTGCCACCGATCGCGCTTTGCACCGATAATGGCGCGATGATCGCCTGGGCCGGCGCCGAACGGTTTGCGCTGGGCGACACCGACAAGCTGACCATTGCTGCGCGGCCGCGTTGGCCGCTGCAGGACGATGATATGCGGGTGAAGTCCGATGCGGCTTGAAAGCGTCGCAGTCATCGGTGGTGGCGCCTGGGGCACCGCGTTGGCGCAGGCCGCGGCCATGGCCGGACGACCGGTGACACTTGTTCTGCGCAGCGCCGAACAGGTCGAGGCGATCAATCGCTTACATCGCAATGAAGCCGCCCTGCCCGGCCAGGAGCTGCTCGACACGGTCACCGCTAGTACTACGCCGGTCGAGGCCGACATCTTTATTCTTGCCGTGCCCGCACAAGCGACGCGAACACTGCTTACATCGCTGAATGCAGATTTGCTGGCTGGTAAGCCGGTCATTCTCTCGGCGAAGGGCCTTGAGACTGGCACCCTCGCGCGGCAGAGCGAGATTCTCGCCGATATGGCGCCCGCGGCGCTCGGCTTCGTGCTCTCCGGCCCCAGCTTTGCCGGCGATGTCGCGGCCGGACGGCCTACCGCGGTCACCCTCGCGGGCGACGACGCTAACCTGACATCAGATCTTGCTGCCGCGCTCGCTGGCCCGACGTTTCGCCCCTATGCCGCCGATGATCGTATCGGGGTCGAAATCGCCGGGGCTCTTAAAAACGTCTACGCCCTGGCCTGTGGCGCAGTCGAAGGCGCAAACCTTGGCGCTTCGGCACGCTCGGCGCTGATCGCCCGCGCCTATGCCGAACTGGCCCGCATGGTCCATGCCCTAGGCGGCTCCGCGCACACGTTGACCGGTCTTGCGGGGCTCGGCGATCTCACGCTCACGTGCACCTCGGTTCAGTCGCGAAACTATCAATTCGGCATGGCGCTCGGCGCTGGGCGGCTGACGGACGAAATTCTTGCAAGCGGCGCCAAGCTCGCCGAGGGCGTCGCCACCGCGCCGGTTGCAGCAGCGCTTGCCAAAAGCCTCGATGTCGATGCGCCACTGATCGATGCCGTCGACGCCTTTGTTGCCGGCCGCGCCGACATTGCCACTATCGTTGCGGGCCTGATGTCCCGCCCGCTCAAGAGGGAACACTGAAATGCTCTACGCCATGATCGCCAAGGACGCGCCCGGCGCGCTGCAGAAGCGCCTCGATACTCGTCCGGTTCACCTCGAACACCTCAACTCGTTGGGCAAGAAGTTGGTTTTTGCGGGCGCGTTGCTCAACGCTGAAGAGCAGCCGGAAGGCTCGATCGTCGTGTTCGAAGCCGAAACGCTTGCCGAAGCCGAGGCGCTGGCCGCAGCCGACCCCTTCGTGCCCGCCGGGGTTTTCGAGAGCTACGAAGTCAAGCGCTGGCGCATTGCCATCAACACCACCGGCGTGGAGTTCTAAACCTCATGGCCTATTGGCTGATGAAGTCCGAGCCGCACGTTTTTTCCTTCGATGATCTCGTCGCCAAGACGGCGAAGGGGGAAGTCGAAGAATGGCATGGCGTGCGCAATTATGCGGCACGCAACAATATGAAGGCCATGGCTGTCGGCGACGAGGCCTTTTTCTACCATTCCAATATCGGCAAGGAGATCGTCGGCATCATGACGATCGTGGCGCCGGCCCATCCTGATTCGACGGGAGAGCTCAACGCCAAGGGCGAAGTCGTCTGGGAATGCGTCGATGTTCAGTCGGTCAAACCCTTTCCGAAGCCGGTGACCCTCGCCGAGATCAAGGCGACTGAAGCGCTATCAGAACTGGAACTCGTAAAGCTGTCGCGGCTGTCCGTGTCGAAGGTCAGCGCTGAGGAGTGGATGCTGCTGTGTAAGATGGGTGGCTTGTGAGAACTTGCGGCCAACGATTCACGTGAAACGTTGGCCGAAAAGTAGCGTCAGTCGCGTGGCACAAAAATGAATTCAGCTTCATTGCCGCCGGCAGGGTCATCAGAGACTTCGATGGCCAATTTATTCTCTTCAAGGGCTGCAAACCAATCATCCCAGCTCACAAGCTCAAAGCCGTCCACACGATCGGGGCCCTCATTGCCTTCGGCATTGAGCGCGTCCTGACCAAAGGTGAGCTGCAGGATGGTCCGGCTGCTGGTGCCATCGGGCGTTTCCATCAGGACGGGATTGCCGCCACGCGCTTCGGCCCATTCGCGAATGGCTTGGCGATCGGTCAGTTTTTGCGACATTGTCTTCTCCTAGCGGTGCGTTGCTGGAAAAAGCCGTTATCGCGAGCAAGGTTCCGCAGAATGCGCGCCACAGCTTGCGCGGCACAACAAGCCTGCTAAGGAGCAGCAAAGACAGGTGGAGACAGCCATGGCCGGCAGCGAAAAAACCATTCTGATGGGCAAGATCGGCGCGGCCCATGGCATCAAGGGCGAAGTGCGCATCGCGACCTTCACTGGCGATCCCGAAGCCATTGCGAGCTATGGCCCCCTCGACACCGACCGGCCAGGCCTTACAGTTACCATCGAAACAGCGCGCCTCAGCAAGACCGTGCTGATCGCCCGGCTGAAAGGCGTTAGGGATCGCACTGAAGCCGAAAAGCTCAATGGCGTGTCGCTGTTCATCGACCGCGATCGCCTGCCCGAGCCGGATGACGAGGATGATTTCTACCATGCCGACCTCATCGATCTCGATGCGCGCCTCGAGAGTGGCGTCAGCATCGGCGCGGTTTCGGCGCTCCTCAATTATGGTGCGGGCGACCTGATCGAAGTGACCGATCCGCGATCGGGCGATACGTTTCTCTATCCCTTCACTAAGGCGGTCGTGCCCACGATCAACATTGCGGCCGGCTTTCTCATCATTTCGCCACCGCTCGACGCCGAGCCGGGCGAGGAACAACCGGACTGATGTTTTCAGCCGATATCATCACGCTCTTTCCCGATCTCTTTCCGGGCCCGCTCGGCGCCTCGGTGCTGGGTCGTGGGATGGGCGACGGGCTCTGGACGCTGCGCGCGACCAATCTGCGCGACTTTGCGACCGACCGGCATCGCACCGTCGACGACACGCCATCGGGCGGCGGCGCCGGCATGGTGCTCAAGCCCGATATTTTGGCCAAGGCGATCGACACGATTGCCCCGGAAAGCGATCCGCGGCCCCGCATCCTCATGTCGCCGCGCGGCAAACCGCTGACCCAGGCGCTGGCGCATGAATTGGCCACCGGCCCCGGTGCCGTCATCGTTTGCGGCCGTTTCGAAGGCATCGATCAGCGGATCATCGACTCGCGAAACCTGCAGGAAATTTCCATAGGCGACTATGTTCTTGCCGGTGGCGAAGTCGCGGCCATGGTTTTGCTCGAAGCCATCGTGCGTCTCATCCCCGGTGTTCTCGGCGCGCTCGACAGCCGGGACGAGGAAAGCTTTGAAAACGGCTTGCTCGAATATCCGCATTATACCCGGCCTCAGACGTTTGAAGGCGTGGATATCCCGGCAGTTCTCACCTCAGGCGACCATGGCAAAATTGCCAAGTGGCGGCATGAGCAATCCCTCGCTCTGACCCGGTCGAGACGCCCGGATCTATTGGATAAAGGCTAGACTCTCTCGCCATTTTCCCCTATGAGCCGCCCATTCGCGCGCATGGGTATCGGACCCGGCGTGCGCCAAGACCAAAAAGACTAACCTCCGTCACAACAAAGACCGGGTGACCCAGTCACCCCTAGAAAAGATCGAACGGATCAAAAATGAGCAGCATTATCGAACAGCTCAACGCCGAGCAGGTAGCCCTGCAGGCGTCCAAGCGCGAACTCCCGGAATTCACCCATGGCGATACCGTCAAGGTGTGGGTCAAGATTCGCGAAGGCGACAAGGAACGTCTCCAAGCCTATGAAGGCGTCGTGATCGCCCGCTCCGGCGGCGGCATCACCGAGAGCTTCACCGTGCGCAAGATTTCGTACGGCGAAGGTGTGGAACGCGTCTTCCCGCTTTACTCGCCCAACATTGCTTCGGTCGAAGTGATCAAGCGCGGTAAGGTTCGTCGCGCCAAGCTTTACTACCTGCGCGATCGTCGCGGTAAGTCGGCTCGTATTTTCGAATCGACCAACGCCCGTACCCGCAAGATCGAAGCTGGCGAACGCACTGCAGCTCAGGCCGCTCGCGAAGCCCGCGAAGCCGAAAAGGTCGCAGCCGCTGAAGCCTTTGCCGCCGAACAGGCTGCCAAGGATGCAGAAGCCGCAGCAGCCGCCAAGGCCGCTGAACAGGCTGCCGCCGCTGAAGGCGAAGCCAAGAGCGAATAAGCGCTTTTTAGCGTCAAGCTTTGAAGCCCGGCCGCAAGGTCGGGCTTTTTTGTTTTGGGTGCTGACATATCTCGTCAGGAGACGACCCTGCCCGGCCATTTCCGGCTTTACCCCCGCCCCGGCTCCGCCCTAAAAGAGCCTCGGCTCCAAGTCGCAAAAAAGTCCGGAACGCCCATGACCCTTTCTATCGTCACCTGGAACATCAACTCCGTGCGGCTACGCATCGAGATGGTGCTCGATTTTCTCCGCCAGTATCAGCCGGATGTGCTGATGTTGCAGGAGATCAAGTGCACGAATGACCAGTTTCCGCGCAACGCCTTCATCGAGAATGGCTACCCGCACATGGCTGTGCATGGGCAAAAGGGCTATCACGGCGTGGCCATTGTCTCGAAATTTCCGCTGACCGATATTTCGAGCCGGGTTTTCTTCGAAATTCCGGAATCGCGCCATGTCTCGGCGCTGGTCGATATCGGCCATGGCCCGTTCACGCTGCACAATTTTTATATTCCTGCTGGCGGCGACGAGCCCGATCCCGAGATCAATCCGAAATTTAAGCACAAGCTTGGGTTCCTCGCCGAACTGAAGACTTGGTTCGGCGAGCCGATGTTCCAGCGCGGGCAGTTGATCGCCGGCGATTTCAACATTGCGCCGCATGAGAACGACGTCTGGAGCCACAAGCAGCTCCTCAAGATTGTCAGCCACACGCCGATAGAGACCGAAGCGCTCAATGGCCTCCTCACGGGGGGGCATGGCTGGGTGGACGTGGTGCGCAAGCACATTCCCTATGACCAGAAACTCTATAGCTGGTGGAGCTATCGCAGCGCCGATTGGAATGCGGCCGACAAGGGCCGTCGCCTCGACCATATCTGGACCACCGCCGATGTCGCGGAACAGTCGATTGGTGCGGAAATCATCCGTCCTGCCCGCGGCTGGACCGACAAGCCATCGGACCACGTGCCGGTGATCGCTCGCTTCGCGCGTCCTATTTAGCCTTCATCTTACGCTTGAGCGGATCGAGCGCAGTCAGATAGCCGGTCAATTCCCGCTCGATGCGCTGCACGGCTTTCTGAGCCAGCTCAGGATATTGCCGCACGAGCTTCAAAAAGGCTGAGCGCGGCACGAAAAGCAGTTCGCAATCGGTGACGGCTGTGATGGTCACGGGGCGAGGCTTTTCGAGAATAAGCGCCATGGGGGAAATGATGCTGCCCGGCTCGGACAGCGCATAGGGCTTTCCCGCCTCGACGCCGACATTGCGCGCCTTGACGGTGCCTTCGATCAGAACGAAAGCGCCCTCGGGCACATCGCCCGCCGTATAGATGACACTGTCGGCATCCATCATCCGGCGATCGCTGGCGAAGCCCAGCATGCGCCGTTGCTCATCGTCGCACATATTGAAGAAGTCGGCCCGCGCGAGTATGGCGGCCGCATCGTCCATTCTCATCAGCCATCGACCCAAATGCGCCCTACCCGCCGAACGACATCCGGCGGGTCAACGCATTGTCTATAGGGTAGTTCGCTCCGAGAATGAACACCCTTGTCCAAGCCACGCCTGCCGAAAGTGAAATTCTGCCTTCGGCGGGCGCGGTTTAGCCTCAAGGGACCAGGCGATACCCACCATCTTCGGTGACCAGCAGGCGCGCATTGGAGGGGTCGCGCTCGATCTTCTGGCGCAGGCGATAGATATGCGTCTCGAGCGTATGCGTCGTGACGCGGTTATTATACCCCCATACTTCCTTGAGAAGGATGTCGCGGGTGATGGTTTTTGGGCCCTGCCGATAGAGATATTTGAGGATCGAGGTTTCCTTGTCGGTCAGGCGAACCTTGATCCCGTCATTGGTTTCCAAGACCTTGGCCGCGGGCTGAAAGCTATATTGGCCGATCGTGAAAACGGCATCCTCGCTCTGGTCATGCTGGCGCAGCGCCGCATTGATGCGAGCCAGCAGCACCGGGAAGCGGAAGGGTTTTGTCAGGTAATCATTGGCGCCGGAATCAAGGCCCTTGATCTCATCGGCTTCTGTGTCATGACCGGTGAGCATCAAGACAGGGCTCTTGATCCCTTCCTGGCGCATGAGCTTGACCGCATCGCGGCCATCCATATCGGGCAGGCCGACATCGAGAATGGTCAGCTCGACATTGCTCTCGCGCAGCACCTTTAGCGCATCGTTCGCCGACCCGGCTTCGACGATGTCGAATTCAGGTTCGCCCTTGAGCTGATCGACCAGCGTTTCGCGCAGATCCGCGTCGTCGTCCACTACAAGGATGCGTCGCTTGTTCATTGGATTCTCCGGTCTTTTCGCTGTGGCCGACGCCAACACATCAATGCGACCCGTTCTGGGCTCGCCAATCACATGAGCGTTATTTAGTTCCCAGTAACGAAAAATGGCGGGGAAAAGTTGCAGCCGTTTACGCCAAGTGATCGGCGGTTGCGGCCTTGGGTCTATGGCCAAAAAGCGCTGATCCAACACGGACATGGGTCGCGCCCATGGCGATGGCGATCTCAAAATCCCCACTCATGCCCATGGAGAGATTGGTCACCTCGCACTGCCGCGCCAACATCGCGAGATGCGCGAAATAGGGGCCAGCGGGCTGACCGTCGGGCGGGATGCACATGAGGCCGACGATCTCGAGCCCATGGACTTCCCGGCAGCGTTTCACGAAATCGATCGTCTCCGCGATCGAGATCCCGGCCTTTTGGTCTTCGCCACCAATATTGACCTGAACGAAGCACGGTAGGCGCTTGCCGGCGCGCTGCATTTCCTGCGCCAAAACCCCAGCAAGCTTGTCGCGATCAACGGTTTCGATGACATCGAATAGCTCGACCGCTTCACGCGCCTTATTGGTTTGTAGAGGGCCAATAAGGTGGAGGGTTACCCCGGAGAATTCCGAGCGCAGCAAGGGCCACTTTTCCTTGGCCTCTTGGACGCGATTCTCGCCGAAAACCCGTTGCCCCTCTTGCAAAAACGGCCGCACTTCATCGGCATCAAAGGTCTTCGAAACTGCGACCAGCTCGACCTTTTCCGGCGGCGCGCCAAAACGGTCCCGCGCCTTTCCGATCCGTGTGACGATAGTGTTGAGCGCAGATTTGGCGCTGATGGCGCTGTCGGCCATGGTAAGGCCCCGTTTCTGTTGACCTTGGAGGGGATTTCTGGTGATGGTCCGGTAGCCAAAAACCCCGAAAAGCGCAAGCTGGCGAGCTCTTTGAGCCGCCAGGGCAAAGCATCTTCAAGGACGAGCACAGTGAGCGGCGAACGCTACAATCCGCGCGAAAGCGAACCGAAATGGCAAAAGATCTGGGACGACGCCAAAAGCTTCGTCACCGCCAATGACGATCCGCGCGAGTGCTATTACGTCCTTGAAATGTTCCCCTATCCATCGGGGCGCATTCATATGGGCCATGTGCGCAACTATTCCATGGGCGATGTCGTCGCGCGCTATCATCGCGCCCGCGGCAAGAACGTCTTGCACCCCATGGGCTGGGATGCCTTCGGCCTGCCGGCTGAAAATGCCGCCATCGAGCGCAAGACCCATCCGGGTTCCTGGACTTACCAGAATATCGAGGCGATGAAGGCGCAGCTCAAATCGATGGGTCTCTCCATCGACTGGACGCGCGAAATTGCCACCTGCTCGCCCGACTATTATCAGCATCAGCAATCGATGTTCATCGATATGCTCGAGGCCGGGCTCGTCACGCGAAAGTCCTCCAAGGTCAATTGGGACCCGGTGGACATGACCGTGCTCGCCAACGAACAGGTGATCGACGGCAAGGGCTGGCGCTCTGGCGCCCCTGTGGAACAGCGCGAGCTGACCCAGTGGTTCTTCAAAATCTCGGACTTTGCCGAAGACCTGCTCGAGGCGCTCGATACGCTGAACGATTGGCCTGAAAAAGTGCGTACCATGCAGCGCAACTGGATCGGCAAGTCACAGGGCCTGAGCTTCAATTTCACGGTGAAGGATGCGCCGCAGGGTTTTGAAACCCTGCCGGTTTTCACGACCCGCGCCGATACGATGCGCGGCCCGACCTTTGCCGCCATTGCGGCGGATCATCCGCTCTCCAAGCACCTAGCGGAAAGCAATCCGGCGATCGTCGACTTCATCGAAGCCTGCCATCGCATCGGCACGGCCCAAGAAGCCATCGATACCGCCGAAAAGCTCGGCTTCGATACCGGTCTCAAGGTCTTGCACCCGGCTGATCCGAGCTGGGAGCTGCCGCTCTACATCGCCAATTTCGTCTTGATGGACTACGGCACCGGCGCCATCATTGGCTGCCCGGCGCATGACCAGCGCGACCTCGATTTCGCGCGCAAATATGACCTGCCCGTGCTCGACGTCTTCATGCCGCTCGATAGCGACACACCGGTCGGCACCGAGGCTTTCGTGCCGCAAAAGACCGAGAAGGTGAAATACGTCCGCTGGTTTGGTGAAGACGGCGCTATCCTGACCAACGAAGAGGCCATGGCTAAAACCTTGGCGCTGTTCGAAGAAAACGGCTGGGGCACGGCCCAGACGCAATATCGTCTGCGCGATTGGGGCATTTCGCGCCAACGTTATTGGGGCTGCCCGATCCCGGTGATCCACTGCGAAGTCTGCGGCACGATTCCTGTGCCCAAGAAAGACTTGCCGGTTAAACTCCCCGAAGATGTGACGTTCGACAAGCCGGGCAACGCCCTCGACCATCACCCGACCTGGAAGCATGTCCACTGCCATCAGTGTGGCGGTCCAGCGTGGCGTGAAACCGACACCATGGACACCTTTGTCGATTCGTCCTGGTATTTTGCCCGCTTCACGGCCCCGCATGCCGATACGCCGACGGTTCCCGCCGTCGCCAATCGCTGGTTGCCGGTCGATCAATATATCGGCGGCGTCGAGCACGCGATTTTGCACCTGCTCTATTCGCGCTTCTTCACCCGCGCGATGAAGGCGACGGGCCATGTCGACCTGAGCGAACCATTCAAGGGCCTCTTTACCCAAGGCATGGTGACCCACGAGACCTATAAGTCGCAAACCGGCGAATGGGTGAACCCGACCGAAATTCTGATCGAAGCCACGGGCGATACACGTACCGCCAGGGATCTGAAAACCGGCGCACCGGTCACCATCGGCTCTGTCGAAAAGATGAGCAAATCCAAGAAGAACGTGGTCGATCCCGACGAAATCGTCGCGACCTATGGCGCTGATACCGCCCGCTGGTTCATGCTTTCGGACTCCCCGCCAGAGCGCGACGTGCAATGGACAGAGGCCGGCGTCGAAGGCGCCAGCCGCTTCCAGCAGCGCGTCTGGCGCTTGGTCAACGAGGCCATCGAACTCGATCAACGTGCAGCTGAATCCACAGCCACTGACGCCAAGGATGCGTTGGCGCTCCGCCGTGTGATCCATCGCAGCGTCGATGGCATTGGCAAGGATATCGAAGGCCTGCGCTTCAACCGCGCTGTCGCCCAGATCTATGAACTGACCAATGCTTTGACCAAGACCTTGCAAGGTCAGATCGGTCCAGAAACCCGCGCAGCCATCATGGAAGGCGCAGAAAAGCTGACCGTGCTGCTCTCGCCGATGATGCCGCATCTGGCCGAAACTTGCTGGGAAGCGCTCGGCAAGTATGGTCTCGTTGCCGACGCCAACTGGCCAGAGGTCGACGAGGCTATGCTGGTCGACGACACGGTCACCATGCCGATCCAGGTCAATGGCAAGCGCCGCGCCGAAATCACCGTCGCCAAGGGCACGCCCGCAGCTGAAGTCGAACGTCTGGTCTTGTCGATGGACGAAATTGTCCGCATTCTCGAAGACAAGGCACCGAAGAAAATCGTCGTGGTGCCGGACAGGATCGTCAATGTCGTTGTCTAAGCTGAAGCGCCTCGCCCTCATCATGCCCCTGGCCCTTGTTTCCGCGGGCCTGGGCGCCTGTTCGTTCCAGCCGGTCTATTCGGGCCGGCTGGCCGAGAACCCCCAGCTCCAGCTCGCCTATGCCAAGCCAGCGACGCGGCTCGAACAGGTGGTCTATCAGGAACTGTCGCTTCGCCTCGGCGAAACCACGACGCCGACCGCGCCCCTCGTGACGCTCTCGGTTTCGGGTTCGGTGTCGGCGCCCTATCTCAGCGCGACCACCAATCCCAACACGCCCTATGAAGCCACGGTGACCGCCACGGCAACGATTACTGCCCGGGACGGCGGCAGCGACAAACCGATCAGCATTACCCGTACGGCCAAGGCGCAGCTGACCCATAGTGGCCAGGTGCTTGCCGATACGCAGGCCGATCAGGAGGCGCAGGAACGCGCCGCCCGCGCCGCCGCCGAATCGCTGCGCCTTGCCATTTTGGCAGCGCTTGCGGGCTGATGACGGCGCTTAAGGCACATGAGGTTCAGCGTTTTCTTGCGCGGCCAGACCTGACGGAGGGCATTTTTCTCGCCTATGGCCCCGATGGCGGCCTTGTGCGGGAAACAGCCCAGCGTCTGATCCGCTATCTTGCTGGTAACGACATCGCTTCGGCCGATGTCATTACCTTTGATGGGCCAGAACTGGACGCCGAACCCGGCCGGCTGATTACCGAAGCGCGCAGCGGCTCGCTTTTTGGCGGAAAACGCATCCTTCGCGTGCGCAGCGCCAGCAAAAGCCTTGTCATGCCCCTGACCGAGCTGCGAGACGATCCCGGTGGGACGGCGATCGTTCTCGAAGGTGGTAATCTTGCCCCGCGCGATGCGCTCCGAGCGCTAGTCGAGGCCGCCAAGATGGGCCGCGCCCTGCCCTGCTATCCCGACACCGATGAAACGCTCACCAATCTCATGCGTGAGAATTTCAACCAAGCCGGTATCCGGATCGATTCCGACGTCATTCCCACCCTGCGCGAAATCCTTGGCAATGATCGCGAAATTACGCGCCGCGAACTTGAAAAGCTGACCTTTTTCGCTGCGACAACCAAAACGCTGACCCGCGAAGATGTGCTGACTCTGTGCGCCGACAATGGCGCCTTGGCGATCGATGCCATTTTGGACGCAACAGGCGGCGGCCACGCCGAAAAGCTGGAATTGGCGCTCAACCGGGCGCTGACAAGCGCAGTCAATCCGCAGCAGCTTCTCGCCATGCTGACCAACCACTTTGCCAATCTGCGCCGTTGGCGCGTCGACGTCGATGCAGGTAAACCGCCGCGGGCCGTGCTCGAAGCTGTGAAACCCAAGCCCCACTTTTCGCGGATCGGCCAGCTCGAACAGCAATTGCGGCTCTGGACAGACCCTGCTCTGGCCCTTGCATCCGAACGGCTGCTGCAGGCGACGAGCGACAGTCGTAGGAAGCCTGCTCTGGCCACTGCCATCCTTCACCGGACGACCCTAGCCCTCTGCATGATGGCAGCGCAGCACTGAACAACAAAAAGGCCTCTGCATAGCAGAGGCCACTCAGCTCAAAATCCGCTTAGCGAACTAATTATGTTGCCCGGTTAGCTTATGGCAAAGGGCATCGAGCTGTTCCAAGGTCTTGTAGCGAATCTCGACCCGCCCACCGCGCTCGGAGTGATTGAGCGAAACGGAAAGCCCCAAGACATCGGCAAGCCGACGTTCAAGCGCCACAGTATCAGCATCGCGCGTCGGCTCAGCGATCGGCGCCTTGCGAACAGGCGCCTCGCGCTGCTGGCTCAGGGCTTCAGCTTCGCGCACCGAAAGGCCCTTATCGACGATCTGACGCGCCAAGCCTGAGGGATCCTCGACGGTGATGAGCGTACGCGCATGACCGGCGGTCAGCGTACCGCTGGATACCATGCCACGGACATCCTCAGGCAGCTTGAGGAGGCGCAGGGTATTGGCCACATGCGATCGGCTTTTGCCGATCACCTGCGCCAGATCCTGCTGCGTATAGTCGAACTGCTCGATCAACTGGCCATAACCCATGGCCTCTTCGAGAGGATTGAGATCGGCGCGCTGGACATTTTCGATAATGGCGAGTTCGAGCGCTTCCTTGTCATCCACTTCGCGGACGATTACCGGCACATCGTGCAGCCCGGCCTTCTGCGCTGCGCGCCAGCGACGCTCGCCGGCGATCAGCTCGAAAATATTCTGATCATCCGTCGGGCGAACCAGCAAAGGCGACATCACGCCTTTTTCACGAATTGAATTAGTCAGCTCTTCGAGCTGGCCCGGATCGAAGGTGCGTCGCGGATTTGCCCGATTGGCAATAATGAAGTCAACCGGCAAACGCTTGCCGCTCGACCCGCTTTCGGTGACCCGCGCAGGTTCCATGGAATGCATATCGCCGATAAGCGCTGCGAGCCCACGGCCAAGACGAGTGGGTTTGTCTGTCATCATGGGCTCCTAGGCGGCTGCCAGCCGGCGTTCCCGGCGAATTACTTCGGTGGCTAAGCGCAAATAGGCTTGGCTGCCCGCGCATTTGAGATCGTAAAGCAGCGCCGGCTTTCCGTAAGACGGGGCCTCGCTCAGCCGCACATTGCGCGGGATGACCGTGTCATAGACCAGTTCGCCCATTTCGCTACGCACGTCGGCGAGAACCTGTTCGGAGAGATTATTGCGCTTGTCGAACATCGTCATCACGACGCCTTGGATCGACAGGCGTGGATTGAGGGTAGAGCGGATCTGCTCGATCGTCTGCAGAAGCTGGCTCAAACCCTCGAGTGCAAAAAATTCGCACTGCAGCGGCACAAGCACAGCATCTGCGGCGACCAAGGAATTGATCGTAAGAAGATTGAGCGACGGCGGGCAGTCGATCAGAATATAGCTCACCGCCTGATCGTTGATCCGGAGATCGCCGAGCTGTTTGAAAGCATCGCGGAGCTTAAAGGCGCGGTCGCCCTGCCCCGCAATGGTCAACTCGACGCCCAAAAGGTCCATCGTCGACGGAACAATGGCGACATTGGGCACGCTCGTCATGATCGCCGCCTGCGTCACCGTGGCTTCGCCTACCAGGATGTCATAAGCGGAGATTTCACGATCCGTGCGCGAAATGCCAAGACCCGTGGAGGCATTGCCTTGGGGATCGAGATCGACAATCAGCACACGTTCGCCAATAGCAGCAAGCGCGGTCGCAAGATTGATAGCAGTCGTCGTTTTGCCGACGCCACCTTTTTGATTGGCCAGAGTCAGGATTCGGGGTGCCAAGAAAGGCCTCCACTTTTGCCGCTAAGACGCTGATTTTCTTCGAAGATTCGTGATCGTCAGGATCACGCCGCCGGGATCAGTGTCACTCTTGTTTACTACCACGTCATGGTGCCAATGCGCACCCGAATCCTTGACTTCTTCAACATGTTCCCGCCCCTTGTGGAGCAACCCCCTTGTTTTTGCAGCGAAAAATGGCTCCATCCACTCGCACAATTGCGGCATTGCAGCGAGGGCGCGCGACGTGATGACATCGGGAGCGGGTGTTTCACGTGAATCAATCTGATCGCTGCGCTGCCCAATGACTGTCACGGCCAGTCCCAACTCACGCGCGACAGTGCGCAAGAAGCTAACCTTTCGAGCAGTCGGTTCAATCAGGACGAAAGAGCGATCCGTTCCCTTTGAGGCAATCGCGAGAGGTAGAGCGGGGAAGCCACCACCACTACCGAGGTCCAAGAAGTGCTTATCTTCGTCCTTAAGCAGCGCAGTAATTTGCAGACTATCCGCAAAATGGCGCTCCCAAATCGAGCTCAACGTTTCACGTGAAACAAGATTCTGAACGGCCTGCCATTTCTTGAGCAGCGCAGCATAGGTTTCCAAGTCGTTGCCAACTGCGTCGAGTGGTCTTGAGAAATGGCCAGAATAGGGGGCTATGGCAGTATAGTCAGCCATCAGCCAGCTTTCCGGAGGTCACCGCGACGCAAAACGGCCAGAAGGAGCGTTACCGCAGCGGGTGTCATACCGTCCATGGTCTGGGCCTGAGCGATCGTTTGCGGACGGAATTGGGACAGCTTCTGTCGTAGTTCCATCGACAGTCCAGGAATGGCATTATAATCCATGTCATCTGGAATGTGACGCGTCTCATCGCGCCGCATGCTTTCAATATCCGCCTGCTGCCGGTCGAGATATACAGCATATTGTGCATCAATTCCAAGCTGCTCTCGCACGGCCTCCGGAACATCTGAAAGTTCCGGCCAGAGTCTCACGATATCGTCCCAGCCCAGATCGGGATAAGACAAAATCTCGAACGCCGAACGCCGCTTGCCGTCTTCGTTGATGGGAATGCCAGCCTTGCGCGCCTGGCTCGGCGAGGCAACTGACTCGTGCAATTTCTTTCGGCCTGCCGTCAGCGCAGCTAGCTTTGTCTCAAAGAGGTCTTCGCGAACCTCTGTGACCAAGCCCTTTTCCATGCCCTGGGGAGTCAACCGCTGATCGGCGTTATCAGCGCGCAGATGTAGCCTGAACTCTGCGCGCGAGGTGAACATCCGGTAGGGTTCGGTAACACCACGTGTTACCAGATCATCGATCATCACGCCGAGATAGCTATCGGTACGCGAGAGGACCAAGACTTCCTGACCGGATGCAGCCAAAGCCGCGTTGGCGCCAGCGAGAAGGCCCTGCGCGCCGGCTTCTTCATATCCCGTCGTGCCGTTGATCTGACCCGCAAGATAAAGCCCAGGCTGGCGCTTGACCTCAAGGGTAGGCCGCAACTCGCGCGGATCAACGTAGTCATATTCGATCGCATAGCCGGGCCGAACAATCCTAACGTTTTCAAGGCCAGGCATCGAGCGAAGGAAAGCGTCTTGGACATCCGCGGGTAGCGAGGTGCTGAGCCCGTTCGGATAGACCGTATTCTCTTCGAGGCCCTCGGGCTCGAGGAAAATCTGATGGCTATCGCGATCGGCAAAGCGCACAATTTTGTCTTCGATCGATGGGCAATAACGCGGGCCGCGCGATTGGATCCGGCCGGAGTACATCGCTGAACGATGCAGATTGTCCGAGATGATCCGATGCGTTTCGCTCGTCGTCCTCGTGATGTGGCACGACACCTGCGGTGTAGTGATCGCAGTGGTCAGCGCCGAGAATGCCTCTGGTGGATTATCGCCAGGCTGTTCTTCCAAGACACTGTAATCGATCGATGTTTTGTCAAGGCGCGCCGGTGTGCCCGTCTTTAAGCGACCAAGTTGCAGACCAAGATTTTCGAGTCGCGTCGAAAGCCCGAGCACGGGCTTTTCCCCAATTCGGCCAGCGGGCACCGCTTCTTCGCCGCGATGGATAAGGCCACGCAGGAAAGTGCCGGTCGTTAGCACGACTGCCTTCGCGGAAAACCGACGACCATCTAGCAGTACGGCGCCAGATATGAGCCCATCGGTGACTTCGAGATCATCAACCTCACCCTCGATGACATCAAGGTTTGGCTGGGCTGTTATCGCGGCCTGCATGGCGTTGCGATAGAGCTTGCGATCGGCTTGGGCCCTTGGTCCTCGAACGGCCGGTCCTTTCCGGCGGTTCAGCACACGAAACTGAATGCCTGCCTCATCAGCGACGCGGCCCATAAGACCATCAAGCGCATCGATCTCCCGGACCAGGTGGCCTTTACCAAGCCCGCCAATAGCTGGGTTGCAGCTCATTTCGCCAATAGTGGCAAAGCTATGAGTGATAAGCGCCGTGGGAACACCAAGTCGTGCTGATGCGGCGGCAGCTTCGCACCCGGCATGACCTCCGCCTACGATGATGACAGCATAGTCCGTCATGGCTTGTCCTTAATGTCCACAACGCCCGCTAAGGCGTTTACGCTGGCGATGTCTGGTGATTGGGGCTGTCTTATCGACTTTTGGTGCTCTTGAGAACAGAAAGTGTTGTTTCACGTGAATCACTAAATGGTGGCACCCGCCGCAAATGTTTCACGTGAATCATTTTCCGATACAGAAGCTGGAAAACAAGCGATCTAGGACCTGCTCAGCATCGACCCGGCCAATAAGCCGCTCCAAGGCCTGTGACGCGTGTCGGAGAGATTCCGCAGCCAGCTCCCAGTCCGCCAGTCCAGCCCGGGTTTGAGCAAGAGCATCGATCGCGTTTTGTAGGCCAACGCGGTCTCGTTCATGGCTCACGAGCGCTGGTTCGCTACCTGCCAGCGTTCCGCCAATCTCGCTCAGACGCGTAATGAGCGCGTCCAAACCTAGGCTCGTCTCGGTCGAAACGGTCAGATCAAATCCTGTTCTATCATCAAGATCTGCCTTCGTGCCGATGGTAATGACTCGGGCCGATGTCGCTGGTTTTGTGGTATCGTCAACGTCCGGTGCCACAAGCCACAGCAGGATGTCGGCATCGGCAATTGCCCTCTCCGCCCGACGAATACCTTCAGCTTCTGCCTTGCTTGCGGTATCCCGCAAACCGGCTAGATCGAGCAGGATAAACAACTGTCCACCGATATCGAGTGGGACTTCGCGCACATCGCGCGTCGTGCCAGCCTCATCTGAGACAATGGCGACATCGGACTTTGAAAGAGCGTTGATGAGGCTGGATTTCCCAGCATTTGGCGCCCCAGCAAGCGCCACTCGAATGCCTTCGCGCACGATGCGTCCGCTGATGACGCTCGCCAGAGTAGCTTCAATCGAGTGTTTCAGCGCGGAAAGTTCAGACTGAAAACTTTCCGGTAGATCTTCGTCAACATCGCCTTCATCAGAGAAATCGAGGCGGGCTTCAATTTCAGCGCGAAGATTGAGCAAAGTCTCACGCCAGGCATCGACCGTCGCAGTTAGTCGGCCGTCATACCGCGCGAGGGCTTGTTGTCTCTGCTTTTCGGTTTCCGCACTAAGCAGATCGCCAAGACCTTCTATGGCCAATAGATCAAGCTTCCCGTTTTCAAATGCGCGGCGCGTGAATTCGCCCGGCTCGGCGAGTCGAAGACCGAAGTCATCAAGGGTGCGCAATATGGCCTTTACGCCGGCAGGAGATCCGTGGACCTGAAACTCCACACAGTCCTCGCCGGTAAAACTATTTGGCCCCGGAAACCAGGCAACGAGACCATGATCAAGCTGCCGATCAGCACCAATCTTGCGCAAGGCCAGCGTTCTTGGCTTGGGTAGATCGCCGGTCATAAAAAGCAGCGCCTCCCGAGCTTTTGGGCCCGAGAGGCGGATGACGGCAACGCCGGATGGCAGGGCGCCCGAAGACAGCGCCATGATCGTATCGCCGGCCAGCATTTTGAGATCAGGTATTCATCGAATCGAAGAAATCCGAATTGGTCTTGGTCTGGCGGACCTTGTCCATGAGGAATTCCATGGCGTCGATCGTGCCCATCGGATTGAGAATACGGCGGAGCACGTACATCTTCTTGAGAATGTCCGTCTCGACCAGCAGTTCTTCCTTACGCGTGCCCGACTTGGTGATGTCGAGCGCAGGGAAGATTCGCTTGTCCGCGACCTTGCGGTCGAGAATGATTTCCGAGTTACCGGTACCCTTGAATTCTTCGAAGATCACTTCGTCCATGCGCGAACCGGTATCGATCAGCGCCGTCGAGATGATTGTGAGGGAACCGCCGTCTTCAATATTCCGCGCCGCGCCAAAGAAGCGCTTCGGGCGCTGGAGGGCATTGGCGTCGACACCACCGGTGAGGACCTTGCCGGAGCTTGGCACCACTGTGTTGTAAGCCCGGCCGAGACGCGTGATCGAATCGAGCAGGATGACGACGTCACGTTTGTGTTCGACGAGACGCTTGGCCTTTTCGATCACCATTTCGGCGACCTGAACGTGACGAGATGCTGGCTCGTCAAAGGTCGAGGAAATGACTTCGCCGCGCACCGAGCGCTGCATATCGGTGACTTCTTCCGGACGCTCGTCAATCAAGAGCACGATGAGATAGCATTCGGGATGGTTGGTGGCAATCGATTGTGCAATATTTTGCAACAATACCGTCTTACCAGTACGCGGCGGCGCAACAATCAAAGCACGCTGGCCCTTACCGAGCGGTGCTACCAAATCCAGCAAGCGCGCAGAACGATCCTTCAACGTCGGATCGGGCATCTCCATGCGGAGGCGTTCTTCGGGATAGAGCGGGGTGAGATTGTCGAAGTTGACCTTGTGGCGAATGGCCTCTGGATCTTCGAAATTGATGGTGCTGACTTTAAGCAGCGCAAAGTAGCGCTCGCCTTCCTTGGGAGAGCGGATTTCGCCCTCGACCGTGTCGCCCGTTCGCAGACCAAAGCGACGAATTTGGCTCGGGCTGACATAGATGTCATCAGGGCCGGGAAGATAATTGGCATCGGGAGAGCGCAGGAAGCCAAAGCCGTCAGGCAAGACCTCGACCACACCTTCGCCGACAATGTCGATGTCCTGGGATGCCAATTCCTTGAGAATGGCGAACATCAACTCTTGCTTGCGCATGGTCGAAGCATTCTCGACTTCGAGTTCTTCGGCGAACGCCAGCAATTCGGCCGGGGATTTGGCCTTGAGCTCGCTGAGCTTGATATTCTGCATGGATGCGATGGACCCTTGGGGTAAATCGTAGAGGAGAGTTTTTATTTTGGGGGAGAGCACCGCGCGTTACCGGAATCGGCCGCGCCTTAGGAGGGATGCGTTGCGATCCATGTAGCGCGATCCAAAGCGGGTTTCAAGGTGGAACCCAAGCCGCAGCGAGAATTTTGCGGCATGGTGGATTCACGTGAAACGCCGCGCCGTCAACTATCGGAATGAGCCCGTGGCAAACGGTACGGCTTAAAAGCATCAGAACGGTTTGACGATGACCATGATGACAATGCCGATCATCAGCACGGTCGGCACTTCGTTGATGATCCTAAAATACTTCTGGGGCTTGACGTTTTCGTCGCGCGCAAAGCGTTTGACGTGGCCGGCGAGAATGCCATGGACACCGCTAAGGCCGATGACGAAAGCGGCCTTGAACCAAGGCCAGAGCGAACCCCAATCGACGCCGCCGAGATGGATCATGGTCAGGCCAAAGACCCAGGTGGCGATCATGGCGGGGTTAATGATCCCCTTGAGCAGCCGGCGCTCCATGACTTTGAACGTCTCGGATTGCGGCGTGCCCTTCTCCGTCACCGAATGATAGACGAACAGCCGCGGCAGGTAGAGCATGCCGGCCATCCAGGCGATGACCGAAATCACATGCAGCGCCTTTACCCATTCATACATGTCTGCACCTAGCCCTGCTTGACCAGTTCGACGAGCCGCGCCACATGGTCGATCGGCGTTTCCGGCACGATACCATGCCCGAGATTGAAGATATGCGGACGATCGGCATAGGCCTCTTTGATCTCGATCACGCGGCGCTCCATGGCGTCACCGCCGATGACGAGGCGCAGCGGGTCGAGATTGCCCTGAACCGGCAAATCCGCTGGCAGATGCTCGCGGGCAAAGTTGAGCGGCGTCGCATAGTCGAGCCCCAGCGCATTGACGCCAGTGGCATTGGCATAGCGCCGCAAATTACCGGCAGCGCCACGCGGAAAACCGATGATCGGTGCATTGGGCACGCGGGCCCGCACGCCTTCGACAATCCGTCGATTGGGCTCGATCACCTGGGTCGTAAACGCTGCATCGTCGAGGTTGAGCGCCCAGCTTTCGAAAAGCTGCACCACATCGGCGCCGGCCTTGAGCTGGGCAACGAGATAATCGACGCTTGTTTCAACCAGCACCTCCATGAGCTTGGCAAAGCTTTCCGGATGCTCGAGCGCAAACCGCCGCGCCACCCATTGATCGGGCGAGCCCCGGCCATTGAGCATATAGGTCGCCACGGTCCAGGGAGAGCCACAGAAGCCGATCAGGGTCTTTTCAGGAGCAAGGGCCGCCCGGAGGCGCTTCACCGTCTCCAGCACAGGCGCCAGATGCTCTAAAGCCCCACCGCGCTCCAGCCGATCGACACCGCTTGTGGTGAGCGGCTCAAGCATGGGGCCTTCACCCTGTTCAAAGCGAACCTTTTGCCCCAGCGCATCTGGAATGACGAGAATATCGGAAAAGAGGATCGCAGCATCGAGGTCGAAGCGGCGCAGCGGCTGCAGCGTCACCTCGGTGGCCAGTTCAGGATTGTAGCAGAGATCCAAAAAGCTGCCGGCCTTGGTGCGCGTCTCGCGATATTCCGGCAGATAGCGTCCTGCCTGTCGCATGATCCAGATCGGGGGTGTGTCCTGGCGTTCTCCGAGAACCGTTGCCAGCAATTTCTTCTTGGTCACCGCGCTTGCCCTTTCGTCCCTTTCAAAACCCAAAAGAGACTCTTTGTCTTCGTATCTTCTTCTTTATGGCGGTGTTTATCTGCAATTCATGGCGCTCCACAATCGCCGCATGTGGCGGCACTTGCGCGCAGCACGTCGTTAAGGGTCTGTTAATACCTGTGACGCTTCCCGCTCGCCGCACCCGTTAACGAAGTTTAAGAAGGCCTTAATCAGGCGACTCCCGAGTCAATGATTCGGATTCGCCTGTGGATGAGGGAGTCGATAATCCTCTCCGCGCAAATCCAGTTGTCCCCAATGATTCCCCCAGCCCCTCTCCGCCGACCTCGGAAAGGAATTGTTAACTTTTTAACGAACAGGTCGAACAAGTCTGCGGTCTGCGCAAAGTTACGAGTCATTCCCACAAATGCGGCTTGAGCTGGGGATGACAGTGTGGAAAACTTCTCCCATGTTGATCCTTGCTTCCTCCAGTCCGACGCGTAAGGCCTTGATGGAAAAGGCAGGTCTGCAGTTTTCCATTTCGCCTGCCACCATCGACGAACGTGCGCTCGAAGCGTCGGCTTTGGGCGATGGGGCCGATGCCCGCGACCTCGCTTCGCTGCTTGCGCGATCCAAGGCAGAGGCCGTCTCGGCACTCTATCCTGAAGCCTTTGTGATCGGCGCCGATCAAACTTTGGCGCTTGGGACCGAGCTCCTCCACAAGCCCATCGACATGGTTGACGCTGCGCGCCAGCTCGATCATCTCGCGGGCAAGACCCATCGCCTCCATGCAGCGGTTGCGCTCGTTCGTGGCGGCAATCTGATCTGGTCCGATATCGAAACCGCTGAATTGACCATGCGCGATTTCGACGCCGGCGAGCGCGACAGGATTTTGGGCGCGGAAGGCGAAGCGGCTTTGTCTTCGGTCGGTGGCTATCGGCTCGAGGGCCCGTCTATCCAACTGTTTGAAAAAGTGGTCGGCGACTATTTTACGATCCTTGGCCTGCCGCTCTTGCCGCTTCTCGGCGCATTGCGGGATTTCGCGCCTGAGCTTTTCTCCAAATCACCGGACCAGTTGTGACCCGCAAAGCCTTCGTCATCGGGCACCCCATCGCCCATTCGCGCTCGCCGCTTATCCATGGCACCTGGCTCGCGCAACACGGCATCGATGGCAGCTATGAAGCCATCGACATCGCGCCAGACGCCCTGCCCGCCTTTTTCGATCGGCTTCGGGGCGGTGAATTTGCCGGCGGCAATGTCACTATCCCCCATAAGGAAGCGGTGTTCGCGCTCTGCGACAGCGTCGATGATCTCGCCAAAACCATCGGTGCGGCAAACACGCTCGTCGTGCGCGATGGCAAATTGCACGGATATAATACCGACTATCTGGGATTCTTGGGCAATCTCGATGATAAGGCACCTGGCTGGGCTCAAGGCACAGGCGATGCCATCGTCATCGGCGCCGGGGGTGCTGCCCGCGCCATTCTCGTCGCCTTGCGCCAACGCGGGTCTGGCAAGGTGCACATTCTCAACCGCACCCTCGCCAATGCCGAGGCCCTGGTGGCTGATATCGACGGCCCATTCGAGGCTCAGGGTTTCGACGCTTTTCCTGAACTCGCCCCCTCGATCGGCCTTGTGGTCAATACCAGTTCCATAGGCCTTCACGGCACACGGTTCGATTGGCTTGATTTCGGCCTTCTGCCCAAATCCGCCTTGGTCACTGACATCGTCTACTCACCACTGGTCACGCCGCTCCTCGCCGACGCGCAGGCTGCCGGGCTGAAAACTGTCGATGGTCTTGGCATGCTGCTGCACCAAGCCGTGCCAGGCTTTGCCGATTGGTTCGGGATCCGCCCAACGGTGACGCCGGAACTTCGCGCCCGTATCGAAGCAACGCTGGACCATTAGATGTGGCGCCTCGGAATTACCGGCTCCATCGCCACCGGCAAATCGACGCTGCTCGATACCTTTGCCAAGGCCGGCGTGCCGGTCTTCTCAGCCGATCAGGCGGTGGCCGAGCTCTATGAAGGTGAAGCCGTCGGACCGGTCGATGCGCTTTTCCCAGGGGTCGCCAAGGACGGTCGGATTGATCGCCAAGAACTTGCCCGCCGCCTTGCCGTTGATCCCACGGGTTTCAAAAAACTCGAAGCCTTGGTGCATCCGTTGGTGCGCGAAAAGATCGCTGCTTTCCTCGATAAGGCGGAGCGCGCTGGAGAGCCGATAGCAGCGGTTGAAGTGCCCCTGCTTTTTGAAAGCGGCCACGATTATGGCTTCGACGCCATTGCCGTGACGGTTGTCGACCCAGACATTCAGAACGAGCGCATCATGGCCCGACCGGGTATGACCGTGGAAAAGCGCGATGCTATCCTTGCCCGCCAGCTCCCGCAGGATGAAAAGAAGAAGCGCGCCACCTATCTCTTCGATACGGCGCGCTCGCGCAAAATAATCGACGCGGAAGTCGCCGCATTGGTTGAAGCATTGAAGACAAGGGACCCAAAACAATGATCCGGGAAATCGTTCTCGATACCGAAACGACGGGTCTGTCCCATGCCGAAGGCGATCGTCTGGTCGAAATCGGCTGCGTCGAACTGATCAACCACATTCCTTCGGGAAAGACGTTTCACGTCTATATCAATCCTGAACGCGACATGCCCGAAGAGGCGTTTCGCGTGCATGGTTTGAGCCGCGAGTTCCTCTCCGACAAACCATTGTTCAAAACCGTCGCGGATGAGTTTCGTACTTTCGTCGATAGCGCGCGCCTCATCATTCACAACGCACCCTTCGATATGGGCTTTCTGAATGCCGAACTCGGCTGGGCCGGGCTCAGCAAGCTCGACAACGAAGTCATCGACACCGTTATTCTCGCGCGCAAAAAGCACCCGGGCGCCCGCGTCAGCCTCGACTCCCTCTGCAAGCACTATGGCATCGACAATTCGCGCCGCACGCTGCACGGCGCGCTGCTCGACAGTGAAATTCTTGCCGAAGTCTATCTCGAGCTGATCGGCGGCAAGCAGGTCAGCCTCGCGCTCATTGCCGAGGCCGAAAGCGACGGTAGCGAGAGCCTTCTTACCCGTGTTGCGGCCCGTCCGCGCCCTATGCCCCTCCCCTCGCGTATTTCCTTCGCCGAAGCCGAGGCCCACGACGCCTTCATCGCCAAGATGGGCGAAACGGCGATCTGGGCCCAATACGCCGAGGTCGAAGCGGCGGAATAGTTTTTGGTCCTTTCTCACCCAGTCTGGGTGAGACGCCAGCTACAAAACTAAAAAACCCCAGCTCGCGCCGGGGTCCTTCACATTCAAAATCAAAAATCCAAAAATCAGTTGGGCAGGTCGCTGGCTGGAGCGGCGGCGGCGCCGCCTTCGGCCTGCTGCTTGGCTGCGAGCTGGGCAAGGTTCTGGCGATAGATGGCCATGAAGTCGACCGGCTCCATCATCAGCGGCGGGAAGCCGCCCTGCTGGGTAACGTTGGCGAGCACCTGGCGGGCAAACGGGAAGATCAGACGGGGGCATTCAACCATCAGCAGCGTCGAGATCTGCGCTTCCGGAATATTGCGCAGGCGGAAAACGCCGCCATAGACCAGCTCGACGTTGAAGAGGAGCGTCTCTTCGCGGTTGGCCTTGGCCTTGAGGTTGAGCTCGACCGCATAGAGATCGTCTGACTGCTTCTTGACGCCGACCGAGATCGAAACGTTGAAAGCCGGGTTGCCGCCACCGGCCATGATGGTGCCGGGCGCGCCTGGATTTTCGAAAGAAAGATCGCGGACATACTGGCCCACAAGATTCATGCTGGGCGCGTTGCCGGGCTGCGGCGCTGCCGCGCCCTGGTTTTCGTCGGCCATAATTGGTCCCTTTGTGTTTGGACGTTTTCTTGCCCGGCTGGCTAGCATCTTTGCCGATATCGGACAAGCAAAGAGGCTGACTCAGCTTCTATTTGCGCTGCCAGTCATCGTCGTCGAGGTCGATCGTCTGGCTCCCTTTGAGATGGGGCGGTTCGGCATCGTTCGCATGGCGATAGGATGTTGTTGTCGTCTGCACGACGGTCATGTTGCGCGTCAGTGTCTTATAGAGCCAATGACGAACCGGCGGCACCATCAGCACGAGGGCAATCGCATCGCCCAGAAATCCGGGAATGATCAGCAAAACCGCGGCGACAGCGAGCACCATGCCGTCGAACAGCGCTTGTCCCGGCAGTGTGCCGGTCTGCATGTTGCTGCGCATCCGGTTGAGGACGCTGAGGCCCTGCTGGCGGAGCACCGCGATGCCGAGAACAACGGCGAGGACGACGAGGCCCAGCGTCGGCATGACGCCAATGGTGCGGCCAACCAGAATGAAGAGCGCGATTTCGATCAGGGGCAGAAGTAGAAACAGAATGGGAATGAAGCGGAGCACCCGGGTCATCCTTTGTTTAGGGGCGCGGCAAATCGCGCCGCCGTGAGTGAACTGGTTTTGAGCGAAAGCTTTTCCTATATATAGGATCAACACGCGCGCTCGGCGAGCGCCCAACGGCGTCTTTAGGCACGCCCAGCTATCAGGTGCACCGACATATGGACGAGTTTCTCGATCTGCCCACCCTCATCGCCATTGTGGTCGCGGTCTTCGTGCTGTTCCGCCTCCGCTCTGTCCTGGGAACGCGGACGGGCAATGAGCGCCCGCCGATCGACCGCAGCCGCTCGACGCCGGCCGAAAAGAAAGCCGCTGCCGCCGATGATGGCGTCGTGCCGCAGCGCCCGCGCCCGGCTGATGGCCCCAACCTTGACGACGAGCGCCGCACGCGCAAACTCGAAGCCGAGATCGAGCAGGCCGCGGCCGGCAATGCCGAATTGGCCGCTGGCCTTCGCGCTGTCGCCGAGGCGGATACCGGATTCACGCCAAAATCCTTCCTCGAAGGCGCCAAGCAGGCTTACGAGATGATCGTCACCGGTTTTGCCGAAGGCGACCGCACGACGCTCAAGAACCTTTTGGAAAAAGACGTCTATGAAAGCTTTGCCCGCGCGATTTCCGATCGCGAAGCGGCTGGCCATAAGAACGAGTTCACCTTTGTGGGCCTCCCCAAGGTTGCCATCGTCCAGGCGGAATACGACAAGAAGAATGTCCTCGTGACGGTCGATTTCCACGCCGAAGTGGTTTCGGCAATTCGCGACAAGGACGGCAATCTCGTCGAAGGCAATGCCGACCAGGTGCAGACCATCGCCGACGAGTGGACCTTTGCGCGCAATCCCAAATCGCGCGATCCGAACTGGAAAGTCGTCACCACGAGCCAGCTCGACTGATCAAGCTTCCGGCAGGCGTCAAAAATGTCCAAGCGCGACTCCAAGCGCCTGCCGCACGATTTCCATCTCTGGACCTCCGTGTCCGAGACGGTTGAGCCCCTGCGTCGCAACGGGCTTTTGAAATTTGGGTCCAAGCCTGCCTTGCCCATTCCCGAGCCCGAACCGACGCCGGCGATCAAGGCGCCCCCCCGCATGGGCACCCCCAAAAAGCCTTTCCTGCCGGCCTATCAAGCGCCTTTGCCCGCCGCCAAAGTGGTCGACAAGAATGTCGATCCAGCCATCCATAAAAAGGTCCGCCGCGGCCGTATCGAAATCGATGGCACGATAGACCTTCACGGCATGACCCAGGTCGTCGCGCGTGAAACTCTGCGCCGCTTTATCGGCGCCCGCGCTGCTCGGGGTGACCGGACCCTGCTCGTCATCACCGGCAAGGGCGCCAAGACCGAAAACGACTATATTGCTGCCATGACCGAACGCGGCATTCTGCGCACTATGCTGCCGATCTGGCTTTCCGAACCGGGTCTCTCGCACATGATTTCCGGCTGGAGCCTTGCCGCCCGCGGCCATGGTGGGGAGGGCGCATGGTATGTGCGCCTGCGTCGGCCATGACCCCGCTTGGCGCCAAACTGCGCGCGCTGCGCGAAGCGCGCGGCATATCGCTCAAGGAAATGGCTGCGGCGCTCAATGTCTCGAGCGCCTATCTCTCGGCGCTGGAACATGGCAAGCGCGGCACGCCCACAAGCTTTCTGCTCCACCGAATGATCGCCTATTTCAACGTGATCTGGGACGAGGCCGAAGAACTCCAGCGCCTCTCGGAAATTTCCGACCCCAAGGTGACGATCGACACAGGCGGGCTTTCCCCCGAGGCGACCGAACTGGCCAATCGGCTGCGGGACAATATCGATCGCCTCGACCCCGAAGACCTCAAGTTCTTGCGCGATGAACTGGTGAAGCGATCTGGCAAGAAGCGGTAGGCCTGCGATGCCCCCTACGCCACTGACGCAGCACCTCCCCGTCCAGGGGAGGGTGCCGCATCGAGAGTGTGGTAGCTCTGGTCCCTAAAGCACGAACTTGCTCAGGTCCGTATCGCCAGCCAACACACCCACCTTCTCGCGCACAAAGGCTGCATTGATCTCAATGGCCTGTCCGGCCTTATCCGGCGCATCGAAGGAAATCTCTTCGACCAGCCGTTCCATGACCGTCTGCAGACGACGGGCGCCAATATTCTCGACCGAGGAATTGACCTTGACCGCCGCATCCGCAATCGCCTCGATCGCGTCGGTGGTGAACGTCAGCGTCACGCCTTCGGTGCCGAGCAACGCCACATATTGGCGCACGAGGCTCGCCTCGGTATCGTTGAGGATACGAATGAAATCCTCGCGCGTCAGGGCTTTCAGCTCCACCCGGATCGGCAGACGACCCTGAAGCTCAGGCAAGAGATCGCTGGGCTTCGAGACATGGAAGGCGCCGGAAGCGATGAAGAGGACATGGTCCGTCTTGACCGGCCCATATTTCGTCGCGACCGTCGTGCCTTCAATCAAGGGTAGCAGATCGCGCTGCACGCCTTCGCGCGATGGACCGCCCTGCACGCCGCCTTCGCGTTGCGCCACCTTGTCGATCTCGTCGATGAAGACGATGCCGTGGTTTTCCACGAGCTCGATGGCTTCGGTCTTGAGCTGTTCCTGATCGAGCAGCTTGTCGGCTTCTTCGGCGATCAGCGGCTCATAGGCGTCCTTCACCTTGACCTTGCGCTTCACCCCGCGGCCGCCCATGGCCGATTTGAACATGTCGCTGAGATTGATCATGCCGATGCCGCCATTGGGCATGCCCGGCATTTCGAACCCACCCGTATTGGGCGCGGGCTGCATTTCGATCTCGATTTCCTTGTCGTCGAGCTCGTTGTTGCGGAGCTTCAAGCGGAACGAGTCGCGGGTCGAGGGCGTCGCCGACGTCCCGACCAAAGCGTCGAGCACGCGCTCTTCGGCATTATGGTGGGCTTGCGCCTGCACATCGCGGCGGCGCTTGTCGCGGAGAACGGTGATCCCCGCTTCGACGAGATCGCGAATGATCTGTTCGACATCGCGGCCCACATAGCCGACTTCGGTGAACTTGGTGGCTTCCACCTTGACGAACGGCGCCTGCGCAAGCCGCGCCAGACGGCGCGAAATCTCGGTCTTGCCGACGCCGGTCGGCCCGATCATCAGGATATTTTTTGGCGTGACCTCGCGGCGCAATTCGGGCGGCAACTGCTGCCGGCGCCAGCGATTCCTCAGCGCCACGGCCACCGCGCGCTTGGCATCATGCTGGCCGACAATATTGCGGTCGAGCTCGGAAACGATCTCGCGCGGCGAAAAATTGGTCTCTGTCATTTTGTTACTTTCCACAGTGCCTTACTGTTGGGCCGCGTCGCGGTCCAGGAAGCGCACCATCAGGTGTTCGTCGAGATATCGACCGTTCACGTAGAGATAGCGGGGCTCCGTGCCATAGACCTCAAAGCCCAGCTTTTTATAAAGCCGGATCGCCGGCTCGTTTTCCGACCAGACGCCTAAGTGCACCTGGATAACCTTGCCGCGTGCATGCTCGATCAGATGCTCGCACAGCGCCTTGGACGCGCCTGTGCCGCGAAACTCAGGCCGCACATAGACCTGCAGCATCCAGCCACGGTGCCGATCCTTGCTGCCTTCGTTTTGCAGGAACGCATTGATCCCGGCGAGCAAACCATCCGGCGTGAAGGCGCCGAAAACGGTCAACGCTTCCAGCATATTGCCGATTTCGGCATGACTCTTTTCAGCGAAGGCTTCGGCTGAAGACAAAAACGCCTCAGGGTGGTTGGCAAGACCTTCGAGCCTTATCGCGCGATAGGCTGCCACGTCCCCTGCTCCGAGCCGCCGGATCGAAAAGCTCACATCAGGTCTCGATCGTTTCGAGCGTGACATTGCCATTGGTATAGACGCAGATTTCCTCTGCGATCTTCATGGCCCGGCGGGCGATGTCTTCGGCATCGAGCTCGGTCGCCTGATGCAAAGCGAGCGCCGCCGAATGAGCATAATTGCCGCCCGAGCCGATAGCGATAACGCCATGGTCTGGCGTCAGCACATCGCCATTGCCCGTCAGCACCAGCGTGTCAGTCTTGTCGGCCACGATCATCATGGCTTCAAGCTTGCGCAGATAGCGATCGGTCCGCCAGTCCTTGGCGAGCTCGACGGCCGCGCGCATCAACTGATCTGGATATTGCTCGAGCTTGGCTTCGAGCCGCTCGAAGAGGGTAAAGGCATCAGCGGTCGAACCGGCAAAGCCGCCGATCACCTTGCCGCCGGCAAGGCGCCGCACTTTTTTCGCGCCATGTTTCATCACGGTCTGGCCCATGGACACCTGGCCATCGCCAGCCACCACGACCTTGTTGCCCTTGCGCACGGAAACGATGGTTGTCCCGTGCCACCCGGGAGAAGTGTTGTCGCTCATTTGGGGAGGTACTCCGAACTGTTGAGTACTATTTAGGAGCGCGCCGCGTGATTGCAATGCGTGGCTACATCGCGCGCGCCACGGACTCCGCGAGAGCAACGGTCGTCTTTTTAGGGAGGCCATAGGTCTCGATGGTCACCGTGTCGTCCTTGTTGATGAAGGTGAGAACATAGAGCTGATCCGGATTGGGCTCAGTCGTCACATCGACCAGATATCCGGCCTGCCACGGCCCCTCGATGGTCGCCACATTGGCCGCGGTCAGCTCTTCGAATTTGTAGCCTTGGTGCTGCTTGAAATAGTCGAGCGGTGTGCCCCCGACGATGTTCTGGCTTACCGCCGTAATCGAATGGACGCGAACCCCATCGCCTTCGCCACCGCGCCAGCTGCAAAGCGACACCCCGGTGCCTGCGCCATTTTCTTCGCGCAGTTCCGGTTCCTGGCCCAGGGTCTCTGTGAGCAGATCCTTGTCGAGCAGCGTGCAGGCGTCGCGCGTCGATTGTCCCTGTGCCGGGAGCGGCGCAAGAACCAAAAGACCGAGGGCGAAAACCGGGGCAAAGCGCATCGACAAATCCTTCAAGCTGAAAACCTTGCGCCAGCCTGCATCCAAATGTGGAACGGCCATGGCACAGCACGCCATCTTTATGCCTGCGCGCCTATCTGCTAATGAGCCGCGACCATCGGAGAGACGCCCATGCGCACCGCCACCATTGCTCGCAAGACCAACGAGACCGAGATTTCGGCCTCGATCAATCTGGATGGCGCTGGCACGCATAAAATGGCGACCGGCGTTGGTTTCTTCGATCACATGCTGGACCAGCTCTCGCGCCACTCGCTGATCGACATGGACGTCGCCTGCACGGGCGATCTCCATATCGATTTTCACCACACGGTGGAGGATGTCGGTATCGCGCTCGGCCAAGCCATCGCAAAAGCCATCGGCGATAAGAAGGGCATCCGCCGCTATGCCTCGTGCGACCTGCCCATGGACGGCACGCTGACCCGCGCCGCGCTCGATGTCTCCGGCCGCCCCTTCCTCGTCTTCAAGGCCGAATTCAATCGCGACAAGATCGGCGACATCGACACCGAGCTGTTCCGCGAGTTCTTCCAGGCTTTCGCCATCAATGCGGGCATCACGCTCCACATCGAAAATTTCTACTTCGACAACAACCATCATCTGGCCGAGTCGATGTTCAAGGCGGTGGCGCGCGCCTTGCGCGATGCGCTCGAGATCGACCCCCGTCAGGCTGACCGCGTGCCGAGCACCAAGGGCACGCTTTAGTCGTCCGCTGCACCTACGACTATCGTCACTACCCGGCTCGTCCGGGTAGTCCACTCTTGAGGCTGGCTGGATTGCCCGGACAAGCCGGGCAATGACGACCGTCGAAATAGCGCGGTCCCTTCCCCCATCGTGCATTTTACACTAAGTGGACCCTATTCCGTCCTGGGAGTACCCCGTGACCCTTTTCGCCCTCTACCGATCCCCCGACGCAACGGCCCTTCCCGCGGCCGTCGCCGAGCGTTTTTCGTGGTTCGCGGCGCTCCTGCCTCCCGTTCATGCGCTCGTCCATCGGCTCTGGGATCAGCTTGGGCTTTTCGTCATCAGTGCCGGCCTCGTCGTGCTCGCCGGTCGCTTCCTCGGCAGCGAAACCGCGTTCTGGCTTTACCTGCTCTTTGCCGTGGCATTCGGTGTTGCTGCGCCAGGCGCCCGACGTCGCGCGCTTGAGCGCCGCGAATTTAAAGAAGCGGGTCACCGCTTCGCCGGCGATGCCGATCTCGCGCGCCTGGCCGTTCTGGAGCCTCGCTCATGAGCATTGTTACGATCATCGATTATGGCGCGGGCAATCTCCGCTCCGCCGCCAATGCCTTCGAGCGTGTCGCTGCTGAACGCGGCGATGGCACCGACATCATCGTCACCGCCGACCCCGATCTCGTGCGTCGCGCTGACCGCATCATGCTCCCCGGCGTCGGCGCCTTCGCCGATTGCAAGGCGGGCCTCGATGCCGTCCCCGGCATGACCGAAGTTTTAGACGAACGCGTCATCCGAGGCACGACGCCCTTCCTCGGCGTCTGCGTCGGCATGCAGCTGCTTGCCAGCGAAGGCCGCGAAAAAACCATCACCCAGGGCCTCGGCTGGATCCCCGGTGCCGTCGAAAAGATCACCCCGTCCGATCCGGCTTTAAAGATCCCGCATATGGGCTGGAACACCATTTCGGTGCTCAATCCCCACGCCCTTCTCGCCGGCATCCCCGATGGGCTCCACGCCTATTTCGTCCACTCCTACCATTTCCATACGAGTGACCCGACGCACCTCATCGCCACGACCGATTATGGTGGCGCGGTGACGGCTTGCATCGGCCGCGACAATATTTTTGGGACGCAGTTTCACCCGGAGAAAAGCCAGGCGCTGGGACTGAAGCTGATCGAGAATTTCCTGAGCTGGGCGCCGTGAGGCACCCCAACCTAACCTCCCCCTGAAGGGGGAGAGACGCGTTCGAGTTTGAGGCACGATCGTGCCAAAGCCAAAGTCCCTGCCCCTCCCCCCCTCAGGGGGAGGCCGGGTGGGGGTTCTGCCAAAGGGCAAAAGACCATGATCCTCTTCCCCGCCATCGACCTCAAAGACGGCCAGTGCGTGCGCCTGAAACTCGGCGACATGAATCAGGCGACCGTCTTCAACGACGATCCCGCCGCCCAGGCCAAGAGTTTCGAAGACCAGGGCTTTGAATATCTGCACGTCGTCGATCTCAACGGCGCCTTTGCCGGCGAGAGCGTCAATGGCGCGGCGGTGGAGAGCATCCTCAAAGCTGTCAACTTCCCTGTCCAGCTCGGCGGTGGCATTCGCACGCTCGATCATATCGAAGCCTGGCTCGACAAGGGTCTCGCCCGCGTCATTCTCGGCACCGTCGCCGTGCGCGATCCGGAGCTGGTGAAAGAAGCCGCCGAAAAATGGCCCGGCCAGGTCGCCGTCGGCACCGATGCCAAGGGCGGCATGGTGGCGGTGGAAGGTTGGGCGGAAACCTCCGAGCTGTCCATCGTGGAACTCGCCAAGCGCTTCGAAGGCGCTGGCGTCGCCGCCATCATCTATACCGACATTGACCGCGACGGCATTCTGGCTGGCATCAACTGGGACTCGACCCTCGACCTCGCCCGCTCGACCTCCATCCCCGTCATTGCCTCGGGTGGCCTTGCTTCCATGGACGATATCGAGCGCATGACCCGCCCGGAATACCAAGTCCTTGAAGGGGCTATTTCCGGCCGTGCCCTCTATGATGGCCGAATTGATTCACGTGAAGCACTCGCCAAGTTGAGGGCTGCATGAGCGAGATCCAGCCGCCCCGCTTTCCGTGGCTGCGCTATATCCTGGTGCTGATCGTCATTCTGCTGATTGCGCTCGGCCCGGTGATCTCGGTCATCATTTCGAGCAGCATTGCCAGCGCCAATGGCTGCAACCTCAATGAGGGCGGGGTTAATGTCTGCATGGTTGGCGGCACCGATATGGGCGACATGCTTTATACGATGTTCGTCATGGGCTGGTTCGGCCTTCTCACCCTGCCGCTCGGCTTCGGCGCCGTGATCGTCTGGATCGTCATCGTCACTACCCACCGCATCGCCTGGGGGCGACGCCAAAAGGGCATTCAGCCATGAGCCTTAAAACACGGATCATTCCCTGTCTCGACGTGGCCTGCCCGCGCCGCCCGCAGCGCAGCGAGGACGCGCACAAGAAAGGATGCCGCCGGTGAGCCTCAAGACCCGCATCATTCCCTGTCTCGACGTGGCTGGCGGCCGTGTCGTCAAGGGCGTCAATTTCGTTGATCTCATCGATGCCGGCGATCCAGTCGAGGCTGCCATGGCTTATGACGCGGCTGGCGCCGATGAATTGACCTTCCTCGATATCACCGCGAGCCACGAAGGCCGCGACACGATTTTTGACGTCGTCGCCCGCACCGCCGAACACTGCTTCATGCCGGTCACGGTCGGCGGTGGGGTTCGCTCGATCGAAGACATCCGCAAGCTGCTCCTCGCCGGTGCCGATAAGGTCGCGATCAATTCCGCTGCCGTCAGCGATCCCGAATTTATCTCCCGGGCGGCCGATAAATTCGGCAATCAGTGCATCGTGGTTTCGGTCGATGCCAAGCAGCGGCTCGCTGCGCGCGTCGGCGGCGACAATCGCTCTGAGTGGGAAATCTACACCCATGGCGGCCGCAAGCCGACCGGCATCGACGCGGTGGAGTTCGCCGCCAAAATGGTCGATCGTGGCGCAGGCGAATTGCTCGTCACGTCCATGGACCGCGACGGCACCAAGTCCGGTTTCGATCTCAAATTGACCCGGATGATCGCAGACGAAGTCGAAGTCCCCGTGATCGCTTCGGGCGGTGTCGGCAAGCTCCAGGACTTGGTCGACGGCGTCATCGAAGGCCATGCGAGCGCCGTCCTTGCCGCGTCCATCTTCCACTTCGGCACTTTTACGATTCCTGAGGCCAAGCGCTATATGGTCGAGCATGGGATTGCCATGAGAATGGATCCCGCTTCGGCTTGAGACTCAAAACTGAAACCAACCCAGATTGTCACCCCGGCGAAGGCCGGGGCCCATCCTGAGATCTCAAGATGGATTCCCGCTCAAGGCCGGGATGACGGCGGTGGTTGGGGAGACAAATATGACCCTTGAAGACCTCGAAGCCCGTATCGCTCTGCGCGCTGCCGCCTCGCCCGAGGAAAGCTACACGGCCAAGCTGATTTCGCGCGGCATCAACAAAACAGCGCAAAAGGTCGGTGAGGAAGCAACCGAAATGGTCATCGCTGCCGTCACCGGCGACAAGGCCGAGCTCGTCAAGGAATCGGCCGATCTGCTCTTCCATATGCTCGTTGTGTTGCGCGCGTCCGGCGTGCCGCTGAGCCAGGTCATGGCCGAGCTCGATGCCCGCACCGCTCAATCCGGCCTTGCCGAAAAAGCCTCCAGAACGGACCAAAGCTGATGGCCCTCGATCCCTATCATCATTTCACCAAGGGCGAGTGGAGCAAGCTGCGCGACGGTGCACCGATGACGCTGGACCAGGGCGACATCGATCGCCTGCGCGGCCTGACCGATCCCATCTCGCTGACCGAGGCCGAAGAGGTCTATCTGCCGATTTCGCGGCTCCTCTCCTACTACGTCGAAGCCATCCAGGGCCTGCACAATGTCCAATCGCGGTTTCTCCAAACTCCGCATGGCCACAAGGTCCCCTTCATCATCGGCGTCGCCGGCTCGGTTGCCGTCGGCAAATCGACCACCGCGCGTATCCTGAAAGCGCTGCTGTCGCGCTGGCCATCGACCCCACGCGTCGATCTCGTCACCACCGACGGATTTTTGTATTCCAATGCGACGCTCACCGAAAAAGGCCTGATGCAGCGCAAGGGTTTTCCCGAAAGCTACGACCGCGCCCGTTTCGTCAAATTTCTGGGCGATATCAAATCGGGCAAGGCCAAGGTGAAAGTGCCGGTCTATTCCCACCTCGTCTATGACGTCGTGGCGGGCGAAGAGATCGTCGTCGATCGCCCCGACATTTTGATCGTCGAAGGCCTCAATATCCTTCAGCCCGGCGAATTGCCACGCACCGGCCGTCCCATCCTCTTTGCCTCCGACTTCATCGATTTCTCGGTCTATATCGACGCCGACAATGACGACCTCGAAGACTGGTTCATGCAGCGCTTCTTCCGCCTGCGCGAAACCGCCTTCAAGGACCCCACCTCCTTCTTCCGCCGCTTCGCCGAAATGAGCGAAGAAGAGGCCGGCACTTTTGGCCGCCAGGTCTGGCGCACGATCAACCTACCCAACCTCGTCGACAACGTGCTGCCCACAAGAGGACGCGCCGACTTGATCCTCAAAAAGGGCAAAGACCATCTGATCGAGAATGTGAGCTTGCGGCGGGTTTAATACGTCCCCGGTTGCGGTTGGCTGAGGACAACGAGATTGCCATCAGGGTCGCGCAGTTTCGCGGTGCTGAAGAAGTGACCGATGGCTTTGGCCACCGGCTTGATCCCGAACATTTCCAATCGCCCGATCTCGTCGGCCAGATCATCGACGATAAGCGTAACAGTGCTCGCCCCCGCCCGGTCGGCATCGGTCGCCACATGCACCCAGCCACCGCCCGGAAGCTTCCATTCGGCGACATCGGCCATGGGCCGGGCATCGGCCTTGCGGCCGAAAAGATACTCGTACCAGACGAGCGATTCCGAGAGGCTTTCGACAGCGATGCTGGCCAGCGCATTTGAAATGGTCATTGCGGGTCCGTTTCTGCTTCGGCCACTAAGTTAGGGTTTTGTGGCAATTGTGTCGATTGGGCTCGACTTGCTCAATTGCGCCAGAGAGTTGGCGGTTGGGCCTGGCACTGATATAGGCGTTCTCGACGAATTCGGGAGACCGGGCATGACAGAGCTCAGAACCGTGGTTGCCGGTGCCGGCGGCCGTATGGGCGGCGCCAATATCAGGGCAGTGGCTGCAAGTGCCGGGCTCAAACTGGTCGGCGCTGTCGATCGCCCTGGCGCAAGTTCCATCGGCAAGGATGCGGGCACCCTCGCCGGCATCGACGCGCTCGGTGTCCAAGTGACCGACGATATCACGGCGCTGCTCGACCAGGCCGACGTCATCATCGACTTTACGGCCCCCGCCGCAACCGTGGCGCTTGCCCAGCTTGCCGCCACCAAGGGCCTGGTTCACCTCATCGGTACCACCGGCTGCTCCGAAGCCGACGATGCCGAAATCGCTGCCGCCGCAGCAGCCGGCGCGCGGATCGTCAAATCCGGAAATTTTTCGCCCGGCATGGTTGCACTCGCCGTGCTCGTCGAAAAGGCCGCGCAGGCCCTGCCCGACTACGACGTCGAAGTTCTGGAAATGCACCACAACCTCAAGGTCGACGCGCCCTCGGGCACCGCGTTGATGCTCGGGGAAGCTGCCGCCAAGGGGCGCAATATTTCACTGAAAGACCATTCCGTGCGCGTGCGCGATGGTCATACCGGCCCGCGCGAGTTTGGCACTATCGGCTTTGCGACCCTGCGCGGTGGCAATGTCATCGGCGACCATATGGTCATCCTCGCCGGCCCTTCCGAGCGGATCGAACTCAATCATCGGGCGCAAGACCGCACCATTTATGCCAATGGCGCCGTCCGCGCCGCCCTCTGGGCCACCCACCAGCCCGCGGGTCTCTACACCATGGCCGACGTCCTCGGCCTCAACGACTAGGGAACAAAAGAATGTCCGGCACACTGATCCTGGTCCGTCACGGCCAGAGCGAATGGAACCTCAAGAACCTTTTTACCGGTTGGCGCAATCCAAACCTCACCGAGCAGGGTGAAGGCGAAGCCCGGGCCACCGGCAAAGCGCTCAAGGCCGCAAACTTTGCGCCTGACCTGTTCTACACCTCGGCCCTCCGCCGCGCCCAGCACACGCTCGATCTCATCCTTGAAGAGATGGGCATCCTCAACGTCACCATCACCCGCAACATCGCGCTCAACGAACGCGACTACGGCGACCTCTCGGGCCTCAACAAGGACGATGCCCGGGTCAAGTGGGGCGAAGAGCAGGTGCTGATCTGGCGCCGGTCCTTCGACGTTCCCCCTCCCGGCGGTGAATCGCTGAAAGACACCGCAGCCCGCACCCTGCCTTATTACGACGCCGAAATCCTGCCCCAGCTCAAGGCCGGCAAAACTGTCCTGATTGCCGCCCACGGCAACTCGCTCCGTGCATTGGTCATGGCCATCGAGGGCTTGACACCTGATGAGATTCTGGCCCGCGAAATCGGTACAGGTGAGCCAACGGTCTACAAGATTGGCCCGGATGGAAAGCTGGTTGAGCGGCTCAAGCTCTAGGGCCACCCCCACCTAGCCTCCCCCTGATAGGGGGAGGAACGCATTGTGCGTGCCCGCGATACTTGTGAGCCACCGGCAGATCCCTCCCCCTACCAGGGGGAGGCTAGGAGGGGGTTCCGAGGATTCACGTGAAACCCCGGCCGCTCAATGCGCCGCCGAAATCACCCCTGCTTCCCAGCCCAAGATCGCCCGCTTCCGCGGCACGCCCCAGTGATATCCCGTCAGCGCCCCCGACGTGCCCACCACGCGGTGGCAGGGCACTACGAAACTGATCGGGTTTTTCCCCACCGCCGCGCCCACGGCCCGCGACGCCGTCGGCCGCCCAATATGGTTGGCGACACTCGAATAGGTCACTGCCTGCCCCACGGGGATTTTGAGCAGCGTTTCCCAGACCTTGACCTCAAAATCCGTACCGATCAGCACGACGCGCACCGGCTGATCCGGTGACCATCGACCAGGCTCGAAAATTCCTGCGGCCATCTGGACGATCCGCGCATCGTTCCGCGTAAACCGCGCCCGCGGCCAGCGATTGGCCAGATCGGCGAAGGCGTCTTCAATGCTGGTCTCCGCGTCGGCAAAGCCCAGCCCCGAAATCCCGTAATCTGTTGCCGTGATCACTGCGCGCCCGAAGGGTGACGGCGCCACACCCCAGATCATGTCGATCCCCTCGCCCCCGGCCCGAAACACACCCGGCGGCATCGCTTCATAGGTGACAAAGAGATCGTGGAGCCGCGAGGTCGACGACAGGCCGACCTCATAGGTCGTGTCGAGCACACTCGCCTGATCGCGCAGCAGCGATTTTGCATGATCAAGCGCCACAGCCTGCGCAAAGCTTTTGGGCGAGAGACCACACCAGCGCCGGAAGAGGTCAGTTAGCTGCCGCTCGGTCAGGCCCAAGGCCCGCGCAAAGCGCGGCAGGTCGGTGGCATCGGGCCCATTCTCGCTGAGATAGCGGATGGCGGCGCGGATGGTGTCATAATCGTCTTGCGGCGCAAGCGCGGTGAGCTGGTTCATGTCCCGGAACCTTCATTCCAATTCCGGAAAACTCTACCCTGCGACGATCACCGGTTCGACCCGATTTTTACCGCGATCAGCTCTGCCGCGCTTTTCGCAGCGCCCGGCCAAAAGCGCGGGCAAAACTCGATTTGTCCCCAATAGCCAAAAACCCGCCAAGCTCGATAAGATCATTGCCATGGCGCAGATGCATGGCGAGCGTCCGCTCATTGTCGTCGCGCTTAAGCACCAGCCGGACTTTTTTCGGATCGAGCCGCCGCAGCTTTTTCTCCTGCCGCGGACCCGTCGTCAAAATCTCGACCTGATCGCTCCAGACCGTGATCTGCTCGATCAGCTTTGCCCGCCGCGACAAGCGCCAGGAGAGGGCCGTCAATCCACCGCCCGCGATTGCAAAGCCAGCGATCCCCGGCAGGATAAATTCCGGCACCGCGACGAGAAACGGCAGCCCCAAAAGCCCGGCGACCGCCAACCCGATCCAGCCGCCGGCAGCGCGCAAAGATCTGTCCGGCCGCAAGGTGGCCGAAAAGAGAGGACTGGTCGTGGTGCTGGTTTGCATTGGCATGATGGACTCGCCCTGAAATATTGGCAGAGATTCGGGGGCGAGAGAATGCCAAGTCCAAGAAAAGTGAAAAAACTTAATCGTGTTGCCGCTGAAGCCATTTTTGAGCGGTTCCACGAGATCGAGCCCGAGCCAAAGGGCGAGCTGGATTATATCAACGCCTTCACCCTTCTCGTCGCGGTGGTCCTCTCCGCCCAGGCCACCGACGCCGGCGTCAACAAAGCCACCAAGCGCCTCTTCGAACTCGCCCCCTCACCTTCTGCCATGGTGGCTCTGGGCGTCGAGCAGATCACCGAATTGATCCGCACCATCGGCCTCTATCGCGGCAAGGCCAAGAACGTCTTTGCCCTTTCGCAAATGCTGATTGATCTCCATGGCGGCGAAGTGCCTGACAATCGCGAGGCCCTCGAAGCCCTGCCCGGCGTCGGCCGCAAGACGGCTAATGTGGTGCTGAACATCTATTTCAAACAGCCGACCATTGCGGTGGATACCCACCTGTTCCGTGTCGGCAATCGTACCGGTCTTGCCCCGGGAAAAACCCCGCTCGAGGTCGAACTCGCCCTAACCAAGCAGGTGCCGGAGCGGTTTATGCTCCACGCGCACCATTGGCTGATCCTCCATGGCCGCTATATCTGCAAGGCGCGAAAACCCGAATGCTGGCGCTGCCCGATCCGCGAATGGTGCCTCTTCGAACCGAAGACACCATTGCCGCGCGGTTAGCTGCCATAGCCCCGCGCCATCGCCGCTGCAAAGAGCGGGATCAACAGCAAGAAGCCGGCTTGTAGATGCACGAAGCGGCGGCTGGTGCCGATCTCATTTGCCGGCACGACATAGTCTGAAGCGCCGCCGCCCGCTCTAACCCAGCGGCGAATGGCAATCGTCGGTTGAATGGTCAGCAGTCCCATGACGAGAAAGGCCGCCATCTTGCCCCAAAAGGCGTGGTTGGTCAGATAATACATGGGGTCGATCCCGCCGAACCAGACGCGGACAACACCGACGGCAATCACCAACATCGCCATGGCACCATAGGCGGCATCCAGCTTGGCGAGTTGTCCCAGCCGCTCGCCGCCCAGCCCCGGTCGCAGCAGCGCAAACTCCGCCGCGAAAACAGCGACCAGCGTAAACACCGCCAAATGGTGTGCGCAGGCCAGTATCAGGTTCCAGTCCATTGCTCTGCCTTCGCTCAGGTGTTAACGCTGCTCACATCTAACTTTCTAAAGTGAACAATGTCAACATCAGCGAATGCGCCCTATCATCATGGCAATCTCCGCCAGGCACTCCTTGAAGCCGCGCTGATCATTTTGCAAAAAGAGGGCGAGGCTGGCCTAGGTCTTCGCGATCTGGCGCGGGCGGTCGGCGTGTCCCCGGCCGCCCCGTATCGCCATTTCGATTCGCGCGCGGCTCTCCTCGAAGCGCTCGCCGTGACGGGCTTCCAGCGTTTTGCCGCGTCCATGGAAGCCGTCGCCGCCAGCAATCCCAAGGATCCGATGGCGGTCATGGGCCAGACCTATGTCGCCTTCGCCCTCGAAAACCCCAATCTCTTCCGCCTGATGTTCTCGCCACAGCTCAAAAAAGATGGTCGCCCGGGCCTCAAAATGGCAGCCGATGCTGCTTTTGAAACCCTGCGCCATATTGTCGGCGGCGATGTCGGCACCGGTCGCATCAAGGCGCTCGCCGCCTGGGCCAAGGTCCATGGCCTTGCCATTCTGCTCCTCGATAGCCAGATCGCGTTGCGTGCCGGCGAAGATCGAGAGGCGCTGATCGCCGAGATTATTGGCAGTCTCTAAAGCACTGGCGACGCCAAAGATTGCCCATCACGACCTCATGGGTTAAACCCCGAGCGGTTTTTCCCAAAAGTGTCCGGCCCCCATGACCCAGACCCGCTTCGACGTGCTCACCATCGGCAATGCGATCGTCGATATCATCGCACCGGTCGAGCCCGGCTTCATCGAACGCGAGGGCATGAAAGAGGGGATCATGCACCTGATCGATACCGATCGGGCCGAGGATCTCTATTCAAAGATGCCGCTGGGCCGGCAGCAGATTTCGGGCGGCTCAGCCGCCAATACCGCCGCCGGCGTCGCCTCGCTTGGCGGCCGCGCCGCCTTTATCGGCAAGGTAGCCGATGACCCGTTGGGCGATGTCTTCGAAACCGATCTCGATGCCATCGGAGTGCACTACAACACCTCGCGCCTCAAGAACGGCGCTCTCACCGCCCGCTGCATGATCTTCGTCTCCGAAGACGGCGAGCGCACCATGAACACCTATCTCGGCGCCTGCCATCAATTGACCGAAGCCGATATCCGCCCCGACGAAATCGGCGGCGCCGCTATCACCTATATGGAGGGGTTTTTGTGGGACCCGGTGGAAGCCAAAAAGGCATTCGTGCTTGCCGCCCACTATGCCCACAAGCATGAGCGCGCCGCAGCCTTCACGCTCTCGGACCCATTCTGCGTCGATCGCTACCGCGCCGAATTTTTGGACCTGATCCGTTCCAAAACCATCGACTACGTATTTGCCAATGTGCACGAACTGAAGTCGCTCTACGAAACCGATGATCTCGGCACTGCCGTCCGCGCCATCGCGCAGGATGCCGAATTGGCCGCCATCACTATGGGCGCCGAGGGTGCTATGGCGGTATACAATGGCGAAGTCGTCTCGGTCCCCGCCTTCTCCGTCGATAAAGTAGTCGACGCCACCGGCGCCGGCGACCTTTTTGCGTCGGGCTTTTTGCTGGCAATGGCACGGGGCCAGAACTTGGAGTCGGCGCTCAAAACGGGCTGCCTCGCCGCCTCCGAAGTGATTTCCCACATCGGCGCGAGACCGCAGCTCGACCTACAGGATCTGAGCCGCAAGCATGGTCTTGTCGGCTAGTTAGCCACCGAAGCTCGCCCCAACCACCGGCCTCCCCTCGCCCCTTGTGGGAGAGGGACAGCAATTCTGCGTTCAGCAGAATTGCAGGGTGAGGGGTTCTATCCACACGTTCGAACGCTGCAGATAGATCGCATACCCCTCATCCCAACCGAAATTCGCAAAAGCGAATTCGGTGACCCCTTTAGGGCACCTTCTCCTACAGGGGGAGAAGGGAGATCTGGGACTAGCTGAGCGAACTGCGCATCTGCGCTAGCGCTTCACCCGTTCCAGCCGTCGGCCGAAACTCCAGCCCCACAAACCCATCATACCCCTGCGCTGCCAACCACCCCAGCGGCCGCTTCAAATCCAGCTCGCCACTCCCCGGCTGGTTGCGCCCCGGGTGATCCGCCACATGCACATGCGCAATGTGCCTGGCCCGCTTACCAACCACCTCTTCCGGCACTTCGCCCATCACCATGGAATGATAGAGATCATAGGTGATCCCGATCTCAGGCCGATCGACCTTGTCCATGATATCGAGCGCTTCGACCGTGCTAGTCAGATAATAGCCCGGATGATCCACAAGATCATTGAGCGGCTCGAGACCCAGCCGCACGCCAGAACCCTGTAAAACATCGGCCGAGCGCGCCATTGCCTGTGTCAGGTCGTCATGCTGCCGTGCCCGCTCGATCCCCTCGAGCAAGGGCCCCGACTGGCAGATCAAAACCTTCGCGCCAAGCCGCAGCGCCACGTCGCGGCTCTTTTCCAGCCCCGCCAGAAACCGGTCATGATCCCCTGCCCGTGTCAGCTCGGCAAAGGGTTCGGCGACGATCCCGGCGAGGGTAATGCCGGTCTCACCCAACACGCGCTCGATCCCGTCGAGATCCTTGTTGGACCAGAGCCAGAATTCGACCGCCTCGAACCCGGCCGCCTTGGCAAGGCGAACGCGCTCCACTGGGTCCGCGCTCTCCGGTACGAACAGCATTTCGATACAGGCTGAATATTTGGTCATGCGAACCTCGTTCCGCCACCGGCCATCTCGGCCAAAATCGCCTTCGCCGCCGCCGCCGGATCTGGCGCCTCGACGATCGGCCGCGCCACAACCAGGTGCGTTGCGCCCACCGCAAGCGCCTCGGCCGGAGTCATCACCCGCTTCTGGTCTCCAAGCGCTGCGCCGGCCGGCCGGATACCCGGCGTTACGATCGCCATTTTTGGTCCCAGAATGGTCCGCACCATTTCCGCTTCATGCGACGAAGCAACGATACCCCCGATCCCCGCTTCCTTGGCCTGTTGGGCCCGCAAGGCCACGAGCCCGGCCGCATCGCGCTCGTATCCAGCTTCCTTGACGTCGGCATCGTCCATCGAGGTGAGCACCGTCACCCCAAGCACGCAAAGCCCCGATCCCGCTGCCGCCTTCTGCGCCGCCCGCATGGTTTTTGGATAGGCATGCACTGTCAGCATCGCCGCGCCGGTTTCCGCAATCGCCCCGACGCCCTTTTCGATCGTATTGTCTATGTCGAGCAGCTTGAGGTCGAAAAACACATTCTTGCCCGCCGCGATCAGATCCTTGCCCAGCGCAAAGCCATCGGCGCCATAAAAGCACTGATAGCCGATCTTGTAATAGTCGACCGTATCGCCCAGCGCGGTCACGATCTCCTCGGCGCGGGCGCGTGACGAAACGTCGAGCCCCACGATCAAATGGCCGGCCATGGCAAAATTCCTTCTGTCGCTGATTTGGGTTGGGGTCGCATATCGAGCCGCCTGCCGCAAGCAGAATTGCCGATCCTATGCCACCATAAGAGCTTGTGGCGCGACTCCTATGGCATCATAAGAGCCGCGATTCCCCTTCTTCGGTTACAAAAAGCATGCAGCAACAGGCCCTCTCCACCCTCGTCGCCTGGATGCGGCTCGATTCCGCCATCGCCGCCTTTCATCTCGAACTGAAACAGCGCCACGGGATCACCGGCCTGCAACTCGCCGTGCTTCACACGCTTGCCGAGCGCCCACACATGGCGCTCGCCGCCCTCCGCAAGGGGCTCAACATGCATGCGGCCACCCTTGGCCAATCCATCGATGAACTGCGCCGTCTCGATCTCTGCATCGTCCGCACCGACCCACGGGATCGCCGCGCCCGGCTCGTTGCCATCACGCAAAAGGGGCTCGATCTCGTCGGTGCCGTCCCGCTCGCCGGTCCCAATCGCCTCCGTCAGCTCGAAACAGACCCTGCCCGCCTCGATCGCCTCACCGAAGCACTCAACGACGCCCTCGATCTCTTCGCGCTAAAAGTTTAGCGCCACCACGCGTCCGGCAGCGCCTCCATTTCTATCCATTCGCTGAGCAATTCCTGGCTCTCGGCATCGAACAGAAAGGCATTGCCGCCGCCGCGATTGGCATGCCGGCTCTGGTCTTCGCTGCGCGCAATCGCCCGCTTGCCCAAATGGCATTTGAGCAAAGTGCCCACGGCCCCATGCCCGCAAAAAATCACCGGCGTGTCCGGCGGCACGCTTTTGAGAGCCATCAGCACCGTGCTGACGATCCGTTGCTGCGCATCGACCGCCCGCTCCCAACCATCCGCACTCGTTTCCGGTTCGCCAAAGAACCGGTCCGCCATTTCCTCGAACAGAGCCGGCGGCAGAAAGCCGGTCGAGCTCCTGTCGTTCTCGCCCATCAAGTGATCGGCCAGAACCGGCGTTCCCGCCTGTGCCGCAACGATCTCGGCCAGCTCGAGCGCCTTGGTTTCCCGGCTCGAAAAAACAAAAGTGCCCGTCGGGATGATCCGGCGGGCAGCAAAAGCTTCTGCTCTGTCTCGGCCCTCGGCCGAAAGCCCCCAAAGGGGCACCGGCACCTCGGCATCAAGTTTGACCTGCGGATGGGTTAGATAAAGGGCCTTCATCGCGAAAAGCTCGTGAGCTCGGTCACCATCTGTTCGACCTTGCGGATAATAGGCTTTTCCGTCGGGTCCCCATTTTCGTCGAACGCACCCTCTGCCGGCCCGATCCCGAGCAGCGTCGGCACGACGAGCGTTCCCACCTTGGTCAGCGATTCGCGCAGATGGCTGAGGCCCCAGATCGTCCCATATTTGCCCGAACTCACCCCGCCAATGCCGAAGACAGCATTCCGAAATGGGCTCGGCTTTTGCCGGCTGAGCCAAGTGATCGTATTGACGATCAGCGGCGACGGCCCGCCATTATATTCGGGGCTCGCGATGAAGACGATGTCATGGCTCCGCCACATCTCGGCGAGCCGCACCGCCGCCTCCGGCACATTTTCCGCTTCGAGATCTTCGTTAAAGATCGGCATGGGAAAATCTGAAAGATCGATCTCAGTCACCGCCACGCCGGCCTGCGTCAGGGCCCGGCCCATATGCTTTTGCAGTACCCGATTGTAAGAGCCCTGGCGGATCGATCCGGAAAGGGTCAGCGCGGTCTTCATGAAAATTCCTTCGGGGACCAGGTCGAAGCCGGAAGGCTTCAATCGTCATCAGGGCAATGGCAGAATTCCTGCCGCGCTAACCTACGTCAAGAGGAGACCCCGCATGCCGTCCATGATCTTCGTCAACGTCCCCGTCGCCGATCTCAAGGCCTCGATGGCCTATTACAAAGCCCTGGGCTTTGATTACAACCCGCAGTTCACCGACGACACCGCCGCCTGCATCGTCATCTCGGATTCGATATACGTGATGGTGCTCACCCACGAGAAGTTCAAGCAATTCTCGTCCAATCCCATCCCCGATGCCAATACTGAGACCGGAGCCCTCTATGCCCTCTCGCGCGATAGCCGCGAAGCGGTGGATGCCATCGCCGAAGCCGGGCTCAAGGCTGGCGGCAGCGAATTCCGCCCGGCCCAGGACATGGGCTTCATGTATTCCCGCGCCATTGCCGATATCGATGGCCACGTGTGGGAATATGTCTGGATGGACATGAGCGGCGAACCGCCGGCGGCGTAAAGCCCACTTCTCGCGACAAAAAAATCCCCGCGAAAGCGGGGATTTTCATTTTAGGCCTCAAACATTTTCTTCAGCTTATCGAAGAACCCACCCGATTCCGGGCTGGTCTCCCCGGTCTCGAGCGCTGCGAATTCCTCGAGCAGTTCGCGCTGCTTCTTTGAAAGGTTCTGCGGCGTCTCGATATCGAGCTGCACATAGAGATCGCCGACATCCTTGCTTCGCAACACCGGCATGCCCTTGCCCTTGAGCCGCACGCGCTGCCCCGGCTGCGTGCCGGTCGGCACCTTCACCTTGGCGCGCGCATTATCGAGCGTCGGCACCTCGAATTCGCCACCCAGGGCCGCGGTGGTCATCGAAATCGGCACGCGTGCATAAAGGTCCGCGCCATCGCGCTGGAACAGGTCATGCGGCTTGATCGAGATGAAAATATAAAGATCGCCCGGCGGTCCGCCGCGCACCCCGGCCTCGCCCTCATTGGCAAGACGAATGCGCGTGCCGTCTTCGATCCCCTTTGGAATATCGACGGAAAGTTTGCGATGCTCCTGACGGCGGCCCTGGCCACCGCAATCGGTGCAAGGCTGGTCCATCATCTGGCCGCGGCCCTGGCAAACCGGGCAGGTGCGTTCGATCGTAAAGAACCCCTGCGCCGCGCGCACCTTACCGTGGCCGTTACACTGACGGCACGTATGGGTACCCGTACCGGGCTTGGCGCCCGAACCGTCGCAGGTGTCGCAACCAACGAGCGTCGGCACGTCGATTTCGACCGTGCGGCCCTCAAAGCTTTCCTCTAACGCGATTTCAAGATTGTAACGCAGATCCGAGCCGCGCAGCTTTGACGCGCCGCCACCCGCGCCACGACGGCCCCCGCCGCCGCCCATGAAATCCCCAAAGATGTCCTCAAAGATATCGGACATGGACGAGGAAAATTCCGGCCCAAAGCCATGGCCACCGCGTCCGCCGCCCTGTTCGAAGGCCGCGTGGCCGAACCGGTCATAGGCCGCGCGTTTTTGCGCGTCCTTGAGCGTGTCATAGGCTTCGTTGATTTCCTTGAACTTGTTCTCGGCTTCGGCATTTCCCGGATTACGATCCGGGTGAAACTGCATGGCGAGTTTGCGATAGGCGCTTTTCAGGGTGGCTTCGTCACTGCCCTTCTGGCAGCCGAGCACTTCGTAAAAATCGCGTTTTGCCAAAAATCTTCTCCGAAACAGCCGGTCGCGCTCTTGCCGCGCCCCGCTTGGATTCTTCTGTTGGTCCCTAGATGGCAATCGACCCCACAACCCGCAAGGGGTCTGGGGTCGGCAAGGTCTGGAGCCGTGTCAAAAGTGCTTTAGCAAGAGTGAGGTGATGGGGCAACGGCACTGACGGGTTGGGAAGGATTCACGTGAAACTTCGGGCCGTACCAGCGCCCCCTCACCCGTCTCGACCTTCGGTCGATCCACCCTCTCGGGGAGAAGGTGGCGCGCAGCGTCGGATGAGGGGGCTATCCCAAAAACAAAAAAGGCCCGGTGTTTCCACCGAGCCCCAAATCGAAAACGCCTAGCGTTTACTTCTTGTCGTCGTCCTTGACCTCTTCGAAGTCTGCGTCGACGACATCATCGTCTTCTTCGTCGCGGGTACCGTTCGCCTTGGCTTCGGCTTCGGCCTGCGATGCCTTGTACATGGCTTCGCCAAGCTTCATCGAAGCTTCGGCGAGGGCCGAGGTCTTTTCCTTGATCAGCTCGGCATTGTCGCCATCGAGCACGCCACGAAGGTCGGTGATCGCGGTTTCGATAGCCGACTTATCCTCAGCCGAAACCTTATCGCCATAGTCCTTGAGCGACTTTTCAGTCGAGTGAACAAGCGATTCGGCCTGGTTCTTGGCTTCCACCGCTTCGCGCTTGCGCTTGTCGGCTTCGGCATTGGCTTCGGCGTCCTTGACCATCTTTTCGATGTCGGCGTCCGAAAGACCACCGGAAGCCTGGATGCGGATCTGCTGTTCCTTGCCGGTGCCCTTGTCCTTCGCCGAAACGTTGACGAGGCCGTTGGCGTCAATGTCGAAAGTCACTTCGATCTGCGGCACACCACGCGGTGCGGGCGGAATGCCGGCGAGGTCGAAATTGCCAAGGAGCTTGTTGTCTGCGGCCATTTCGCGTTCGCCCTGGAAGACCCGGATGGTCACGGCCGACTGATTGTCTTCAGCGGTCGAGAAGGTCTGGCTCTTCTTGGTCGGGATCGTGGTGTTGCGATCGATGAGGCGCGTAAAGACGCCACCGAGGGTTTCGATGCCGAGCGACAGCGGAGTCACGTCGAGCAGCAGCACGTCCTTGACGTCGCCCTGCAGAACGCCGCCCTGGATCGCAGCACCAAGCGCCACGACTTCGTCCGGGTTAACACCCTTGTGCGGTTCCTTGCCGAACAGCTGCTTTACCGCCTCCTGGACCTTCGGCATGCGGCTCATGCCGCCCACGAGAACGACTTCGTCGATCTGGCTAGCGGAAATGCCGGCATCCTTCATTGCCTGTTTGCACGGCTCAATGGTGCGCTGGATCAGGTCGTCGACCAGCGATTCAAGCTTGGAGCGCGACAGCTTCAGCGTGAGGTGCTTTGGACCCGAAGCATCTGCCGTGATGAAGGGCAGGTTGATTTCGGTCTGGGTCGAAGACGACAGTTCGATCTTGGCCTTTTCGGCAGCTTCCTTGAGGCGCTGCAGAGCGAGCTTGTCGTTGCGCAGGTCGATGCCCTGCTCTTTCTTGAACTCGTCGGCGAGATAATCGACGAGACGCATGTCAAAGTCTTCGCCACCGAGGAAGGTGTCGCCATTGGTCGACTTCACTTCGAAGACGCCATCGCCGATTTCGAGGATGGAAACGTCGAAGGTACCGCCGCCGAGGTCATAGACCGCGATGGTGCCCGAGTTCTTCTTGTCGAGGCCATAGGCAAGCGCAGCTGCCGTCGGCTCGTTGATGATGCGCAGCACTTCAAGGCCGGCAATCTTGCCTGCATCCTTGGTGGCCTGGCGCTGGGAATCGTTGAAATAGGCAGGAACGGTGATGACGGCCTGCGTGACGGTCTCGCCGAGATAGGCTTCGGCGGTTTCCTTCATCTTCTGCAAGATCATGGCCGAGACCTGGCTCGGCGAGAATTTGTCGCCCGAAGCTTCGACCCATGCGTCGCCATTGTCGGCGGGCACGATCTTGAAGGGAACGAGGCCCTTGTCCTTCGCCACGACCTTATCGTCGTAACGGCGGCCGATCAGGCGCTTGACGGCGAAAAGCGTGCCTTCGGGATTGGTCACAGCCTGGCGCTTGGCCGGCTGGCCAACGAGGCGCTCGCCATCCTTGGAGAAAGCAACCATGGACGGGGTCGTCCGGGCGCCTTCGGCATTTTCGATCACTTTGGGATTGCTGCCGTCCATGACGGCGACGCAGCTATTGGTTGTACCGAGGTCGATACCAATGACTTTTGCCATAACTCTAGCCTCTCTTTACAGCGAACCCTTCGGTGAAGCCCTTCTCGCGAAGCAGCTTCTGCCCCAACAGGGCGGGGTCCCTCGTAGGTTGATTTGGCCCATTTTCAGGGCCTCGGGGCGTATATAGGGGGGTGCGCTTGGGGCTTCAAGCATGGCAAGGCGCAGAAATGGGCTTGCCGTGGATAAAAGGCGCCGCCCCGAATCATTGGGGGCAGCGCTGAAGCGGGACCGAAAAAATCAGTCGGTGATGGTGTAGCTGCCAAGGCTGCAGATATCGACACCGCGGGCTTCCAGCTCGCCGCCTTCGGCGCTTTCGAAGCGAAAGTCGTAAACGCACTGGTCCGACCCGTCATAGATATAGGTCGTTGCCTGCATGCCGGATTCAAGCGTGCCAGTATCACCGAGCAGGTCGTCGCCCCACTGATCTTCGTTTGCCGGCGAGGCGTAGAAGAAATGGATCGACTGCGACGAGTTATTGATCAGCGTGAATTCGACGTTTTGCGCGGCAGCCGGCAAGGCGCCAGCGAGCGTCAGGGCGACGGCAGCGCCCAGAATTGCGGTTTTCATGAAAAAGCCCTCACACCAGGCGCACGTCGCGCCCGGACGCGCATTATCTGCCACTTTCGAATTTAATCGCCAAGAGGCATTGCTGCGGGATTGGTGGCGATCGGCGCTAGGGTGAATCTTCTTCCGCGCTGCCCCGCCGCCGTATAAAACCCGGCCCATGTTCATGCCCGGCACCGTGCTCTTGCACGACAATCTCGACCCCCAAGGCCGAAGTTTTCTCTTTGCCGATCCCAAAGAGGTGCTCGTCGCCTATGACGCGGCCACGGCGCATGATGCCCTTGCGCGCCTGGAAGAGGCCCGCGGCAAAGGCCTATGGGCCGCGGGCTACTTTGCCTACGAGCTCGGATTTTTGTTCGAAGAGCGCCTCGCAAAACATCTGCCGGAGCGCACCGAAACGCCGCTTCTCTGGTTTGGCCTCTACGACAGCCCACGGGATTTTGCTGGCCTTCCAAACACAGAGGACGCCTCCGCTGAAAATCTCGCGCCGCACACATCCTTCGCCGACTACGCATCCGCCTTCGACCGCGTAAAAAGCTACATCGCAGCGGGCGACACCTATCAGGTCAACCTCACCTTCAAAGCCGGTTTTACGCTAAGCGGCTCACCTTTCGGCCTCTACCGGCGCCTCGCTCAATCCCAGAAAACCGCCTACGGCGCCTATATCCATGCGGGTGATCATCACGTCCTTTCCCGCTCGCCGGAACTTTTCGTCTCTGGCTCCGGAGAGACGCTTTCTGCCCGCCCAATGAAGGGCACCATGCCCCGCGCGCCGCTGGCGTCTCAGGACGCGGCGGACCGTGCCGCCCTCGCCCGCGACGAAAAGAACCGCGCCGAAAACCTGATGATCGTCGACCTCCTCCGCAACGATCTCGGCCGCATTTCAGAAGTCGGCTCGGTAAAAGTGACCGACCTCTTTACGGTCGAAACCTATTCCACCCTCCACACCATGACCTCGGGTATCACCGCCATGCGGCGCCGCGACGTCACTATGCTGGATGTCATAAAAAACCTCTTCCCCTGCGGCTCGATCACCGGCGCCCCAAAACTGCGCGCCATGGAAATCATCCACGAAGTCGAGAGCAGCCCCCGCGGCCTCTATACCGGCTCCATCGGCTACATTGCCCCCAATGGCGATTTTGCTTTCAACGTCGCCATCCGCACGGCCATCATCGACGCCAAAGGCAATGGCACCATCGGCATCGGCGGCGGCATCGTCGCGGACAGCGAAGCGCAATCCGAATACAACGAGGCTCTTTTAAAGTTGCGCTTCCTTAGCGATCCCGCCCCACCGGTCACCCTGATCGAAACTATCAAATGGTCGCCAGCCGAAGGCTTTGTCCTCCTGGGCCGCCATATCGCCCGTTTCCTCTCTTCCGCTGCCTACTTTGGCCTCCCCGCCGATGGCGCCGCAGCCACCACGCGTCTTCTGGCCGAAAGCCAAGCCTGGACCGCCCCCATGCGCGTCCGCCTCACCCTTTCTGAAACCGGCATCGAGATGACGGCGGTTCCCCTGCCGCCAAACCCCGAAAAATTCCGCTTTCTTATTGCGGCCGAACCCCTCGATTCGCGCTCCGTTTGGCTCGCCCACAAAACCACCAACCGCGCCTTTTACGACCAGCCGCGCATCAAGGCGCATGACGAATTTGGAGTCGATGAAGTCCTCTTCCTCAACGAGCGCGGCGAGTTGACCGAAGGCTCGATCACCAATCTTTTCATCCAGCGCGGCGAAAAGCTCCTCACCCCCGCCCTGTCCTCCGGCCTCCTCCCCGGCACCCTGCGCGCCGAACTGATCGAGACCGGCCGCGCCGAAGAAGCCATTCTCACCCTTGCCGATTTGCAGTCTGCCGATGCAATCTTCCTCGGCAATTCCGTGCGCGGCCTGATCCCCGCCGAACTTTTTGAACCGGAGCCGTCATGACGATCACCATCACCCCCCAAGACGTCCTCGTCGTCGTCGACGTGCAATATGACTTCCTCCCCGGCGGCAATCTCGCCGTCGCCGGCGGCGATGAAATCGTGCCTCTGATCAATGCACTGGCCAAAAAGTTCACCAATGTCGTCTTCACGCAGGATTGGCACCCGGCAGATCACATTTCCTTTGCCAGCCAACACAACGGCAAGGCGCCCTTCGACACCGTCGATCTCGACTATGGCACCCAGGTCCTCTGGCCCGACCATTGCGTCTGGGCGACCCACGGCGCCGAACTCTCCGCCGATCTCGAGATCCCACACGCGCAGCTGATCATCCGCAAGGGCTACAATCGCGCCATCGATTCCTATTCCGGCTTCCAGGAAGCCGACCGCGAAACCCTCACGGGTCTTGCCGGCTATCTCAACGAACGCGACACCGGCCGCCTCTTCGTCGTCGGCCTCGCCACCGATTTCTGCGTCGCCTGGACAGCTTTGGACGGCGCCGCTGGCGGCTTTGACGTAACGGTCATCGAAGATGCGACGCGGGCCATCGACAGTAATGGGTCGCTCGAAAAAGCCTGGGACGATCTGAAGGAAGCCGGCGTCGACCGCATCATGAGCCGCGAGATTTTGGGCTAGTCGAAAGGCCCCCTCACCCGGCTTGCTACGCAATCCGACCTCTCCCCCGAAGGGAGAGGTGTCGCTCCGCGACTTTGGCAAACTCCCACCTCTCCCTTCGGGGGAGAGGTCGGCCGAAGGCCGGGTGAGGGGGCCTTCCTAAAGTCCAAAAACAAAAAGGGCCCGGTGTCACCACCGAGCCCCAAATCGCAAAAACCAAAAACTACACGTTCTTGTCGACACCTTCAGGCGCTGCAGCTCCCGTAGCCCCGCCACCTTTGGCGACACCCACCATGGCCGGACGCAGCACGCGCTCGCCGATGGCAAAACCCTCCTGCACCACCTGCACAACCGTACCCTCAGGCACGCTCGGATTCGGCACTTCGAACATGGCCTGATGCTTGTTCGGATCGAACTTCTGGCCCGCCGCCTCGATGGCCTTGACGCCATGTTTACCAAGGAGCCGCTGCATTTCGCGCTCGGCCAGCTCCAGCCCTTCAATGAGGCTTTTCAGCGTGCCTTCGGCCGTTTCGCGCGTTTCCTGCGGAATGACCAGCAGCGCCCGGCTCAGCGCATCAGTCGCGCTTAGCATGTCGCGGGCAAAGCCGGCAATCGCATAGGAGCGGGTGTCAGCCACATCGCGCTCGGTGCGCTTGCGCAGATTTTCCATCTCGGCTGCAGAGCGCAACACGCGATCCTTCAATTCGGCATTTTCCGCCAGCAGAGCCTCGACGGGATCGACCTCTGGGGTTTCGGTTGCCGGAATTTCGGTCTCCGGCGTGTCGCCCTGGGCGGCGTTCTCGTCGCTCATAATATCTCCGTGGACCTGTTTAGAATTTTCTGCCCCGCATATCGGCCAATGCGGCGGCTTTTTCAATAGCGCAACGCTTCTCTACCGCTTCCGCGCCATCAGCCTGGTGAGCACATTCGCCGTATAATCCACCACCGGCACGATCCGCGCATAGTTGAGCCGCGTCGGCCCAATCACCCCCAAAACACCAACAACCTTATCATTGGCATCCTTATAGGGCGAAAGAATCACCGAAGACCCCGAGAGCGAAAACAGCTTGTTTTCCGACCCGATGAAAATGCGGACCCCCTGCGCCTTTTCCGCGTCGCCCAAAAGCTCCAGCAAGCCATCCTTACTTTCGAGCTCATCGAACAGCCGCCGCATGCGTTCGAGTTCATCGCTCGCCATGGCATCATTGAGCAAGTTGGCACGCCCGCGCACGATCACCCGCGGCGCCGAGGCGGGAGAATCCTGCACAAGCGTCGCAATCCCATCGTCGACGAGCTTTTGTGTCAGCTCATCGAGCTCGGCGCGCTGCTCGCTCCGCCGCTCGTCGAGCGCCTTGCGCGCCTCCGCCAGCGTCCGTCCGACAACATAGTTGGCTAAATAATTGCTCGCCTGCTGTAGCGCCGATGCCGTAAATCCCGGCGGCAGGTCAAGGATACGGTTTTCCACCTGCCCGTCGTCGCCGACCAGCACCGCCATGGCCCGTGAATTATCGAGCCGCACGAATTCCACATGCCGCAGCACCATGTCGGCCTTGGTGGCGATCACGAGGCCCGCGCCCTGGCTCAGCCCCGACAGCAAGGAACTGGCTTCAGTGAGCAGATCATCGACCTGCCGCCGCCCTGCCGGTCCCTCGATATGCTGGGCTATGCTGCGTTTTTCGCTCTCGTTGACAGCGCCGACTTCAAGCATGGAATCAACGAAGAATCGCAAGCCCTGCTGCGTCGGCTGCCGCCCTGCCGAAGTATGCGGCGCTGCGATCAGGCCAAGGTCTTCGAGATCCGCCATCACATTGCGCACCGAGGCGGGAGAGAGCTCCGTTTGCAGCAAGCGCGAGAGATCGCGCGACCCGACCGGCAAGCCGGTATCGAGATAACGCTCCACCAACCGGCGGAAAATGTCCTGGCTCCGATCGTTCAAAACATTGAGAAAATCGTCGGACGGGCGGACCATGGGCTCTTTTAGTTCAAATCGTCGCTTTAACCTTGCCCTTCATTTAAGCGCATAGGAGCCAACCGCCAAGCGTCCGGTGCTTGTTCCTGGCCCTAAGGAGGGTTAAGAGGCGGTAAACAGCAAAAGAGATGCCTATCCATGCGGCCATCCGGACGCGCCCCCGATCAGATGCGGGCTGTCACTATCGAGCGTAACGTATCCCTCAAGGCTGAAGGCTCGTGCCTCGTTGCCTTCGGCAATACCAAGGTTCTGGTCACCGCTTCCGTCGAAACGAGCCTCCCCGGCTGGCTGCGCGGCAAGGGCCAGGGCTGGGTCACCGCCGAATACGGCATGCTGCCCCGGGCCACCGGCACGCGCACGCGTCGCGAAGCCACCGCAGGAAAGCAGTCTGGCCGCACGCAGGAAATCCAGCGCCTCATCGGCCGCTCGCTCCGCGCCGTCGTCGATCTGACCGCCTTGGGCGAATCTCAGATTACGCTTGATTGCGATGTGCTCGAAGCCGATGGCGGCACCCGCACCGCCTCGATCACCGGTGCCTATATCGCCCTGGCCGATGCCATTAAATGGCTCGAAGAGCGCAAGCTCACCAAGGGCCAAGTCCTCAAAGATTCCGTCGCCGCCGTGTCCTGCGGCATCTATCGCGGCACGCCGCTTCTCGATCTCGATTATCTCGAAGACGTGGAAGCCGAAACCGACGCCAATTTCGTCATGACCGGCTCAGGCAAATTCGTCGAAATCCAGGGCACCGCCGAAGGCGCCCCTTTTGATCGCGCCGAACTCGACGCCCTCATGACCCTTGCTGGCAAGGGCATTTCAGAACTCTCCGAACTGCAGAAGGCGGCGCTTTCCGCATGATTTTTTCGCTCTTTAGAAAGTCCCCCTCATCCGGCCCTTCGGGCCACCTTCTCCCCGAGGGGGAGAAGAACAGATCGGCATCCGCCTCTTATTCCTCTCCCTCTCGGGGAGAGGTGGCCCGGCAAAGCCGGGTCGGTGAGGGGGCTTTCGAGGCCGGAAACTGCGCCATCTGGAACGACATTCAACGCGCCCTGGAGTCCAAATGACCATCCCAAAACTCCGCCGCGGTGATCGTCTCGTGCTTGCCACGCACAATGCCGGCAAGCTGAAAGAATTCCAGGAACTTTTTGCGCCCTTCGGTCTCGAACTGATTTCCGCCGGTGAACTCGGTCTGCCTGAGCCCGAAGAAACCGGTACCACCTTTGCCGAAAACGCCCGCACCAAGGCGCACGCTTCGGCCAACGGCGCCAATATGCTCGCCCTTTCCGACGATAGCGGCCTCTGCGTCGATGCGCTTGATGGCCAGCCCGGCGTTTACACCGCCGATTGGGCCGGCGTGCCGCGCGATTTCAATTTCGCCATGCAGCGCGTCGAAACCGAATTGCAGGCAAAGGGCGCGACAACGCCCGAGCAGCGCACCGCGTCCTTCAATGCCACGCTCTGCCTCGCCCATCCCGATGGCCGCGACATGATCTTTGTCGGCCGCTGCGATGGCACGCTGGTCTGGCCGCCCCGCGGCACGATCGGCCACGGCTACGATCCCATGTTCCAGCCCGAAGGTTTTGATATCACTTTTGGCGAAATGGCCGCCGAAGCCAAACACTCCTGGGCTCCAGGCGAAAAAGGCCTCAGCCACCGCGCCCGTGCCTTCGCCCAATTCGTGGAGAACCAGATTGAGCAGAGCTAACCGCTCTCCCGCCCAATCTTTCTCCACCCTCCGGGCTTCCCTCGGGCTTGACCCGAGGGCCATTCAACGCACCCTCCCGAGTGCAACCCTTGCCTCGATAGACCCTCGGGTCAGGCCCGAGGGAAGCGCAGAGTTTTTGGCGAGCCCACAGCACGCGAGTCGATCAGCATGAGCAATCCCAACGACCTGTTCGGCGTCTATGTCCACTGGCCCTTCTGCGCCTCTAAATGCCCCTATTGCGATTTCAATTCGCACGTCCATCGCGGGCCGTTCGATGAAGACGCCTATGTCGAAGGCTACAAGAAAGAGATCGCCCATATGGCGAGCCTTTCCCCCGGCCGTCTGGTCCAGTCGATTTTCTTCGGCGGTGGCACCCCATCGCTGATGTCGCCAAAGGCCGTGGGTAGCATTCTCGATACCATCGCCGCCCATTGGCAGGTCGATAGCAATGCCGAGATTACCCTCGAAGCCAACCCGACCTCGGTCGAGGTCGACCGGTTTCGCGGGTTTAGAACCGCCGGCATCAATCGCGTTTCGCTCGGCGTCCAGTCGTTGCGCCCCGGCCCGCTGGCTGAGCTTGGCCGTCGCCACACCGTCGAAGAAGCCGTTGCTGCCGTGCGCATCGCGCAGTCGATCTTTGATCGCTCAAGCTTTGATCTCATCTATGCCCGCCCCAAGCAGACGCTTGAAGATTGGGAAGACGAGCTCAAGGAGGCCATCTGGCTCGCCAAGGGCCACTTGAGCCTTTACCAGCTCACCATCGAGCAGGGCACGCGCTACTTCGATCTCTTCAATGCCGGCAAGCTGCAAATGCCCAGCGAAGATCTCGGCGCCGACTTTTATGAGCTGACTCAGGAATTGACGGCTGCCGCTGGCATGCCGGCCTACGAAATTTCCAATCACGCCGTACCCGGCCAGGAATCGCGCCACAACATGCTCTATTGGCGTTATGGCGAATATGCCGGCATCGGCCCTGGCGCCCATGGCCGCCTGCTGCTCAACCACCAGCGCCACGCCACCGCCGCCGAAAAAATGCCCTTCGACTGGCTCAAACTAGTCAACGAGTTCGGCCACGGCATGACCACCGACGATGTCCTCACCTGGGAAGAGCAGGGCGACGAATACCTCGTCATGGGCCTCCGTCTCAAGGAAGGCATCTCGCCCACCCGCTTCATGTCGATCTCCGGCCGCACCATCGCCGAAAAACAGATCGAAGCGCTCAAGGGCTATGGGTTTGTGGAAACCCTCCCCAACGGCAATATCCGCGTGACCGAAAAAGGTTTTCCGGTGCTCGATGCCGTAGTCGCGGATTTGGCCGCGTAAAAAAGGCCCCCTCACCCGCCGGCTTTGCCGTCGACCTCTCCCCCGTAGGGAGAGGTGGGAGTTGCCTAAGTCACGGAGCGACACCTCTCCCTCTGGGGGAGAGGTCGGCCAAAGGCCGGGTGAGGGGGCCTTTCCCAGGCATCCTAAAACTTCGCCCCATCCACGGTCGTCGCCCCACCGCCCCCAATCTTCTTCACCACCAGCGCATATTCCGCCCGCCCATTGGCCAAAAACCGGAATTGCCCATCCCGCCCATTGAACCCGGATGCGCTTGTAAGAAGCCCCGGATTATAGGGCGGCGTCGCCATAGAGAGCGTGTTCACATTGGCAAGGATCGTCGCCGTATAGACAATGGTCGCCATTGGATGCGGCCGTGTCCCAAACCGGTTCTGATACTCGCCTGATATCGCCGTAAATCCCGCTTCGTCGACCGCCGGATAAATCGCTCCCACCAATCCCGGCGTCCCAAGGATGGTCGGGTCGCCTGCCCAATCCGCCGAGCCGACGATCTGCACCGCATCCCCCGTTACCCCGGCACTCGCGAGCGCTGTCGCAAAGGCCGGTGCGCTTGTCCGTTCAGGCAGAAACAGCGTGTCGATCATGCCACGATCGATCTGCTGCTTGGCCTGTGCCACGATCTGCGCCGCTTCGCTCGCTGCGGAAAAAGTGTAAACCGCTGGCGCATTGAACCCTGCTGCAACCGCCTGCTGCCGAAACGCGGTGGCGAGTGCTTCGCCGTAAGGCGTCGCAGGGAACGCGCCCGCGATGCCGCGCCTGCCCTGCGCCATGACATAGGTAAGGCCGCGCTTCATCTCGGCGTCAGGCAGCACGGAGAGAAGATAAACCCCTTGCCCCGCCAGCGCCGGATTGTTGGCAAAGCCGATTAGCGGAACACCCGCCGACCGCGCGACACCGCCCGCTGCCGCCACCTGATCGCCCTTGAGTGGCCCAAGGATCAGTTTCGCTCCACCCTGCACCGCCGCATTGGCCGCCGCCGCCGCCCCCGCCGCGCTGTCGCCCGTATCGCGCAAGGTGATCTTCGTATTCTCGGCAATGTTGGGATTGGCTTCAATGAACGCCATGGCCAGTTTGGACGCATTGGCCAGCGACTTACCAAGTTCGGCCAGCGACGGGTCACCCGAGAGCGGCAAGAGCAGCGCAACCCTGACCGGACCGCGCCCAAAACTCTCGCCGCCCGATTGCGGCATCTGCTGGATGGGCCCCGGTATGCTCGGCGCCGTCGCGACATTGGCCGGCGGATTGCCCCAGCCGATCGTCCGCGACCCGATCTGAAACGTCCCCGGCGAACAGGATGTCAAAAGCGCGCCGAGCGCAAAAGCCAGCGCGCCGCGACCCCAATTGCCCCAATCGTAACGCCAACGCATGAATGATGCTCGAAACGCTCCCCAAGTGTTAACAAACTCGCCCCATTTCGTTAAGCAAGTCTCAACCCCGGGGAGCCGCGAGCATAATGGATCGACCAGCCGAATATTTCATTGCCGGCAATGCCTTCGCCGCCCCGCCGCTCGCCCCCGGCCTCTATGTCGTCTCGACCCCCATCGGCAATCTCCGCGACATCACCATCCGCGCTTTGGAAACCCTCGCGGCCGCTGATCTGGTCCTTTGCGAGGACACCCGCACCTCCTCTAAACTCCTCGATCACTACGGCATCCGCGGAAAACGCCAGGCATTACATGAACATAACGAGCGCGCCCGCGCCGAGGAAATCGTCTCCCGCATCGCAGGCGGTCAGGCCATCGCGCTGATTTCCGATGCCGGCACCCCCCTCCTCTCCGACCCAGGCTTTCCCCTTATCCGCGCCCTCGCCGAAGCCAATCTCCCCGTCTTTCCCATCCCTGGTGCCTCCGCCCTTTTGTCCTCACTCGTCGTCGCCGGCCTCCCCACCGACGCCTTCGCCTTCCACGGCTTCCTGCCCCCAAAAGCCGGGGCCCGCGCTAACGCCTTGAAAAGCTATGTGGATTCACGTGAAACACTGGTTTTCTACGAAAGCCCCCGCCGCCTCGACGATACCCTCGCCGCCATGGTCGAAGTTTTTGGCGACCGCCGGGCGTCGGTGTCGCTCGAACTGACAAAACGTTTCGAGCGCACCTTTCGCGGGACGCTTGCCGAACTCGCCGAAAAGTTCGCTGGCGAAGAAACCAAGGGCGAAGCTGTCATCGTCGTCGCTGGCGCCGCCGAACCCAGCGCCCCTGCGGCCGAAGATTGGCAGGCCGACCTCTTGGCCGCCATGGCCGACCAGCCCATGCGCTCGGCCGTTGATGAAATCGCTGCCCGCTATGGGCTCAAACGCAAGGAGGTTTACGATGCCGCCCTTGCGCTCAAGGCCCAGCAATAAAAGGCAAATCGCCGAACGCGGCGGCCAGCGCGGCGAAGCTCTAGCCGCGCTTTTCCTGCAACTAAAACTCTACCGCATCCGTCACCGCCGCTACAAAACGCCGATGGGCGAAATCGATCTAGTGATCGAGCGCCATGGCACCATCGCCTTCGTCGAGGTGAAAACCCGCGCGAACCATACTCTGGAAGCAGACGCGCTCGCGGCGGTGAACACATCGCGCATCATTCGTGCGGCTGAGCATTGGCTTTCGCGTCACCCCCGCGAGGCAGAAAAGACCTACCGCTTCGACGTGATTTTTCTTGCGCCCGGCCGCTGGCCGCGCCATCTCATCAACGCATTCGATGCTGACGGTTGACCACGGTTCTTGTGTGGTCCCGCAAATCAAAGAGATAAAAATGCTCAAAGTCGCCGTCCAGATGGACCACGTCTCCACCATCAATCCACGCGGCGATTCCACCTTCGCCATGATGCTCGAGGCCCAGGCCCGCGGCCACGAATTGCTGCATTATACGGCTGACACCCTGTCGCTTCGCGACAACGTCGTCACCGCTCTCGTCCAGCCGATCACGGTGACCGATGCCGAAAAGGGCCAGCATTTTACCCTCGGCGAAGCCAAGCGCTTGGATCTTTCGACCCAGGACGTGATCCTGATGCGCCAGGATCCGCCCTTCAACATGAACTACATCACCATCAGCCACATCCTTGAGCGGCTGCACCCCAAGACGCTGGTGGTCAATCCGCCCGCCGCGGTGCGCAATGCACCGGAAAAAATCCTGGTGACGGATTTCCCCGAACTAATGCCGCCGACGCTGGTGACGCGCGACCGCGCCGAAATCCACGCCTTCCGCAAGGAGCACGGCAATATCATCGTCAAGCCGCTCTACGGCAATGGCGGCGCTGGCGTCTTCTTCCTCCAGGAAGGCGACCATAACCTGGCGTCCCTCATCGAACTGTTCGAGATCAACTATCCCGAACCTTTCATGATCCAAAAATACCTTCCCGACGTCCGCAAGGGCGACAAGCGCATCATCATCGTCGATGGCGAGCCTGTCGCCGGCCTCAACCGCATTCCTGCCGATGGCGAAGCGCGCTCCAATATGCATGTCGGCGGCCGCCCCGAACTGTCGCCCCTCACCGAGCGCGAAAAAGAAATCTGCGCCGCCATCGCCCCGGCGCTCAAAGAGCGCGACATGATTTTCGTCGGCATCGACGTCATCGGCGACTACCTCACCGAAATCAACGTCACCTCCCCCACCGGCATCCGCGAAATCAAGCGTTTTGGTGGCCCCGACATCGCTGTGATGATCTGGGACGCGATCGAAAAGCGGCGCATGGTGTAAGGGCCAACAACCATTCCTCTTTAGTGTCGTCTGCGATCAGGAGGTCACGATGAAAACCATCATTCTGACTGCGCAGGCGGCAAAAGAACTGGATGCGCTGCCTTTGTTCGCGCGCGAGCAGATTTCCCACGGGCTTGATCTTTACGCCATGACAGGCAGAGGTGATATTAAGGCTCTGCAGGGTCAATCGGGCTTTCGCCTTCGAATTGGCCGGTACCGTGTGCTTTTCGACGAAGACCGCCTGACAATTTTGGCGGTCCAGATCGGCAAGCGAGAAACGACCACCTATCGATAGGAGGCTCTGATGGGTGTCCAGATTATTACTACGCCCACTGGCGAGGAAATGGTGCTCATGTCTCGGGCAGAGTATGAGGCACTTCTGGCTGATCGTGACGATGCTTTTGAAGATGGGGCCGACGCAGCAGCTTTTGCTGCCGCGCGCGCCGCTCTCCGGTCGGAAGATATCCTTCCCGCTTCAGTCAGCGCCGAAATTCTTGCCGGAGAGAGCCGTCTCTGCGCATTCCGAAAATGGCGTGGCTTAGACGTCACTGATCTTGCGGTTGCTACTGGAATTGACGGCATGGTCCTCACTCAAATCGAAGCCGGCGATCGCCTGTTTTCTCGAGATGAGGCCGCACGTATTGCCGAGGCACTTGACCTGCCCATGAGTTGGCTCGCCGCCTAGCCCTCTTGGCCTCCCCCGCCAAATCCCCTAGTGCTAAGGTTTGGGGTTTGCGGGGCGATCCATGGATACTTCGGCTTTTCTCGTCGCCTTTGCGACGCTGTTCGCGACAGTCGGCGTTGCCGATATCGCCTTCATCTTCGCCGCGCTGACAAAAGATAATACACCCGCGCAGCGCCGCACCTTTGCGACCCGTGGCGTCGTTATCGCGCTGTTGATCCTGTTGTTCTTCGCCTTCCTCGGCAATCTGATCCTTGATGTCTTCGGCATTACCATCCCTGCGCTGCGCACGGCTGGCGGCGTCCTGCTGCTATTGATCGCCATCGACATGGTTTTCGCGCGCCATTCGGGCGGCACAGGCACGACCGACGAGGAAGAGGTTGAAGCCCGTCAGGCCCACGATATTTCGGTGTTCCCGCTCGCCATGCCGCTCCTAGCGGGTCCCGGCGCCATCAGCGCCGTCATCCTGCTGACGACCGGCGCCGAGTCCCAAGCCGAATTCTGGCTGGTCATCGCCGCCATCATCGTCATCTTAGCGCTGGCCTGGTTGACGCTGCTCGTCGCTATTCCCATCCAGCGCCTCCTCGGGCTGACTGGTCTTTCCGTGGTTTCCCGCGTCGTCGGCATCCTGCTTGCGGCTCTCGCTGTGCAGTTCGTCTTCGACGGCATCAAGGCCTCGGGCCTCCTCGGCGCCGCTACTTGACGAACTGGCAGCGGCCGGTGGGGGCGAGGGCCGAGATGGCGCGAGGGTCGCAACCTGTCGAGAGGAACATCAACCAGTCATTCGTCGAGCCATAGAAGACGTTCCGGTCGACCTCGCCCTTGACCCCAGGCACAACGCCCGTCTGGGTATATTGCCAGAAAGTCCAGGTGCGGTTTTCGTAGCGCTCATGCGGCTCGGCTGCGGTCGAGCGCAGCCAGAATGTGTTCGGAAAATATTCGCCTGCGAGGATATCGCGGTGGAAGTTCATGTCGGTATAGATGATCGGCAGCTTGCCGGTATGGCGCTCCATCACATCGAGCATGAGCCGGATTTTTTCGAGCGCATCGGCCTTGCTCGGCTTTACCGTGCAGCTTGAATGATTGTTCCATTCGAGGTCGAGCACGGGTGGCAGGGCGCTTGGATCGGCCGGCACGTTCTGCACGAACCAATTGGCCTGCTCCGAAGCCAGCGAACACCAAGTCATGAAATGATAGGCGCCGCGCGGCATGCCGGCATTGCGCGCCCGCTCCCAATTGGCGCGGAAATTGGGATCGACATAGTCCTTCCCCTCCGTCGCCTTCATGAAGACAAAGTGGGTGCCGCCGGCCCGCGCCCGGTCGAAATCGATATTTTCCTGATATCGCGCGACGTCGATGCCTTGCACCGGCATGCCGCGGGCGCGATCGACACCGGCATGGGGCCGGTTGTCTCCCGGAATGGCGCCATAAAGCCCGCCGCCGGTCGCGCAAGCTGCCAATGCTGCCACTGTCAGGCCCATCACAGCGTGGCGCAACAGAGCGGAAACAGAGGCGGGCAAACGAAAGGCGCGGGCCATCAACACACTCGACTTAGAAAGACAATCACAGCCTTTGATTCAACATGTCGGGGTTAATGGACGTTTAGGGTAACCAATGTGGCAGTGAACATGGTTAACGAGCCATCTTCTGTTCGCTCTCCGTTCTTGACTGACGCGGTTCTTCTGTTAGCGTTGCTTGAGGTGGGGGCCTTGTTCATGGTTACGCGTGTTGCCACAGTCGCCTTTAACGGCATCGAGGCGGTGCCGGTCGATGTTCAGGTGCAAATCGCGCCCGGTCTTTCCAAGTTTCTGATGGTTGGTCTGCCCGATAAGGCGGTAAAGGAATCAAGCGAGCGCGTTCGCGCAGCGCTTGTCGCTTCTGGCCTCGGCCTCCCGCCCAAACGCATCACGGTCAATCTCGCCCCGGCCGATCTGCCCAAGGAAGGGAGCCACTATGATCTCCCCATCGCTCTGGGCCTGATGGCTGCCATCGGCGCTATCCCACAGGATGCGCTCGATCGCTATCTGGTGCTTGGTGAACTGGGGCTTGATGGCCGTCTGGCCCATGTGGGCGGCGTTCTTCCTGCCGCCATTGCCGCCACGGCCCGGGGGTTGGGCATTATCTGCCCCACGGCATCTGGCCCCGAGGCGGCCTGGGCCAATAAAGACATCGATATTGTCGCGGTCGATAGTCTTCTCTCCCTTGCCAATCATCTCGTCGGCCGGCAATTGCAGGCCCGGCCGCGTCCGGTGCAGCGCCTGATCGATGCCGGTACTCTGCCCGACCTGGCCGATGTCCGGGGTCAGGCCGTGGCGCGCCGGGCGCTCGAAGTTGCGGCAGCCGGCGGTCATAATCTTCTTCTTGTTGGTCCGCCCGGCGCCGGCAAATCTATGCTGGCCGCGCGATTGCCCTCGATCCTGCCGCCGCTTGAGCCGCGCGAATTGCTCGATATCTCGATGATCCAGTCGATCGCTGGTGAACTGGCGGGTGGCGCCCTGTCCGATCGGCGTCCGTTCCGCGCCCCGCATCATTCAGCTTCGATGGCCGCGCTGGTTGGCGGTGGCCTAAAAGTGCGGCCGGGCGAAGCGAGCCTTGCCCACAACGGCGTTCTGTTTCTCGATGAGCTGCCCGAATTCGCGCCCAGTGTCCTCGATAGTCTCCGCCAACCGCTCGAAAGCGGCGAAATGGTCATTGCCCGCGCCAATGCCCGCGTCACTTACCCCAGTCGCTTCCAGCTCATCGCCGCCATGAACCCCTGCAAATGCGGCATGGCCGGCACGCCCGGCCACACTTGCAAGCGCGGGGACGCCTGCGCCGCCGATTATCAGTCGCGCATTTCCGGGCCATTCCTTGATCGCATCGACATCCGCATCGATGTTCCAGCCGTCTCCGCGACGGATATGATCGGCTCTGCTCCCACCGCTGAGCCGTCGTCTGTCGTTGCCCAGCGCGTAGCCATGGCTCGCGTGCGTCAGCGCGAGCGGTACAAAGCGGTCGGCGCGCCAGAGGTGTTGACCAATGCGGCCGCCAGTTCAACGCTGATCGAAAAACTCGTCGAGCCCGACCGCGATAGTCAAACGCTGCTGCTCATGGCGGCCGAGCGCTACAATCTTTCCGCGCGCGCCTATCATCGCGTTCTCAAGGTTGCCCGCACTTTGGCCGACCTGGCCAATTCCGAAAAAGTCGCGCGTCCGCACATCGCGGAAGCCTTAAGCTATCGTCTCAATTTCGGTGCTGCGTGAGCAATCTTCGCGGTGAACTGGTTCACTGGAATGATGCGCGTGGCTTTGGCTTCATCGCGGGCGATGATGGCCAGCGCTACTTCGTCCATATTTCATCCATCATGCGGATCGCAACACGCCCGCGCGTCGGCGACGTGGTCTATTTCGCTGCGCGCAAGGGCGAGAAACAACAGCTTGAGGCACGCTCCGTCACCATTGCAGGTGCCAATCCGGTTACGCCGCAAGCGCGCCGGAGCCAAATCAGGCGCGAGCTCGATTGGCAGCTTATCCTTGCGCTGAGTCTGCTGGGCCTCTTGGCCTATCTCATCTGGCATGACCCATTTGCCGGCTTCCTGCTCCTGCCCTACGCCGCCGGCGGCGTGCTGACATTTTTCGTTTATTGGCTGGATAAGCGCGCGGCGGAAGCGCAAGCCTGGCGGGTCAGCGAAGCCACTTTGCATGGTCTCGATCTTGCCTTTGGCATCATTGGCGGCCTCCTGGGCCAGGCAATTTTCCGGCACAAGACGCGCAAAACGCGCTTTATGTTTGCGACACTCATGATCGGTTTCGTCCATCTTGCGCTGCTCGCTGGACTTGCCCTTGGCGAAATCAAACTCGAAGCACTACCCGCGACGCTTCATGCTGTATTGGTGGGTCAGTGATTCACGTGAAGCAGAGTTTGAGGAGATTTTTATGCGCCATCGCATTTCGGCCGGCGTTCTGGCCATGCGCGACGACAAAATTCTCCTCGTTCGTCACTATCGCGCTGGCAAGCATGATTTCTGGGCTGGCCCCGGGGGCGGCGTCGAAGGCAGCGAAGAACTCTGGCAAGCCGCAGAACGCGAGGCTTTCGAAGAAACCGGCCTCCGCGTCATGGCGCAAAATCTTGCTTATATCGACGAGTTGGTCGATGGCTGGGGCCGGGTGGTGAAATTCTGGTTTCTCGCGCGCTTCATTTCCGGTGAGATCGATATCACCGCCAATCCCGCCTTGGGCGAGAGCATTAGCGAAGCCGGTTGGTTCGGGCAGCATGACCTCCCCAAGGGCCATGTCTTTCCGGAAATGCTCCGCGATCGTTTCTGGACCGAACGCACCACAGGGTTTCCCGCGCCCATCAAACTCCCGCTGCGCCAATCTATTTTTTAGCTCGCAGCTTTGCCTTTACGGCTGCCGTGTTTCACGTGAATCCAAAGCGTTACGCGTCGTCATTGCGGCGATCATTCACCCAGCTCTCGCGCCATTCGCGTTCGAGCACGGAGCGGCGCTTGCCGTAGCGCTCATCGGTCACGACCAAATTGACGATGCGGTCTGTACGGAAATTTCGAAAATTCTGGCGCAGCAGGCACCAGGCGGCAATGGTCTGCTTGCCCTCGTAAAAGGCGAGACCCACCGGCCAAAGCGTACGCGACGTCGCCCGCCCCTGCTCGTCCTGATAGTCGATTGTCACCGCCCGCTCCTGTCGCATGGCGAGGCGAATCTCTCCGAGCACGGGAATAGGCTTGCGTCCCCCCCATTGCGCCATCGGCCAAAGCGCGGTGTCGCTGATCCGATCGCGCAGATCTTCGGGCGATGCTGTGGCAATTTTAGCAAGCGCATTCTGTGCAGCTGCGCTCAAGCCATCATCGGGCTGCGTCCCGACCCAGCGCGCGCCCAGCACCAGCGCCTCGAGCTCCTCCGCCGAAAACATCAGCGGCGGCAGGAAGAAGCCGGGTTTGAGCATATAGCCAATCCCTGCCTCGCCGTCGATCGGTGCCCCGAGCCCAATCAAGGTCTGGATATCGCGATAAAGCGTGCGGACGGAAACGCCCTGTTCCTCGGCCAAGGCCGCTGCCGTCACCGGCCGCCGATGCCGCCGCAGCGCATCCATGATGGCAAATAGTCGCTCGGTCTTGTCCATGACGCCCTCGTGAACAGAGAAGGAACGGGATGGCAGATTCTGGCCTAGAAATCCACTAGCGGCAAAAGAAAAGGCCGCCCCATGGCGGCCTCCTCAGGTCCGGTCAACGCTGCGAACAGCCCAGAAATCAAGCGATCTCGATATCGCACCAGTGGCTATAGGGGCGCTCTGGCGAATGGATGACATTGGGGAAGTGCGGATTGTGCACGGCATCGGCAAAGCACTGATCTTCAAGGCAGAAGCCGGCATGTTTCTGATAGGTCTTGCCGCCAAGCCCGGGTACCGGAATACCGGTCCAGACGCCATTATAGACCTGCACGCCCGGGCGGTCCGACCAGATCTTGAGGGTCAGATCCTTGTCCGGCGACACCACCGTCGCGATCGGGTCGGCATGCTTGCGGCCCGTGTCGAGCACAAGGCCCATGTCATAATCGACCGGCACGCCGTTGGCATCGCGCATGGTGCGCGGCTGGCGCAGATCATAGATCGTGCCCTTGGAGGGCAGGATGGCGCCGGTCGGCGCGAGATCGTCGCCCAGCTCGGTATAGGCGCTCGAATTGATCTGGATGGTGTGGTCGAGCACCGTATCAGCCGTGCCAAGATTGAAATATTGGTGCTGCACGAGGCTGATCGGGGTGGCGCGATCGGTTGTTGCCGCGAGCTCCAAGTGGAGAGTATTGCCGCGAAGGCTATAGGTCGCCGAGAAATTGACATTGCCCGGATAACCCATGGCGCCATCGGGCGAGAAATGGGTGAAGCGCACGGCATTGTTGGCATTGTCGACTTGGCCGGTCCATACCTGACGTCCCAGGCCCTCGGCCCCGCCATGAAGCTGCAGGTCGCCGGCATTGGGCGGCAGCTTGTAGGTGACGCCGTCGATCTCAAAGCTCGCGCCCTTGATGCGGTTGGCCACACGGCCGGCCAGTGCGCCAAAATGCGGGCTGTGCTCCACATAGTGCTCGAGCGTTTCAAACCCCAGGACGACGCCGCGCTCACCACCGGCGACAGGGACGCGCCAATCGCGCACGGCCACGCCATAGCCGATAATCTCGACAGTCACACCGGTATCGCTGACCAGCTTGAACTGGTCGACGCGCTGGCCCTGATGTTCGCCGAATGTCGAAACGTCGATGCCCATGGCATATCCCCTCAAAGTCTTTTGGCGCGGAGGTTTAGCCTTTTCGGTTCCTTGCGGCAACGCCGCACTTGACCTTTTCGGCTACCCCGCGAACTGTGGTCCCTAAAGCAAAATCAAGAATGCGGGGACAATGTGAACGAGGAGGCGACGCGGCGCAGAGCAACGGTTCATGACGTCGCCAAGGCCGCGGGCGTGTCGCTTGCAACGGTGGATCGCGTCCTTAATGGCCGCTCCGGCGTGCGCGCCGCCACGGCCGAAAAGGTCGAAGAGGCCATCGTCCGCCTCGGCTTTTCCCGCGATCTCAATGCCTCGCTCATGGCGCGCGCCCGGGATTTGAAGGTCGTCTTCTTTATCCCCGATGGCTCCAACGAATTCATGGATAGCCTCGCCGAGGCCGTCGCGCGCCGCAGCATGCTGGCCCTTTCCGATCGCATGCATCTCAGCACCCGACGCATCCGCGCCCTCGATGCTGGATCGCTCGCCGCAGGCCTCGATGCGCTCGATCCCAAGGATTGCGACTGCGCTGTCATCGTCACCAGCGAAGAGCCCGAAATCCTCGCCGCCGTCGATTCCGCCACCCGCCGCGGTATTGCAGTCATGACGTTGGTCTCGGATCTGCCCGGCTCTGCCCGCAAGCATTTCATCGGCGTCGATAATGTTGCTGCGGGCCGCACCGCTGCCTCACTCCTCGGTCGCTTTTTGCCTCAAGGCGGCAAGGTCGCCGTTATCGCAGGCTCGCTCCACCTTCGCGACCATCTCGATCGGCTCGACGGATTTCGCGAGGTTTTGGTTCGCGACTTTCCCGCCCTTCACCTCGTCGGCCCGCTTGAAGGCCATGACGAATGCGCCGAAACCCAAGCTTTGGTGGCTAAGCTTCTCTCCGACTATCCTGATCTCTCCGGTATCTACAATCTCGGTGCCGGTAATATGGGCCTTGTTGGGGCCCTCGAGGCTGTTGGTAATAAAACATCCCCGCGAGTCATCGCACATGAACTCAGCGCTCCTACACGTGCGGGCCTGATGTCCGGCGCCATCGACGTGGTTCTCGACCAAAACCCCGACGGCGAAATTCGAGAAGCCATCACAGCCGCGCGTGCGCTGGCATTGGGGGCTGGCCGTCATATCGCCACAGACCCCATTGAAATTGGCATTTTCCTGCGCGACAATCTGCGTTAGAACACCGCCATTCAAAAGAGGGCGGGCCTGAAAACCGGGCGGGAGGACGATCCGTTGATTTGCGAACTCAGAATTGAGGTACGTGCCTCATGACTTTTCTTGGTATTGATATCGGCACGTCCGGTGTGAAAGCCTTGCTGATTGACGGCAATGGCAAATCGCTCGGCGAAGCCTCGGCTTCCGCCGTCGAGCCCGTGCGCCCCCATCCCGGCCGGTCCGAGCAGAACCCGACCGATTGGTGGACCGCGACTCTCGCAGCCATTGACAAGCTCAAGCTCTCGCATCCGATCGAACTCGCCGCCGTCACCGGCATCGGCCTTTCGGGCCACATGCATGGCGCGACGCTGCTTGGCAAAAACGACGAAATTTTGCGCCCCGCCATTCTCTGGAACGATGGGCGCTCGGCCGCCGAATGCCTCGAGATGGAAGCTGCGCTCCCAAGCCTCCGCCAGCTCGCCGGCAATATCGCCATGCCCGGCTTTACGGCGCCAAAAATCGCCTGGGTCCGCAAGCACGAGCCAGCCGTCTTCGACAAAATCGAGAAGGTCCTGCTGCCAAAGGCCTATGTTCGCCTTTTGCTGACCGGCGACTATGTCGAGGACATGTCGGATGCCGCCGGCACGCTCTGGCTCGACGTCCAAAAACGCGACTGGTCCGATGATCTCTTGGCCGTCACCGGCCTCACCCGCGATCACATGCCGCGTCTTGTCGAAGGCTCCGCGCCTTCCGCCCAGCTCAAATCCGACCTTGCCGCCCGCTGGGGCATGTCCGGCGCCGTCATCGTTGCCGGTGGCGCTGGCGACAATGCTGCTGCCGCCTGCGGCATCGGCGCTATTCGTCCCGGCGAGGGCTTTGTCTCGCTCGGCACTTCCGGCGTGCTTTTCGTCTCCACCGAAAAGTTCAGCCCCAATACCGAAGGCGCCGTTCATGCCTTCTGCCACGCCATCCCAGACACCTGGCACCAGATGGGCGTCATTCTCTCGGCGACCGATTCGCTGAATTGGCTGAGCCGCATCACCGGCAAGAAGCAAGCCGAACTCGCCGGCGAAGCCGAAGCCCAGTTCACTGGCCCGGGCGAAGCGATCTTCCTGCCCTATCTCTCGGGCGAGCGCACGCCGCATAACAATGCTGGTGCCCGCGGCTCTTTCACCGGCCTTTCCCAATCGACCGACACCGCCCAGATGGCGCAAGCCGTCATGGAAGGCGTCACCTTCGCCATGCGCGATTGTCAGCGCGTTTTGGCTGATGCCGGCACCAAGATCGACCGCTTGTTGGCCGTCGGTGGTGGCTCCAAGTCGGCGCTGTGGCTCAAAATGCTGGCCACCAATCTCGACATGGAAATCGCCCTTCCCGAAGACGGCGATTTTGGCGGCGCGCTCGGCGCGGCCCGTCTCGGCCTTTGCGCGGCAACCGGCGCCAACCCTGCAGACGTCATGACCATGCCGCCGATCAAGACCACCATCGCGCCCGACAAAAAACTGTCGGCCGCCTATTCCGATCAATATGCGCGCTATCGCGCACTCTACCCCGCCATCGAGGAGGCACGTTCGTGAGTGATTTTTTCAAGGGCCTGAACCAGGTCAAGTTCGAAGGCCCGCAGAGCAAGAACGCTCTGGCCTATCGCCACTACAACAAGGACGAAGTGATCGCCGGCAAGCGGATGGAAGACCATATCCGCCCCGCCATCGCCTATTGGCACACCTTTGCCCAGGAAGGCGGAGACCCCTTTGGTGGCCGCACTTTCGATCGTCCCTGGTTCGACAAGGGTCTTGAAGGCGCCAAGCTCAAGGCCGAGGTCGCCTTCGAATTTTTCAACCTGATCGACGTGCCCTTCTTCGCCTTCCACGATGTGGACGTGTCGCCCGAAGGCGCAACGCTCGACGAATCGAACAAGAACCTCCGCGTCATCGGCGACATCATTGCCGCCAAGATGCAGGAAACGGGCAAGAAGCTCCTCTGGGGCACGGCCAACCTGTTCTCTAACCGCCGCTACATGGCAGGCGCTGCGACCAACCCCGATCCCGCCGTCTTCGCCTATGCTGCCGGCCAGGTGAAGACCGTGCTCGAGCTGACCCACGAACTGGGCGGCGAAAACTACGTGCTCTGGGGCGGCCGCGAAGGTTATGAAACCCTGCTCAACACCAAGATCGGCCAGGAACAGGACCAGATGGCCCGCTTCCTGACGTTGGTCATCGAGCACGCCGAAAAGATCGGCTTCAAGGGCCAGATTCTGATCGAACCCAAGCCGCAGGAACCGAGCAAGCACCAGTACGACTACGACGTCGCAACCGTCTATGGCTTCTTGCAGAAGTACGGCCTCGAAAAGAAGGTGAAGTGCAATATCGAGGTCGGCCACGCTTTCCTCGCCGGTCACTCGTTTGAGCACGAACTGGCCGTCGCTTCCTCGCTCGGCATGCTTGGCTCGGTCGACGCCAACCGCAACGACCTGCAGTCGGGCTGGGATACCGACCATTTCCCCAACGTTCCCGGTGAAATGGCGCTGGCCTTCTACTACATCCTGAAGCAAGGCGGCCTCGGCAAGGGCGGCTTCAATTTCGACGCAAAGGTCCGCCGCCAGTCGCTCGATCCGGCCGATCTGCTGCACGGCCACATCCTCGGCCTCGATACCCTGGCCCGCGGCCTCCAGGGCGCCGTCGCGCTCATCGAAGACGGCGAATTCGACAAGATGCTCGACGATCGCTATGCCGGCTGGAATTCGGGCATTGGTCAGGACATCCTCGGCGGCAAGCTGAGCCTTGCGGATATCGCTGCCAAGGTGCAGTCCGAAGGCATCAACCCGCAGCCAAAATCCGGCCGCCAGGAATATCTCGAAAACCTGGTCAACCGGTTCGTTTAAGACGAGCGCTGAGCCCCTCCCCTCTCCCCTTGTGGGAGAGGGTGCCCAAAGGGCGGGTGAGGGGTTTCTTTTCAAATCGCAGACCCCTCATCCGGCGCTGCGCGCCACCTTCTCCCACAAGGGGAGAAGGGTAGCGGTGGCGGGTGAGGAGCCACCATGCCGCAAATCACCAATCCCATCCTTCCCGGCTTTAACCCGGACCCATCCATTCTCCGCGTCGGCGACGATTACTACATCGCGACCTCGACGTTCGAATGGTTCCCGGGCGTGCAGATCCATCACTCCAAGGATCTCGCCAATTGGGAGCTTATTACCCGTCCGCTAAACCGCAAAACCCAGCTCGACATGCGCGGCGATCCCGATAGCTGCGGCGTCTGGGCGCCGTGCCTGACGCATGACGGCGAAAAATTCTGGCTCGTCTATACCGACGTCAAAAGGAAGGACGGCTCGTTCAAGGACGCCCACAATTACATCGTGTGGGCTGACAAGATCGAAGGCCCGTGGTCTGACCCGATCTACACCAATTCCTCGGGCTTCGACCCCTCGCTCTTCCATGATGACGACGGCAAAAAATACTTCGTCAACATGACCTGGGACCACCGCGTTCGCCCGCTTTTGTTCTCGGGCATCGTCATCCAGGAATTCGATCCCGTCGCCGAAAAGCTCGTCGGCCCGATCACTAATATCTACAAGGGCACTGACCTCAAACTGGTAGAAGGCCCGCATATCTATAAGCGCAACGGTTGGTATTATCTGCTCACCGCCGAAGGCGGTACGGCCTATGACCATGCCTGCACCTTTGCCCGTTCGCGCACCCTGACGGGCGAATACGAAACCCACCCCGACAAGCATATCCTCACCAGTAAGGACGCCCCGCTCGCCGCCATCCAGCGCGCCGGTCATGGCGATCTCGTCGAGACGCCCGACGGGAAAACTTATCTCGTCCATCTCGGCGGCCGCCCGACGACACAGGAACGCCGCTGCGTCCTTGGCCGCGAAACCTCGATCCAAGAAGCCTATTGGGGCGACGACGACTGGCTCTACGTCAAGAACGGCCCCGTACCGTCCCTCCATGTCGAAGTCCCCGGCACGCGAGACAAAGAGAAGTATTGGGCCGAGCAGCGCTACACGTTCGAAAATGGCCTCCACAAGGATTTCCAGTGGCTCCGCACGCCCGAGACCGATCGGATTTTCTCGACGGAAAACGGCAAGCTGCGTTTGTTCGGCCGTGAATCCATCGGCTCTTGGTTCGAACAGGCCCTCGTCGCCCGCCGCCAGACGCATTTCTCCTACGATGCCGAAACCGTGGTTGATTTTCACGCCACCAACGAGCGCACCATGGCGGGCCTTACCGCCTACTACTCGCGCTACAATTTCTTCTATCTCGCCGTCACCGCCCATGCCGATGGCCAGCGCGAACTCCTGCTCATGTCTTCGGAAATGAGCTGGCCTGACGGCAAGCTGCGCTTCCCCGCTGAGCCTGTGCAGATTCCCAATGAGGGCAAGGTCAAGCTCGCCCTCACTATTCGAGGCCGCGCCCTGCAGTTCTTCTATGCTCTCGAAGGCCAGGACCTGCAGCCCATCGGACCCGTCTTCGATGCCTCGATCCTTTCGGACGAATGCGGTGGCCACCAGGCCCATGGCAGCTTTACCGGCGCCTTCGTCGGCGTCGCCGCCCACGATCTCAACGGCACCGCCAGCCCTGCTGACTTCGACTATTTTGTCTACCGGCCTCAACACGATCCGTCCGATCGCTATGAGGTCGATAGCCTAGTGGGTAAGGCGTAACTAGTACTGCTCCCCCACCCACTGCTGTTACCTTGAGGCTTAACCCTAGGACCTTGCACTTAGCGAAGCTGCCGTAAGCGTAGGCCCCTCCCTTCCATCGTCATTGCCGGGCTCGTCCCGGCAATCCATCTCACCTCCGCATGGACCACCGGGACAAGCCCGGTGGTGACGACTGGTTGGATGGGTAAGCGGTGGCGCCAATCTATCCATCTTATCCCCGCCCCAAATTATGCCTTCATAATACCTCCATCCAAACTCGCATGGACGGTCTGCAGACGACAGTAGCGAGAGGGCCCGGCGCTGGATCGTCTCCAGGGCACGTTCGGGATTGGCCGCCTTGCGACGAGCGATCAAAAAGGCGCTGTGAATCCTGTCCGAAAAGAGGGCACCCCGGAGCGGTATGCGCTTCATCTTTCAAATCACCTTCGAGGTGCCTGCCGCTCCGGGGTCCGTCCACTAACAAGCATCCCGCAGCAATCACTGGCGGGAACAACCTGCTATGCCGCCATAGCACTCACGCGGCCGCCTAAACATTTTCAAAAATTCCCGTTTCCCTAGAACGGCTTGCCTCTGGCGCCGCTTGTCTTTTCGCGCAGTCCATCCAAATCTGGCCCCGCGTGGACCAAGGAGCCCAAGACATGAAACTGGAATCGATCGCCCTCCATCACGGCTATGAATCGGAGGCCACCACCAAGGCGGCTGCCGTCCCCATCTACCAGACGACGTCCTACACGTTCGATGACACCCAGCACGGCGCCGATCTCTTCGATCTCAAGGTCGCCGGCAATATCTATACCCGCATCATGAACCCGACGACTGCCGTGCTCGAAGCGCGTGTCGCCGAGCTTGAAGGCGGCATTGCCGGCCTCGCCCTCGCCTCAGGCATGGCGGCGATCACCTATGCCATCCAGACCATTGCCGGCGTCGGCGACAATATCGTCTCTATCTCCCAGCTCTATGGCGGCACCTATAATCTTTTCGTCCACACTTTCCCCCGCCAGGGCATCGAAACCCGCCTCGTCAACCACGACGATTACGAGGGTTTTGAAAAGGCCATCGACAGCAAGACCAAAGCCGTCTTCCTTGAATCCATCGGCAATCCCGCCGGCAATGTCGTCGATATCGAGAGGATTGCCGAGATCGCCCATCGTCATGGCGTACCGGTCATCGTCGATAATACCGTCGCGACGCCCTATCTGACGCGCCCCTTCGATTTCGGCGCCGATATCGTCGTTCATTCGCTGACGAAGTATATAGGCGGCCATGGGACATCGATCGGCGGTATCATCGTCGATAGCGGCAAATTCGACTGGAAGGCAAACGCCACCCGCTTCCCGGTGCTGAACGAACCCGATCCGTCCTATCACGGCGTCGTCTATACCGAGGCGCTCGGCCCCGCAGCCTATATCGGCCGCGCCCGCGTCGTGCCGCTGCGCAATACCGGCGCTGCCATTTCGCCCTTCAACGCCTTCCAGATCCTGCAGGGTCTCGAAACCCTCGGCCTCCGCATCGAGCGCCACTCGGAAAATGCCCTGAAAGTCGCGCAATACCTCAAGAGCCACCCCAAGGTCGAATGGGTCAATTATGCCGGCCTGCCCGATAGTCCCTATAACGCCGTCGCCAAGAAAATCTCGAAAGGCTCGGGCTCCGGAATTTTGTCCTTCGGCATTCAGGGCGGCAAGGAAGCCGGCGGCCGCTTCATCGATGCGCTGCAGATGATCCTGCGCCTCGTCAATATCGGCGACGCCAAATCCCTTGCCTGCCATCCGGCTTCGACCACGCACCGCCAGCTTTCCCCCGAAGAGCTGAAAAAGGCTGGCGTCTCCGAGGACCTCGTCCGCATTTCGGTCGGCATCGAACATATCGACGACATCATCGCCGATATCGAACAGGCTCTCGCCAAGGCCTGATCACGATTTCCCGCGCGGGGGCGACAAGCTCCCGCCTGGGGCGTAGGCTGCACAAGGTTAGCGGTCGCAGGTTCTGCGTCTCGCGCCGGTTTGCGCAATACGCCGGATATGCGGCCTCCCCTTGCGGAAGGAGGTCCCGATATGGCCCAAATGCACGTTATGGCCGGCGCTGGCGACAAGCTGGATCTGCCCGTCATCAAAACCATCACCCTTGCCGATCTGACCGAAGCGCTGCGCCGCGGCGCCGCAGATTTCTGGGCCAAGCCCAGCCATTATTTTCTCCTGGCCCTGATCTATCCGGTGATCGGCATTGTGCTGACCGTCTGGATGAACGGCTTTCACACCTGGCCCCTGCTCTATCCATTGATCGGCGGCTTTGCGTTGATCGGCCCGATCGCCGCGCTGCCGCTCTATGAAATCTCCCGTCGCCGCGAATTGGGCGAAGAACCGTCCTGGCGCGACGCCATCGGCGTCATCCATTCGCCCGCCATGGGCAGCATCATCGCCATCGGCGCCATGCTCTTCGTCCTTTTCACCCTCTGGCTCACCAGCGCCCAGGCACTTTACGAAAACCTCTTCGGCGCCTCACCGCCCCAAACCTTTGGCGCCATGTTCAATCAAGTCTTTGCCGAACCCGGCGGCATGACGCTCGCCATCATCGGCACGGCAGTCGGCGCCGCCTTTGCGCTTGTCGTCCTCTGCACCTCGGTCATCGCCTTCCCGCTGCTGCTCGACCGCGATGTCGGCGCCTATGTTGCGGTAGAAACCTCCTTCCGCGCCGTCATGCACAATCTTATCCCCATGCTGGCCTGGGGGCTTATTGTCGGAATCTCGGTTTTTGTCGGCGCGCTCACCCTCTTTGTGGGTCTTGCCGTCATCTTGCCGATTCTTGGCCACGCGACCTGGCATCTGTATCGGGCGACGGTCGACGATGCCTCGATGATCCGGACTATGCCGCATGGCCAAAGACCTTAAACAGCCGGGCAAAGCGCAAAGGGAGGAGTTGGCTTCTTAACCACAAGGTCTTAGTCTCGCCGCTTCCTTGCCCGAACGACCCGAGCTCATGGACCACACTCCCTTCGAGGCCCCAAACAGCGCCGCCACGGCGACGCTGACGCCGATGATGGCGCAGTATTTCGAGATCAAGGCGGTCAATCCGGGCTATCTCCTATTCTACCGGATGGGCGATTTCTACGAGCTTTTCTTCGAAGACGCCGAAATCGCCAGCGCCGCCTTGGGTATCGTGCTGACCAAGCGCGGCAAGCACCTCGGCGAGGATATCGGCATGTGCGGCGTGCCGATCCACGCCGCCAATGATTATCTCAATAAGCTCATTCGCCTGGGCCATCGCGTCGCCATCTGCGAGCAGGTCGAAGACCCCGCCGAAGCCAAGAAGCGCGGCAGCAAATCCGTCGTCAAACGCGACGTCGTGCGCCTTGTAACCCCCGGCACTCTGACCGACGACGACCATCTCGATGCGCGCTCGGCCAACTACCTCGCCGCGCTGTTCATGGTCCGCCATGGCGATACAGATTTCGCCCTCGCCTGGGCCGATATTTCGACGGGCGAAACCTTTGTCGCCGATCTCCCGGCCGATCGCCTCGCCGACGAACTCGCGCGGATCGCCCCAGCCGAACTGCTCCTCACCGACGCAATTCGTCAGGCCTTGACCGAGCGCCATCTCTTTGCGCCCGCCTGGTCTGCCGTCGCCACTACCCTGCCGCCCGAAGCGGCCAATAGCGAAGCCGCCTCCGGCATTCTCCGCAGCGCCTTCCCCGCCGAGATTTTCGACCCCTCCTCGCTCTCCCGCGCTAGCCGCGGCGCGCTGGCGAGCCTCGTTGCCTATATCGGCGAGAGCCAAAAAGGTCGGCCGGTTCCTCTTCGCGCTCCGGTCCTGCAGGCAACCGACGCCGTCATGGCCATCGATGCCGCGACGCGCTCGAGCCTTGAAATTCTCGTCACCCAGCGCGGCCAGGCCAAGGGCTCGCTGCGCAACAGTATCGACATGACCGTCACCGCGCCCGGCGCCCGCCTCCTCGCTGCGCGTCTCGCCGCCCCCTTGCGCAATGCTGCCGCCATCAATGATCGCCTCGATGCCGTCGAGCGTCTGGTCAACGATCCGCTTCTTCGTGCCCGGCTCCGCACCGATCTCAAGGCCGCGCCCGATCTGGCCCGCGCCCTCTCCCGCCTCGCGCTTGAACGCGGTGGCCCGCGCGATCTCGCCGCTGTGGGCAAGGCCGTTGCTGCCGCGCTCGATCTTTCGGCAACGCTCGCCAATCAAGCCGACCTGCCGCCCGCTCTCGGCAAACTGACGGAAACGCTCGCCAACGCACCCCGCGCCCTTTCCTCCGAATTGGCCATCGCGCTCGACGACGACCTGCCGCTCTTTTCCCGCGATGGCGGCTTTGTTCGTCCCGCCTATGACAGCAAGCTTGATGAAGAACGCGCCCTCGGCTCCGAAACCCGCGCTGTCGTCGCCGCTTTGCAAGCCCGGCTCATGGACGAAACCGACGTCCGCTCGCTCAAGATCAAACACAATGGCGTCCTCGGCTTTTTCGTCGAGGTCCCCGCAGGTCACGGTCAAAAGCTGCTGGAGCCGCCGCACCGCGAGGTCTTCATCCATCGCCAGACCCTCGCCAACGCCATGCGGTTCACGACGACCGAATTGGCTGAGCTAGAAGGCCGAATCGCCAAGGCACAGGGTGCCGCCCTCGATATTGAACTCGCGATTTTCGCTCGCCTTCGCGACGCTGTGCTTAAACAGACAAGCGCTCTCCAAACTCTCGCCGACGCCCTGGCCGAGCTAGACGTCTCCTCCGCTCTCGCGGAAGTGTCCGCCACGCGCTTTTATTGCCGCCCGCAGGTCGATGAGGGCCTTGCTTTCGCCATCGTCGGCGGGCGCCATCCGGTCGTGGAACAAATGGTGCGGGTAGAAGGCCAGGATTTTGTGGCCAATGACGCCGATCTCTCGGGCAGCGAAGAGGTCGGTGGTGGCAAACTCTGGCTCGTCACGGGCCCCAATATGGGCGGTAAGTCGACCTTCCTTCGCCAGAACGCGCTGATTGCCATCCTCGCCCAGATCGGCGCCTTCGTCCCTGCCGAAAGCGCGCATATCGGCGTCGTCGATCGCCTCTTTTCCCGCGTCGGCGCCTCTGACGATATCGCCCATGGCCGCTCGACCTTCATGGTCGAAATGGTCGAAACCGCTGCCATCCTCAATCGCGCGACAAGACGCTCCCTCGTTGTCCTCGATGAAATCGGCCGCGGCACCGCCACCTTCGATGGCCTTTCCATCGCCTGGGCTTCGGTCGAGGCGCTGCATGAAACCACCGGCTGCCGCGCGCTCTTTGCGACCCATTTCCATGAATTGACCAGCCTTGCCAAAACCCTCACCCGCGTCGCCAATGTCACGATGAAGGTGCGCGAATGGGAAGGCGATGTGGTCTTTCTCCACGAAGTCGGCCCCGGCGCGGCCGACCGCTCCTATGGTATTCAGGTGGCCCGGCTTGCCGGCCTGCCTGACCCTGTCATCGCGCGCGCCAAGCAGGTCCTCGATATTCTCGAGCAACGCTCGGTCGGCACGGCGTCTTCCAAGGACAAAGCCAGCGTGCTAGACGATTTGCCGCTCTTTGCCCATCAGCCAGCCCCGGCACCAAAGATCAATGACCCCATTCACGAAGCCCTCGATGCCGTCCGCCCCGACGATATGACGCCCAAGCAAGCCATCGAAGCGCTCTACGAATTAAAGAAATTACGCGATGACGCTCGTCGACGCTGAAGCCAAACCGCGAAAATCCCACTTCGTGCTGAAGACGGCCGAGACCATTCTCGCCGAACTCGATGGCGTCGTGGGCGATCAACCGGCCAAGACCCCGGCCGCCCGCATGGCTGTCCTGGCCCATATCCGCCAGACCCTTGCCGAAGCCCGCAGCCAGGCCGAGGCCGAACTGCTCGCCACCAATAAGGGAACGCGCTGCGCGCAAAATCTGTGCTCCGCGCAGGACGAGATCATCACCGCGGTCTATCTTTTCGCTTCCACCCGGGTTTATCCCGTCGACAATCCGTCCGGCGCTGAGGCGATCGCCCTGTCCGCCGTCGGCGGCTATGGCCGCGGCACGCTGGCGCCGGGCTCCGATATCGATCTCCTCTTTATCCTCCCCTATAAGCAAACCCCCTGGGGCGAGCAGGTCACCGAATATATCCTCTATATGCTCTGGGACTTGGGCCAGAAAGTCGGCCACGCCGTCCGCTCGGTCGATGAATGCATCCGCATGGCCCGCGCCGATATGACCGTGCGCACCGCAACCCTCGAAGCCCGCTTTCTCACTGGCGATCGGACCCTTTTCAATAATCTCGTCAAACGCTTCGAAACCGAGATCATGCCCAAGACGGGCCCGGAATTCATCGCCGCCAAGATGGCGGAGCGCGATGAACGCCACCGGCTCATGGGCAATACCCGCTATGTCGTCGAGCCCAATATCAAGGACGGCAAGGGCGGGCTCCGCGATCTCAATACGCTCTTCTGGATCGGCAAATATTTTTACCAGGTCAAGACCAGCCACGAGCTCGTTGAAAAGGGCGTGCTCACCGCCGCCGAATATCGCCTCTTCTCCCGCGCCGAAGACTTTTTATGGGCGGTGCGATGTCACCTCCATTATGTCACCGGCCGCGCTGAGGAAAAGCTGACCTTCGACGTCCAGCCCGATCTCGCCCGCCGCATGGGTTATGCCGGCCGCATCGGCATGCTCAGCGTCGAGCGCTTCATGAAGCGCTATTTTCTCGTCGCCAAGGATGTCGGTGATCTCACCCGCATCATCTGCGCCAGCCTCGAATTCCATCACGCCAAGGATATGGATCTCGTCGGCCGCGTTCTCGCGCCCTTCCGCTCGGGCAAGTCCAAGATCAAGGGCGAGACAGACTTCGTCGTCGACACCGGTCGCCTCAATATTACGGCGGCCGATGTCTTCGAAAAGGACCCGGTCAATCTCATTCGCATGTTCATGGTGGCTGGCCGCGAAGAGCTGCTCTTCCATCCCGACGCCATCAAGCACATCCGCGATAGCCTGAGGCTCATCGACAACAAGCTGCGACACGACCCCAAGGCCAATGCCCACTTCCTGACCATCTTGACGAGCCCACTCTATGTCGAGCGCATCCTCCGTCAGATGAACGAAAGCGGCGTCCTCGGAAAATTCGTGCCCGATTTCGGCAAGATCGTCGCCCTGATGCAGTTCAACATGTACCACCACTATACGGTGGATGAGCATCTGATCCGCTCTGTCGGTGTCATGGCCGATATCGCCAATGGCGGCCTCCGCCAGGAATTGCCGCTGACCCACGAGCTGCTGCCCCAGCTCAACGACACGCGCCTTCTCTATGTGGCGCTGTTCCTTCACGATATCGCCAAGGGCCGGCCCGAAGACCATTCCATTGCTGGCGCTCGCATCGCCAAAAAGCTTTGCCCCCGCTTTGGCCTTAACCCGGCCGAAACCGACACCGTCGCCTGGCTCATCGAATATCATCTCCTGATGAGCGAGATCGCCCAGGCCCGCGATATTCAGGATCCGGAAACGGCGAAAGCCTTTGCCGATGTCGTCCAGTCGCCCCAGCGCCTTGCGCTCCTGATGATCCTCACCGCCTGCGATATTCGCGCCGTCGGCCCTGGTACCTGGACCGGTTGGAAAGGCTCCCTGCTCCGCTCGCTCTACTACGCCACCGAACCACTTCTTTCAGGCGGCCATAGCCAGGTCAGCCATTCCGATCGCGTCGAAGACGCGCGCCGCGTTCTCGGTGAAGCACTTGTCAAATGGCCACCGGCCGAGATCGAAACCTATACCGCCCGCCATTACGATCATTATTGGCTGCGCGCCGAGCCCGAGCTGCAGATCGAGCACGCACGCATGATCCGCCAGGCCGATGAGGCCAATCAGCCCTTTGCCGGCTCCATTCGCGTCAAAGCCTTCGAGGGCATCACCGAGGTCAGCTTCTATACGCCCGACCATCCGCGCCTCCTTTCCCTCATCGCCGGCGCCTGCACCATGCAGGACGCGTCGATCATCGGCGCGCAGATTTTCTCGACCCGCGATGGCCGCGCCATCGACACCTTTAGGCTCCGCCGTTCCTTTACCTCGGACGAAGACGAAAAGGTCCGCGCCACCCGCATCATCGATACGGTCAAGCAATTGCTGCAGGGCAAGCGCACCGTCCTCATTGATCTGGGCAAAGAGTCGCGCCACAACCGCCGCCTCAAACCCTTCGCGCTTCCAGCGCAGGTCTCGGTCTCCAACGCCATCTCGGAAAAGTTCACCGTCATCGAGGTATCCGGCCTCGATCGCATCGGTCTCCTCTATGCGCTGACCCGCGAAATCTCCGATCTCAACCTCACCATCGGCTCTGCCCATATCGGCACCTATGGCGAAAAGGCCGTGGACGTGTTTTATGTCACCGATCTGACGGGGCAGAAGATTCACGTGAAACAGCGGCAGCGTAAAATCCACGGCGCGCTGATGGACGTGTTCGAGCGTCCCGAGGACAAAAAAACAGCGAATGCCTAAAAGACCCCATCCTGAGCCTGTCGAAGGACGAGGTCGCGGCAGGCGCTCAACCGTGGATCGCCTCGGCTAGATGAGCCTCTTCCGCAATTTCTTTTCCGTCGGCGCCTGGACTCTGGTCAGCCGAGTCTTTGGCCTCGCGCGCGATGCGTTGATGGCGGCCGTCCTTGGCGTCGGGCCTGCTGCCGACGCCTTCAACGCAGCCTTCCGCTTCCCCAATCTCTTCCGCCGGCTCTTTGCCGAAGGCGCCTTCAACACCGCCTTCGTGCCGATGTTCTCGGGCGCTCTCGAGGAGCAAGGCGAAGACGGCGCCAAGCAGCTTGCCTCGCGGATCATGAGCTGGCTCCTGGCCATGCTCGTCGTTGTCACGATCCTTGCCGAAATTTTCATGCCGCAGATCATGCTCGCCTTCGTGCCGGGCTTCGTCGATGACAAGGAAAAATTCGACCTAACCGTGATGCTCACCCGCATCATGTTCCCCTATCTCGCCTGCATGTCGCTGATGGCGGCCTATGGAGCGATCCTCAATTCGCTCGGGCGGTTCTTTGCCGCCGCCTTTGCCCCCGTCCTCCTCAACATCGTCAACATCGCCGCCCTCATTCCGCTCGCGACTTTTTGGGTGCAGGACCCGCAGAACGCCACTTTCTGGGTCGCCATTGCGACCATGCTCGGCGGGCTCGCCCAGCTCTGGCTCGTCTGGGCCGCCATCGAGCGCGCCGATTTTCGCCCCGCCTTCCGCCTGCCGCGCTTCGATGCCGAAGTCCGCCGCTTCTGGTTCCTGGCCATTCCCGCCATCCTCACGGGCGGCATCACCCAGATCAATATCTTTGTCGGCACCATCATCGCCTCAGGCGCCGACAACACCATCTCGATCCTCGCTTATGCCGATCGGCTCTATCAGCTTCCCTTGGGCATCATCGGCATCGCCATCGGCACGGTGCTGCTTCCCGAATTGAGCCGTCATTTGAAGGGCGGCCGCAATGCCGAAGCCCTCGCGAGTCAGGAACAGTCGCTCTTTATCTCGATGCTCCTCACCATGCCCGCGGCTGCGGCGCTGATCAGCATTTCCGAGCCGATCGTTCGCCTGCTCTTCGAGCGCGGCCTCTTCGATGCCATGGCAACCAAACAAACTGCCGAAGCGCTGATCGCCTTTTCCTGCGGTCTCCCCGCCTATGTGCTGATCCGCGTCCTCCAGCCCGGCTTCTTCGCTCGGCAGGATACGATCACCCCCACGATCTTTGCCGGCATCAGCGTCGCCGCCAATATCGGCCTCTCGCTCCTTCTGTTCCCCACCATGTTCCATGTCGGCATCGCCATTGCGACCGCCGCCTCATCCTGGCTCAATGTCGTCATGTTGGGCACGACCCTCGCCATCCGCGGCCATTTCACCCTCTCGCGCAGCCAGATCTGGAATCACGCCATGATCATCCTGATCAGCGCCATGATGGGTCTGATCCTCATGGTTTTGGCCGATCAAGGCGCGGCGCATCTCGCCTCCGGCGCCCCGCTCTGGCGCCAGGCCCTGGTCCTCTCCGCGCTCATCGCCTATGGCGTGGTCTTTTATTTCACCATGGTCCACATCACCGGCACCCAGCGCCTTGGCACCCTGATGAGCCGCCTCCGCCGCCGTCGCTGACAGTTTCCATTCTTGCTTTCTCCGTATAGAACGGGCCGTCTGGAATCCTCGTTACGGCGTTCTTCTCATGTCCTTCACTCCCCGCGTTTTCTCGGGCATCAAGCCATCCGGCGATCTGCACCTCGGCAACTATCTCGGCGCCATTCGCCGTTTCGTGCCGCTTCAGGATACGCACGAGACCATCTATTGCGTGGTTGATATGCACGCGATCACCGTCTGGCAGGATCCGGACGATCTCAAGCGCTGGACCTATGAGATTGCCGCCGCCTATATCGCCGCCGGGCTCGATCCGAAGAAGTCGATCATCTTCAATCAGTCCCAGGTCGTCGAACATGCCGAACTGAGCTGGATCTTCAATTGCGTCGCCCGCATGGGCTGGATGGCGCGCATGACCCAGTTCAAGGACAAGGCCGGCGAGAATTCCGAGAATGTTTCCCTCGGCCTCTTCGCCTATCCCTCGCTTATGGCGGCAGATATCCTGCTCTACAAGGCGACGGCCGTTCCGGTGGGCGAAGATCAGCGCCAGCACCTCGAGCTGACGCGCGATATCGCGAAAAAATTCAACCACGATTTCGCCAAGCAGATCGCGGCCGCAGGCTTTGAGGACGAGTTTTTCCCGATCACGGAAACCCTCGCCACCGGCCCCGCCATGCGCGTCAAATCGCTGAAGGATGGCGCCAAGAAAATGAGCAAGTCCGAGGCTTCGGACCTTGCGACGATCTATATGATGGACGATGCGGACCTGATCGCCAAGAAGATCAAGCGCGCCACTTCGGATGCCGAAGCCCTGCCGACAGAAGCCGCTGGTCTTGCCGGTCGCAACGAGGCCGAAAACCTCGTCGGCGTATATGCCGCGCTCGCCAATCAGTCGGTCGATCAGGTTCTGGCCGAATATGGTGGCAAGGGCTGGGGCGTGTTCAAGCCAGCGCTGGCCGATCTGGCGGTCTCGGTGCTCGCGCCGATCGCCGATGAAATGAAGCGGCTGGTGTCCGATCGCGGCGAAATGGATCGCATTCTTGGCGACGGCGCCGAACGCGCCCGCGCCATTGCCCAGCCGATCATGGCCGATGTTCGCAAACTCGTCGGTTTCGTCCGCTAAACGGAGGCGCCTTTGTACGATACTGAATACAAGCGCAAATTCCTCGTCGTCATCGACGAGACCGAAGAATGCGACCGCGCCCTGACCTTTGCCGCCTTCCGCACCAAGCGGACGGGCGGCACCGTTGTCCTCGTCACCATCGTGCCCAAGCCCGAATTCATCGGCATGGGTGTCGAAGAAGTCCTGCGCGCTGAAGCCGTCGAAGATGCAGAGCGCAATCTCGATATGCGCCTTGCCCGCATCAAGGAAATCGGCGACGTCCGGGCTGAAACGGTCATCCGCGAAGGCAATGGCCCCGAGCAGATCGAAGAGCTGATCGACCAGGATCACGGCATCGCCATTCTTGTGCTGGCGGCCTCAAAATCCCCCGACGGCCCGGGGCCTCTCGTCAATCACTTCGCCAATCGCGCCAATGCGCTGCCTATTCCGCTCACCATCGTCCCCGGCCGCATGAGCGACGAAGAAATCATCGCTATCTGCTAGCGTGCCGCAGGCAAAATCGCGCCAGTGGCGCGATTTTAGCGAAGCAGGCCATGAGAGCTGCGCTCGAATGGCGATGCACCGCGGCCAAGGCAATCCAAAGCCGCAGCCGAACCGCGGCCCATGTAGCGCAGAATCTCCACCACCGCCCTTGCATCCTGACTGTAATTGTCTATTTTAGAAGTGTTCTAAGTCCAAGGCGATCCCATGTTTATCCAGACCGAAGCCACGCCCAATCCGGCAACGCTGAAATTCCTGCCCGGTCGCGACGTTCTCGTCGGCGAACCGCGCGATTTTCGCACGCCCGATGCCGCAGAAGCCTCGCCGCTGGCAGCGAGCCTCTTTGGCATTTCCGGCGTAACCGGCGTCTTTTTGGGTTCCGATTTCATCTCGGTCACCAAGGACGACACCAATTGGGCCCATATCAAGCCGGCTATTCTGGGCGTGATCATGGACCATTTCCTCGCTGGCAAGCCGGTTCTCCTCGATGAAAACGCCGTCCATGTCGACGAATTCGCCGGCGAAGAATTCTACGAAGAAGAAGACAAGGAAATGGTCGAGGTCATCAAGGAGCTGCTGGCGACGCGCGTGCGCCCGGCCGTGGCCATGGATGGCGGCGACATCATCTTCCGCGGTTTCAAGGAAGGCACCGTCTTCCTTCACATGCAGGGCGCCTGCTCCGGCTGCCCCTCCTCGACCGCAACCCTCAAGAGCGGCATCGAAAACCTCCTCCGCCACTTCGTCCCAGGCGTCGAGTCGGTTCAACAGGTCTGATTCAAAGCCCTACAGTTAAGCAGCAAGCCAAAGGCCCCGATGATCGTTCATCGGGGCCTTTGTCTATTTTCTTTAAGAGGGTTTCACTGGACTGTCACCCCGGCCTTGAGCCGGGGCCCATCTTGAGATCTCTGCATGGACCCCGGGTCTTCGTCCGGCATGGCGCTCCGTGTCTGAACTAGCCACGGAAACAATCACCGTGCGAAAAACCCTACTCCGCCGCTTCCTTCTGCTCTTCCGGCCGCTGGTCGGTAATCGCCAGCACCTCGGGTGCCTCGCGCTTGCGGCGAATGCGCAGCCGTTTAATCTTGCGGCCGTCGGCGGCGAGGATTTCGAACTCGAAACCATCGAGCCCCGTCACCTTCTCGCCCCGGCGCGGCACGTGGCCTGCAAGGTCGAAAACTAGCCCACCAATGGTTTCGACGTCATCGGCATGATCGCCGGGGTCGAAATCATCGCCGACGACAGCGCGAACCTCGTCGAGTTCGGCGCGGGCATTGGCGATATAGGTGTCTTCGCCCACCTTGCGCACCATGGCGCTGACGGCTTCGTCGTGCTCGTCCTCAATCTTGCCGACAATCGCTTCGAGCAAGTCTTCGATGGTCACGAGACCATCGGTGCCGCCATATTCGTCGACGACGATGGCCATGTGGACGCGGCTCGCGCGCATCGATTGGAGGAGATCGCCGGCCGGCATGAAGGTCGGCACGAACATGGCCGTGCGGGTAATGCCGAGCCTGTTGATCTTCTGCTTCAGCGTCGACGAGAGAAGCCGCACCGGCACATCCTTTTCAGGATCGGTCACCGGTTCGGTAATCTTGGCCATGGCATCCTTGATGTGGATGAAGCCGATGATCTTGTCGAGCTCGTCCTCATAGACCGGCAGGCGTGAATGGCCCACCTGTCTGAATTTTGCGAGCAATGTGCCGAGATTGATATCGGCCTCGACGGCCTGGATATCGGAGCGCTCGACCATGATGTCATCGATCGAGACGGCAGAGAGTTTCAGCACGTTTTGCAAAATCGTGCGTTCGCTCTCGGTGAAATTGGCAGTTTCCGCACTGCCCCGTTCCTCGAGCGCGACCTGCAAGTCGTCGCGAAGCGAGACTGTGCGCAGCGCCAGAATGGATTTGAGCCGATTGAACAGGCTCGGCCCCCGGCTCGCCTGAGCGGGGGCGGGACTAGAGGACGGCTCGGGATTATCGGGCACCCGCTGACCCTTGCGTTCGCTATCGTTCATTGTGTCGGACCGCTCGAGGGCGGCGCAATATCCTCATCTTGGACAATAATGCAGCCGGTAAACCAGGTGTTCACAGGCTTAATCGGCGTAAGGATCGGCAATGCCAAGTCCTGCCAATATCTGGGTTTCGAGCCCCTCCATTTTCAGGGCCTCGTCCTCTTCGAGATGATCATAGCCTAAAATGTGCAAAAAGCCATGCACAACGAGATGGGTGAAATGATCCTCGAGCGAGGTCCCCTGTTCTTCGGCCTCGCGGATCAGGGTTTCCCGCGCCAGCGTAATGTCACCAAGGATGCCGAAAACCGGCCCGAATGGCTCGATCTGCGGAAAGCTCAGCACATTGGTCGAGGAGTCTTTGCCCCGATATTGCGCGTTGAGTTCGCGCTGCTCCTCATCATCGGTCAGCAACACCGAAATCTCGGCCGCCCCCTTGATCTTGGGCTTGGCCCCCTCGAGCGCGGCAAGAATGGCGCGCTCGGCAAGGGCATCGAAGTGCTCGGGCCAATCATCCACATTGCGGATGACGGCAATTTCTAGCGGTGGAACTGGCGGCAATTGGGCTCAATCATCGTTGGAAAAGGCACCCTCGCTTAGCGCGAGAGGGTGCCCAGGGTCCGCGCAAGTCCGGTCGTGTCGCCGTCTTTTTCGGCCAACCGCCGCGCGGTATCGGCTTCATAGGCCCGCACGATGCGGCCCACAAGCGCGTGGCGCACCACGTCCTTGTCGTTGAACCGGCTGATATGAACGCTCTCGACGCCATCGAGCAGATTGACCGCCTCGACGAGCCCCGATTTCTCGCCACGCGGCAGATCGACCTGGGTCGGATCGCCGGTGACGATCATCTTGGAATTCTCGCCAAGACGGGTCAGGAACATCTTCATCTGCATCGATGTGGTGTTCTGGGCTTCATCGAGAATGACGACGGCATTGGCGAGCGTGCGGCCGCGCATGAAGGCGAGAGGCGCAACCTCGATGATCCCCGATGTGATGCAGCGTTCGACATTTTCGGGCTTCATCATGTCGTAAAGCGCGTCATAGAGCGGCCGCAGATAGGGATCGACCTTTTCCTTCATGTCGCCCGGCAAAAAGCCGAGGCGTTCACCCGCTTCGACGGCCGGACGGGAAAGAATGATGCGATTGATATCGCCGCGTTCGAGAAGCGATGCGGCATGGGCAACCGCCAGATAGGTCTTGCCGGTACCGGCCGGACCGACGCCGAACACGAGCTCGGAACGTTCCATGGCCCGCATATAGGCGTCCTGCGCCGGAGTGCGGGCCGCGATCGTCGCCTTTCGCGTGGCGATCTGCGCCATACGGACCTTGCCCTTGCGCTCGAGAGTCGGCAGGGTCAGTTGGCTATCCTCGGTCTCGACCATGCGGATCACCGCATCGACATCGCCGATATCGGCGGTGCGGCCTTCTTCAAGGCTGGCATAAAGCGATTCAAGCACCCGGCGCGCCTGATCGACCTTGGACGCCGCGCCTTTCAACAGCACATGGTTGCCGCGTGGCGTGGCCGACACGGCAAGGCGCTGTTCGATAAGGGCGAGGTTCTGGTCGAAATCGCCATAGAGCTGAGCTGCAAGGCGATTGTCTTCAAAGGCGAGTTCGAGTTGCGATGCGAGGGCGTTATCTGCTGAAGGTGGCAAGTGCCTGCTCAAACTTTCTCGGCTCCCGAAGGGAGGCGCAATATGCGCGCTCCAACACAAAACGAGGCTAGGACGATTTGGGTCCCTTGTCTCTCGATATTTTGTGACGATTTGACCTCGGTTCAAGCGGCCTTATGGCGTCATAACATCCCGAGCACGGCGGCCCTGAGCCGCGCCAGATCCTCAGGCCGGCTCAACCGGTGATCGCCATCCGGAATCAGCGTCAGCGTCACCGGATCATGAAGGATATGGGTAAGGAGGCGCTGTGCATGCGCAGGCGGCACATCCCGATCCTGCCCGCCCTGCAGAATATGCACCGGACATCTCGTCTCGATCACCTTGCCAAAGAGCAGATGCTGGTCGCCATCCGCGATCAGTTTTTTGGTGTAGCGATAGGGACCATCGCCATAAGCGCTTTGTCGCTCGACGAAGCCGTCCCGGTCGAGCCGTGAAAAATCCTCGGCCGAAAATCGCTTCGGGATCAGTTCTCGCGTCGCGTCCACAGCCGGGGCAATCAGCACTAACCCTTTGAGCCTGTTCTCCCCCCGAGCCTGCAGCGCTCGCGCCAAGAGCAGGGCCAGCCACCCGCCCATAGACGAGCCGATCACCACCTGCGGCCCCTCGGTCTTAGCAAAGACCGCCAGCGTCTCATCGAGCCAACGGCTGATGGTGCAGTCGTCAAAATCCCCGCCCGACTCACCATGGCCCGAATAATCGAATCGCGTCACGCCAAGGCCATGTTCCTGGCCTAAAGCATCGATCGCGCTGGCTTTTAGTCCCGTCATCACCGAGCGGAAACCATTGAGCCAGAAAAGTCCGGGCGCCTTTCCCGGTCGTTGGAGATAGGCGATTTTCCGCAGATTATCGGCCTCACCCACGCTAAGGCACTGTGTTTGTAGGGAAGTCACACGGAACTCTTCGGGCTTTTGCTGGATTTGATGGCAAACATCTGGCGTTTTCTCGGCGCAACAGCCGGAAATCAGTACATCCAGCAGTTGACTTCTCACCCCGCTAACACGATTTTATGGCCGAATTCACCCCCCGGCAGAAACAGCACAAGGAACGCTTGCCATTCGTCGTCCAATGAGACCCACGGCGCCCCAGAAAGATGGGCCGCTTGCCAATGAGGACATCACCAGCCCCGACATCCAGCTTATCGATGCCGAAGGCGAAAACCGCGGCGTAGTTCGAACGCGCGATGCGCTCACCGAAGCGCAGGAGGCTGGGCTCGACCTGGTCATCATCGCAGCGAACTCCAATCCGCCGGTTGCCAAGATGCTCGATCTCGGCCGCTTCAAATATGCCGCTCAGAAAAAGGCGGCCGAAGCGCGCAAGAAGCAGAAGGTTATTGAAGTCAAGGAAGTTCAGCTCCGGCCGAACATCGATACCCATGACTACGAGACCAAGATGAAGGCTGTGCAACGGTTCCTCGGCGAAGGCGATCGGGTCAAGGTCACGATGCGTTTCCGCGGCCGCGAAATGGCCCACCAGGATATCGGCATGCAGCTTCTGCTCAAGGTTCGCGAGCAGATGGAGACGCTGGCCAAGGTCGAAAGCCAGCCGCGCTCCGAAGGCCGCCAGATGGTCATGGTCCTGGCGCCCAAGTAAGGCGCCAAAAATCGATTTTACGAAGGCGGGCCCGGTGCCCGCCTTTTTCGTTGCGCCGCGCAATCGTGAAACGGACGCTCATGATCCCGCTCGCCCGGCGCAAACTGACATGTTAGCGTCACGCTCATGCAGCAAGCCGCCCTCTATTCCACCCAGCCCAAGGCCCAGACCCCCGATCGCTTGGACGCTGGTATCCGCGTCGCCGCCCGTCTCAAGGGCGTGGTCAAGGGCGCCATCCATACCGATCCCTTGATGACCTATGCCTGGAGCGGCGATGCCAGCTCCTATCGCCTGATCCCGGCCGTGGTGGTCTTCGTCAATTCCGAGGACGATGTCCGCGCCGTGTTCCAGGCCGCGCGCGCCGAGGGTCTACCCGTCACCTTCCGTGCCGCCGGCACCTCGCTTTCGGGTCAGGCCGTCACCGATGGCGTGCTCGCTGTTCTCGGCGATGGCTGGCGCAAACTCGACATTCATCCCGGCGCCGAAAAGATCACCCTCGGCCCCGCGATCATCGTCGCCGAAGCCAATAAGGCGCTAAAGCCTTACGACAAGAAGATCGGCCCCGATCCGGCCTCGCAGGCCACCTGCAAAATCGGCGGCGTCGTCAACAACAACTCGTCGGGCATGTGTTGCGGTGTTGCGCAAAACACCTACCACACCATGGCCCGCCTCCGGATCGTCCTCACCGACGGCACCATGCTCGATTCTGGCGATGCCACGAGCCGCGACGCGTTTCGAGTGTCGCATGCCGGCATGCTGCGCGCGCTCCATGATCTTCACCACGAGATCATGGCCGATAATGAGCTCGTCGCGCTGATCCGCCACAAATACCGGATCAAGAACACCGTCGGCTATTCGCTCAACGCCTTGGTCGATTATCACGACCCGCTCGATATTCTCATCCACCTCATGGTCGGGTCCGAAGGCACACTCGGATTCGTCGCGGAGGTCACCTACAACACCGTCCCCGAGCATCCCTTCAAAGCCACGGGTCTCGTCCCCTTTCCCGATCCGCAATCGGCCGGCCGCGCCATCATCGAAATGGCCAATGGCGGCGTCCAGGTCACGACCGGCGTCACCGCCGCCGAATATATCGAGCGCCGTGCCCTGACGACGGTCGAGCACCTGCCTCCCATGCAGCCGCTCCTGCCCTGGCTGAAATCCGATTCCCCCGCCGTCCTCATCGACGTCACCGCCCCCGATGCCGCAACGCTCGCCATCGAGGTCGCAAAGACGCAAGAGCTGCTCGCCCGTCACGGCGCGACCCATATCGATCTATCGACCGACGAACATCGCAGTCACGCCCTCTGGGATATCCGAAAGGGCTTTTTCACCTCGGCCGGTGCCGCCCGCCCCAAGGGCTCGATCATGCTCACCGAGGATGTTGCTGCGCCCATCGAGCGCCTCGCCGAATTCGTCGTCGATCTGCGCACCATGTTAGACAATCACGGCTATACCGACGCCGTCATTTTTGGCCACGCACTCGCCGGCAATCTCCACTTCCAGATGGGCGACGATTTTTCCAAGCCCGGCGCCGCCGAAAAGTTCGACCTGTTCAATCAGGCCCTCAGCACCCTCGTCTCCGGCCGCTATGGCGGCTCGCTCAAGGCCGAGCACGGCACCGGCCGCGCCATCGCGCCCTTCGTCGAAGCCGAGTGGGGCCCCAAGGCCTACGCGATCATGCATCGCATCAAGGCCCTGTTCGATCCCGAGCGCCTCCTCAATCCCGGCGTGCTTCTCAACGACGACCCAAAGATCCACGTCAAAAACCTGAAACTCATGCCGCTCGCGGATGAGGTCGTCGATCTCTGCATCGAATGCGGCTTTTGCGAACCCGCCTGCCCTAGCCACCATATGACGCTGACCCCGCGCCAGCGCATCGCCGTCACCCGTGAACGCGCCCGCCTTCGCGCCTCTGGCGAAGACCCGGCGCGCCTTCAAAAACTCGATGCCGATTTCCAATATGCCGGCATGGACACCTGCGCCGCGTGCAATCTGTGTTCCCTCCGCTGCCCCGTCGGCATCGAAACCGGCACCATGATTCTCGGCGAACGCGCGCGCCGACGTAGCGCCACGGCCCATTCCGTCGCCCGCTTTGCTGCCGATCATCGCGGCTCGGTTGAACGGTTTATGCGCGGTGGCGTCGCAATCGCCGATGCCGCCCGCACCATCATTCCGGCGCCTGCAATCGAAGCGGTCACCGAAACCGCCCGCCGCGCGACCAATAAGCGGGTCCCCCGCGTCTCCCGAGCCCTCCACCACGGCCCCGGCGCGCCAAAACCGACGGAAACCCGCCAGAATCCAAAGAAGACCGGCTTTCCCGTTCCGATCACCCAGACCGGCCGACCTTCGGTCGTCTATTTCCCAGCCTGCCCCAGCCGCATGTTCGGCGCCCCCAAAACCGAACACGGCCTCCTCGACACGCCTGCTGCCATGGTCGCCCTCCTCGAGCGCGCCGGCTTCGACGTCATCGTGCCCGAGCACCTGATTGGCCAATGCTGCGGCCAACCCTTTCAATCCAAGGGTTTTCCTGAGCAAGCCGCCGAAGTCGGCAAGGCCCTCAAATCCGAACTGTCGTCGCTTTCAGACGCGGGCCGCCTCAAGATCGTGACCGACGCCTCGACCTGCGCGAAACATCTGCGCGAGTTTCCAGGCGACGCGGCCGTTTCAGATTCCCCGCAATTCCTCCTCGCCGAAATTCTGCCGCACCTGACGATCACCCAAAAACTCGACAGCGTTGCCGTCCACCACAACTGCTCCGCCCAGCGCCTCGCCGAGCAACCGGCGACCGAAGCCCTCGCCCGCGCCTGCGCCGACGAGATCGCCGTGCTCTCCTCCATCAATTGCTGCGGCTATGCCGGCGACAAGGGCCTTTTCGTCCCCGAACTCAACGCCCACGCCACCCGTCGCGTCCACAATGACATCCCGGCCAATTGCAGCCTCGGCATCTCTACCGTCTCCACCTGCGCCTCCGGCCTCACCGAACACGCCGGCGTTCCCTTCGTGAGCCTCGCTAGCCTTCTGGAATGGGCCAGCCGGCCCTAGCAGCGCGTTCGCTAATCACCCCCTCCCAACCTCACCCATCAAGGGGGAGGTGCGGCCCTGCGTCTGTGACAAGATCTCCAAGCACCCACCGGCAGATACCTCCCCCTTGATGGGCTCCGACCCGTCCCGCAGGGAAATTCGCTCCAGTGGAGCGAATTTAGGAGAGGAGGCCGGGAGGGGGTGACTCTGGCAATCATCGCGCTAGCGACTCCACCTTACAAAACTTTCACAAGATATATCTTGAAAGCCCCCGCCCCCGCCCCAATCTACTCCTCACGGGCTTTGAAAACATATCGGAGACACATCATGTCGAACTGGCGTAATGGAGAACCCAACTGGCGGCGTTTCGAGCAGATGGCGCGTCGCGGCTGGGGCAAGGTGCAACAGAATCTCGGTGACGAAGATCTCGGCCAGTGGGGCGGCAATATTCGCGTCGGCCGCATGCTGGCTTCGGGCGATGTCCGCCTCGTCGCCCTCTATCTCATCGAACAGCAGCCGCGTCATGGCTATGACTTGATCAAGGCCATCGAAGAGCGCTCAAACGGTGTCTATTCGCCGAGCCCCGGCATCGTCTATCCGGCCCTGACCTATCTCGAAGAAGCCGGTTACGTCACCTCGTCTGCCGAGGGCAACAAGAAGCTCTATACGATCACTGATGAAGGTCGGACACATCTCGGAGAAAACCGCGACGCTGTCGCCTCGACGCTCGATTTCCTCGCGCGCACCGGCGAACAGTTCAACCGTTTCCGCGAGTTCGTTCGCGCCGACTGGCCTTTTGGCGGACGCCCGGGCGAAGGCCACGAGCCACCGCATCCGCGCCATCATCACCACGAGGATCGGCCACTTCATGATGCTGTGCCCGAACTCGACGAGGCCCGTAAAGCCTTAAAGGGCGCCATCAAGAAGGCTCGTCAGGCCTCCGAAGACCACCAGCGCCGCGCCGCCGAAATTTTGCGTCGCGCCGCTGCCGAAGTCGAAGGCCTCTCCGAGGACGATGTCGATCTCTGATCGCGACTAAAACGGCCACTCCCCGCGCAAAAGCGGGGAGTGGCCGTTTTCTATTCTATGTCGAAATCGGCAGCGATCTTCGCCAGCGCAAAGCGGCTCAGGCGAATTTCGAGCGTAAGCGTCCATGTGCCTGGGATTGGAATGGTAACGTCTCCAACCACCCAGCCCTCAGGCGTCAGCTCCGCCTCGCCGCGGATCGGCGCGATCCCGAGCGTCTCGGAAGAAAGAATGGCGACAACCGACTGGGCTTCTATGGCGCCATAGTTTGCGTCTGTCAGTGCGATATCGAGCCTCGCTGTCCCCGGTGCACCCGAAATCGTGACATTGGCCATGACCTCGGCATTCATCGCATGGACGAAAACAGGCTCGGTCTTTTGCACCTCGGCCAGCGCCCGCGGCGGCGGCGTAAACCGCCACCCGGCCGCGAGGCCAAGGATCAGCAACACCACCAGCGTTTCAACGACTATCGACCGGCGCAGACTTTTCCGCGCGCTGGTCGTGCCCGCCAATGCGGGGCGCGTCAGCCGCACCCGGTTCCAGAGCGCCAGCGCAAAGAGAACCACCAAGAGTCCGAGCTTGGCCGCTAGTATGGCGGCATAAGATGACAACCAGGCCGCACTTGGCGGCCCCATCTGGATCACGGCGAGCGTCACACCGGAAATAAGTAAAACCCCGACAGCAAACGGGACGACGCGCGAAAAGCGCGCCAGAGCGCGATCGTCCCTGCCAGTCAGCAACACCGCGAGTGGGAGAAGAGCACCAACCCAAAAGAGAATCCCGCCGACGTGAAAAAACACGGCCGGCCGCGTCAACCACTGCGGCTCTGCGGCACCAGCATGTCCACTCAGACTAAGCGACAAAGCGCCGAGTAGAGCGGCCAGAACACCGAGCCCCGATGTGACCGGGCTTCTCGAAAAACCCACCGCGATCGAACCCAAGGCAAATGCCCCAACAAGGACAAGTGCAGTCGTGCCATAACTCGTCGCCAGCGCGGCACTCCATGCCGCCGGATTGAAAAAATTGGCAACCGGCAAAGCCAGCGCGTCGAGCCCGTGTAGTCCAAGCGACAGTGGCGCCAGCAAAAGTCCAGCGAGTGTGACGCCTAAAAGGACCCGCTCAAGTCTCCGCGGCAGCTCGGCAATCGCGCGAAACAGCGCCCCGCCAAGGCCGATGAACAGCGCGATGAACAACCCGGTCTTGCTCACCCAAAGCGCAAAGGCCGACACCGGATCGCCCTGAGATACCGATGCCGCTTCGGTCACCGCACCAACCGAAAAAACCAGCGCGCCACCAATCGGATGCCCATCGATCGAGGTGACGCGCCAAGACAGCACATGCGTGCCCTCCCCCAGCGGATCGGCAAGCGGAACCTCAAACCGTTCCCCGCCCCTCGTGACAGCGGTCAAATCCGTCTTGCGCCCCTGCGGATCGATCAGCGTAATCGCAAGCGGGTTGACCGGCTCATTAAACCGCAGCGTCAGCGCCTCCGGTGCCGAGTCCAACACCGCCTTGTCCGATGGATCACTGCCGATAAGCTGCGCATGGGCAAAGGCCGGCGCAGCAAGCGCGAACACCAGCGCCAGGCCCAGAACGAGCCGCGCGAAAAACTTCATAACTATCATTGCCGGGCTCCCGCCGGGGTGGAGGCGCCGAAGCGCCTCCTTGGGGCTTAGTGACCGGTCGCAGCGTCTGCCGGCAGGAGTTCAAGGCTCGGCGCCGGCATTTCGGCGTTTTCGTCGCCCGAAACATCGATCCAGGCCTCTTCGCCCGTCGCGCATTCCTGGATCGCCGGGAAATAGAACCGGCCCGGCTCCAGCGTATCGGCAAATGTGCCGCGGAAGACGAACTCGTCATACCATTCGTTCGGCAGATTGCCGTTCGACCAGACGATTTCCTTGACGCCGTCATTCACGGCCGTGCCGTGATTGTCATAGCTCCCCTCATAGGGACCCGTGACGGTTTCAAGGTCCCAGCCGGCCTTGGGCATGGGTTTGACGTTATAAAACCCTTCCGGAATCTGGATGCGGACAGTGGTCGTGGCCTCGGTGCCGCAGCCATGGGGCACGCGTAGCACCGCCTTATAGGTCGAGCCGATCTTGGCTTCCTGAACTTCGAGGGTCGAATGGGCAAAAGCCGGCGTTGCGGAAAGGAGAAGGCTGGCGGCACAGAGCGCGCGCGAGAAAAAACGGATCACTTGGGATCTCCGAAAAAGTCTGATGAGAAATCACGTTCAAAACGATCAGACCTGATGCGGCGGGGCTCTGGCTTGCGCCGTCGCGCGCTCGACGCGCTGCTCGAACAGCTCTTCGAAATCGCGATAGACCACTGCGCCGGCTAGGCGCTCGGTCCCAAGGGAAATGGCGGGTGAAGCAGGCGGCGGCAGCGTGTTCTGCCCAATGCCCGCCGCGGCGCATTTGACCGGCGCCGGACGCTCTCCCGGATCGGCACGGGATAGACTGGTGCAAACCGAGAACTGATCCCAGGCCGGATGGCCGAGTGCAGCCAGATCGCGCTGCAGACCCGCGGCCTGATGGAGCGGGGCGAGGAGAACGAGCATATAGAGCGCCAGCACCGCAAAGGCGGCGCCCAATTCTCTCGTCATGTTCCGCCCGCGGAACGGCATGGCGTCTCCCCTTTGCGTCATCGGCTTAGCCTAACAGCCACCCACCAGCAAGCGAAGGACTGTCGCAGTGGGGAAAGCCGTTTCCATCCGCATAAGGGCACGATAGAAGACGTGCGCTGATTGGGGACGAGATGGCCACTTACACCGATATTGCCCGCCGGGTTTACAACCACACCTGGAAGCTCGACCCCATCGTGCGCAGTCTGCTCGATACCGACTTCTACAAGCTTTTAATGCTGCAGATGATCTGGGGGCTCTATCCCAAGGTCGAGGCGACGTTCTCGCTGATCAACCGCACGAAATCGGTCAAACTCTCCGAAGAGATCGATATCGATGAGTTGCGCGCCCAGCTCGATCATTGCCGCACGCTGCGCGTGACCAAGAAGGAAATGATCTGGCTCGCCGGTAATACCTTTTATGGCTCTAAGCAGATTTTCCAGCCCGGCTTCCTGCGCTGGCTCGAAAATTTCCAGCTGCCCGATTATCGCTTGGAAAAGCGCGACGGGCAGTTCGTGCTCGAATTTCCCGGGCTCTGGCTCGAAACCTCGATGTGGGAAATCCCGGCCCTCGCCATCATCAACGAATTGCGCAGCCGCGCAGCGCTGAAGAGCTACGGCCCCTTCGCGCTCGACGTGCTCTATGCACGCGCCAAGGCCAAGATGTGGGAAAAGGTCGAGCGGCTGCAAAAGCTGCCGGACCTCAAAATCTCCGATTTCGGCACGCGGCGGCGCCATTCCTTCCTGTGGCAGCGCTGGTGCGTCGAAGCGCTCAAGGAAGGCATCGGCGATAATTTCACCGGCACGTCCAATGTCAAACTCGCCATGGACACCGATCTCGAAGCCCTCGGCACCAATGCTCATGAGCTGCCCATGGTGCTGGCGGCCTTGGCGCGCTCGGACGACGAACTGCGCGAGGCGCCCTATCGGGTGCTGCAGGATTGGAAGAGCTATTATGGCGGCAATCTTCTCATCGTCCTCCCCGATGCCTTCGGCACCGACGCATTCCTCCGCGATGCGCCAGATTGGGTCGCGGACTGGACCGGGTTCCGTCCCGATTCGGCGCCAGCCATCGAGGGCGGCGAGCGCATCATCAAATTCTGGGAAAGCCGTGGCCGCGATCCCAAGGAGAAGCTGCTGATTTTCTCCGATGGGCTCGATGTCGACATGATCGAAGAGGCTTATCTCCATTTCGATGGCCGCGTGCGCATGAGCTTTGGCTGGGGCACCAATCTCACCAATGATTTCGAGGGCTGCGCCCCCGTTCATAACCCTCAGCTCGACCCGATTTCGATCGTTGCGAAAGTCTCGACGGCCAATGGTCGCCCCGCAGTGAAACTCTCGGACAATCCGGCCAAGGCGACCGGCGAGAAGACCGAAATCGAACGCTATATTCGCGTCTTCGGCGATGCCGGGCGCGTCGAGCATGCCGTCCGGGTCTAACCCGCCGGTTCCACCACGTCATTCCCGCGAAAGCGGGAAGCTCTTCGCGTATCAGCCCTAACTCAAGTTATCAGCGGCCCTGTGGACAACAGGTGGGCCGTTGGACGCATTAACGCCGCATGAACCATCTAGGGCCAATTTCGGTGGCGGGGGCTCTCCCGCGGAGCCGAATATGAGTCTTGAATTAATCGACATTGCTTTGGCCGAACGCCAAGACCATCCGCGGCTCGAAAACCGCGTGACGGGCAAGGTGCGCGCCGTCTTGACCGAGATGATCGACGGCCGAGAGCAGCGTCACGAATTGCTGATTCCCGCCTGGGTGCAGCGCGAAGACGGCATGGATGATGGCGACGTCGATCTGGCACTGATGCTCAAAGCCGCCAAGATCGTCGCGCGTCTCAAAGCGCGCCTGGGCGACGCGGCTTAGTACTCTTAAATTCCCGGCGTCGTTCCAGCGAAAGCGGGAATCCCTTTACGCGGCAAGAGAGCTTCCCGCTTTCGCTGGAGTGACGCGGTGGAAAAGGCAGTCACTGTCGTCCAAAACGAACCACTGCTCAGCGAGTGAAGCGAGCCTAAGGTTCGAGAGTGGCACAATCACCCGCCAATCCAACCAGCCAAAAACCCAAAAAATCAGTCTTTGGTGTTGGCGTTCTTGGCAATGGCTTCGAGAAACATGCGGTCGGAAGCTGAAAGGCCGGTGGGCGTATAGCTCGGCTGCGCGGCGGCAGGGCCCGTGCTGCGGTGGCGAAAGGCGGGTGCGGTCGCAAAGTGGCGTGCGCGGTCGGCCATGAAGATCGAGCGGCGGCGATGTTCGTTGAGGAAGAACAGGATCAGCGCGAAACCGGCGACAACCCAAATCGCATAAAATTCCCAAGTCATGGCAGCCTCCTGCTAAAGCGGCTGCGATCTTGGGGATCAGCTCTCGCCCTAGTTGTGTTCGCGCATGTCTCTGGTCCGAGCCCCAGACCAATGGCCGGAAGAGATGCTGTCGAGCAGCAAGATAGCTAATGAAATCTTAAGGCAGAAGCTGAAGTGAACGTTAGGCTTAATAGTTAAACTTGCGTTGATTTGAGTTGAGCGGTGCCGCGGTTGAGCGAAACCAGCGTGGCGCGCACTTCGTTTTCGGCGGCGCGGGTAATGGTCTTGCGGTTGCCGCCGGCGCTGAGGATTTGCGGCGCGCCAAAGGCCACGGTGACGTCCTTGACCGGGCCGGAGAGAATTTCGCGGATGTTCTGCTTGACCGATTTGGATTTGATCCAGGCGATCAGCGATCGCTCGTTGCGGCTGACGGGCAGACCTTGGAGCTTGGTATAGGCAACGGTCAGCGGCTGAATGTTCACGTCCGTGGCGCCCGCTGCTTCCATGGCGTGCTGCGCCGCCCCGACAAGCGCCGAGCGGAAGGGCAAGACATGGGTGCCGATATCGGATTGGCCCTCGGCAAAGAGTACGACGGCATTGCCGCCCGCCATATGCTGGCCCATGGCTTCGGCCGTGCGGCCCGTTCCGGCCCGGCGGGTCCGATCGACGTAAATGGTCTTTTGGAGATCAGCGAGGAGGCCGACCAGGGGCCATTTGCCGACCTCCTGCTTGGCGACAAAGGTCACTTCCGCAACCGAGCCAATCGCCACGATATCGGTCCAGGAAATATGATTGGAGAGCAGAAGCGTCGGGCGGCCGGTGGCGGCCTTGCCGATGGTCGTCACTCGAAGGCCGAGGAAGATGCAGCCCATTCTGTGAAAAAGCCGCGGGATTACGGTCCAGAAGGGCAGGCGCAGCGTGACGATGATCCATTGCAGCGCAATGGCGAGAATCATGAACGGTACGAAGATGAAGATGAAAAACAGGCTGCGCAGGATCATGAAACCCGGCCCTCAATCCGGCTTGGTTTTGCCATCTGCCTTGTCCGAGAGCGGGACGGCGTAAAGTTCGAGGCGATGGTCGATGAGCTTATAGCCAAGACGCTTGGCGATGACCTCTTGAATAGCCTCGATTTCCTCGTTGCGGAACTCGATGACGAGGCCAGAGCGAATATCGATCAGATGATCATGATGTTCATCGGGGATCAGTTCGAACCGGGCGCGGCCATCCTTGAAGTCATGCTTGGTAACGAGGCCGGCTTCTTCGAAGAGATTGACGGTGCGATAGACGGTCGAGAGCGAAATGCGCGGATCGATGCTCGAGGCGCGGCGGTAGAGCTCTTCGACATCGGGATGATCCGAACTTTCCTCGATCACTCGCGCGATGACCCGGCGCTGATCGGTCATGCGCATGCCGCGCGATACGCAGGCTTCTTCCAGGGTTGGTTCGCTTGGCGTTTTCGTCATGCCATGCCCTTTCGCCTAGCGTTCTAAAGAAATCCCGTTACCCAAGATCGCGCGACATGACAAGCGCGGTGGCGGCGCTGCCATCAGGGCGCGGATAATAGCCTTTTCGCGACGAGATGGTGGCAAAGCCCAGGCGCTCATAGAGCTTCACCGCCGAGAGGTTTTCCGCATCGACTTCGAGGAACATCTTTCGCGCCGGAGAGAGCATGAGGTCCGCGAAAACTGCCTTGAGCAGCGCGCGGCCGATTCCCTTGTTGCGCCACTTGGGATCGACGGCAATCGTCAACAGTTCGCTTTCGTCGGCCACAAGGCGGATGAGCGCAAAGCCGGCAATGCGGCGCTTTGCATCGCAAGCTATGTAAGCCGGCGTCTGCCGATCAGCGATGAAGGCCGTGAAGTCCGCGACCGGCCAGCCTCGAAAAAAGCCCTGTTCGTGCAGCTTTGCGAGGCGCTGCGCATCACCCGTTTCGGCCGGTTCGATATGGAGCCCGTGCGGGGCCATCCAGAGTTTTTCCATCGTCTAAACCCGCCTCGGAATGCGCGCGGCATTTTGCGGCTTGGCGTCGGCGTCGCGAATATAGGCGGCGTGCGGCGGATAGTTTGCGGGGTCGGCAGCGGCCGCAAAGCGGATCATGGCAGCAAGATCGACGAAGGGGGATTCGATGAGATTAGCCCCCGGCGCGACGCGGGCGCGTGCCTCCTCGATCGGCAAAAGCATGGGCTCGGTTTCGGCCATGCCGGGCGCCGAAAAAGCCTGAAAATAGGCTTCGCCGCGCCGCGCATCGAGGAGCACGGTGACGGGCCCCGAAATGACGCCAAGGGAAAGAGCCAAGAGGCTTGGAATGCCAAGAACCGGCAGTTTCCGCGCAAGGCCAAGCCCGCGCGCCGCCGAAAGGCCGATCCGAAGGCCGGTGAAGGAGCCCGGGCCCGTGGTGACGGCAATTCGGGCGATGTCGGCATGGGTGAGGGTGTTGCGCTCGAGCAATGCGGCAAGGCGATCAAAGAGGATTTCGGCGTGGCCCGTCGCGATTTCGTCGACGCTCACATCCACTTGCCCGTCAGCGCGCATCACCGCCAGTTGCAGACGCGGCGCGGCGGTGTCGATGGCGAGGGTGACAGGCATTGGCAATTTTTCACCTTCTCGTGAAAGTCACGGTGTCGATTAGCCCGGCAGGGTCCGAGAGCCCTGCCCGCTGAGCCTAAAGCATCGGCCCAATCGCACCAAGCTCGGTCGGCACGTGCGCTCAGATGGGAGGCTGGGAGGAAGTGACGAGCAGGCCCATAACCCCAAAAACCATCAACGGCGACGCTCTATTCGCACTCCTAGCCCCGGGGCCCTGCCGAGTCCACCGCCTTGACGCTCTACCCCGCGAGGGCGACGTTGCGGCCATGTGTGGTGATTCGTTCGTGACCCTGAAATGATCCAGCCCGTAACCTGGTTGGCCGAGACCACCATGCTCAGCCATGGCTGGCGGCGCTTTTGCCTGCTGGTGGCGGCGGGTGCCGTGGCGGGGCTCTCCGTGCCGCCCTTTTTCATCCTCCCCGCGCTCTTCGTCGCCATGCCGATCTGGGTCTGGGCGCTCGATGGGGCGGAACGCCTCCGCCCCTTCTGGCGGCGCATCTTCGGACCCGCCTTCACCATCGGCTTTGCCTTTGGCTGGGGCTATTTTCTCGTCGCCTTCCATTGGCTGGGCGCCGCATTCTTCGTCGATGGCGGCGTCATGCTGGTGCTCATGCCCTTCGCGATTGCCGCCCTCGCCGCGCTCATTGCCTTTTTCTGGGGCATTGCGAGCGCTTTGGCGCATCTCTTTTGGACGCATGGCGCGGCGCGGATCGTCACCCTCTCGTCCTTCCTCGCGCTGGCCGAATTCGCGCGCGGCCATGTGCTCACCGGTTTCCCCTTCGATCTCCTCGGCTATTCCCTCACCGGCACCGACGAGATGATGCAGCTCGCCTCGGTCATCGGGGTATATGGCCTGACCTTCCTCGCGCCGCTCCTAGCCATGACCCCGGCGCTGATCTGGCCGGCCGACGATCGGCCCATGAGCAGTCGCCTTGCACCGTTCTTTCTCGCGCTCCTGGTCATCACTGGTCAACTCGCCTATGGCTGGAACCGCTTGTCCGAAACCGTCTCTACCGAGCGGCAGGATGTAGCCTTCCGCCTTGTCCAGCCTATGGTTTATGAGCACGCCGATTTCGGCCGCGTCGATCCTGTGGCGCTGATCGACAAGCTGCTGATGCTTTCCGATATGCGGATGGACCCGACGGATCAGGGCCTTGCCGATATCACCCATCTCGTCTGGCCCGAATCCTCCGTGCCCTTCTTCCTCGATACCTATCCCGATGCCCTGGCGCGTATTGCCCGCATGCTGACCGACAGCACGACGCTGCTCGCGGGCGTACCGCGGCAGATTTTCGGCATCGACGGCGAAGTGCCGCAAGGCCCGCCCTATAATTCCATGGTCGCGATCAATTCCGATGGCGAGATCATCGCCAGCTATGACAAGTCGCACCTGGTACCCTTCGGCGAATACTTGCCGTTCCAGGACTTCTTCTCGCGCTTCGGTATCAAGCAATTCGTCCCGGGCGCCGATGGCTGGTCGCATGGCGATGTCCGGCGTCGCCTGATGGAACTGCCCGGCGCGCCGGCCATGCTGGCCGTGATCTGCTACGAAGTGCTGTTTTCAGGCGATCTCGGCGATGTGGAGAAGGCGCAATATATCCTCAACATCACCAACGACGCCTGGTTCGACGGCTCGATCGGCCCCGCCCAGCATGCCCACCATGCCCGGCTGCGTGCCGTGGAAGAAGGCATGAGCCTGATGCGCGCCGCCAATACTGGCCTCACCTTCGCCACCGACCCGCTTGGACGCATCACGGCGCAACTGGCGCCGAGCCAGATGGCCGCCCTCGATGTCCGGCCACACCAACGGCTGGCCCCGACGATCTTTTCGCAGATCCGGCACTGGCCGTTCCTGATTGCCGTCCTTGCGGGCATCTTGATCGGCGTCATTGCCTCGCGGCGCGGGCGGCGGCGTCTGCCGGAATGAAAAAAGCCCCGGCGCGATGCCGGGGCTTTTTTAGGGGCTTCAGCGGATCAATCGAAACGCTGGCGGCCATACCAATCGTCGACGTCCTTCGTCGCTTCATCCTTGGCCTTGCCGTAATGCTCTTGGATCTTGCCCTCGAGCTGTTCGCGCTTGCCATTGATCTGGGTCAGGTCGTCGTCAGTGAGCTTGCCCCACTGTTCCTTGACCTTACCGGACATCTGCTTCCAGTTACCTTCAACGCGGTTCCAGTCCATTTTCGAACTCCTCGTTTGTGATGGTTGGAAAACTCATGGCAAGCCTTTGCGGTTCCTTCGCAATTTTTCCCGCGCGGTCTAAAATCGACGAGCAACGCAGATTACCCGGCCCCCGCAGCGGGATGCATGGAACAAGAAAAATTCTTGCGGCGCTTAAAAAGAAAACCCCGAGCCGTGCCCGGGGTCTTAAAAACTCTTGCGAACCGTCAATGTATGCCCTTTTCGGTTTCCTCAGGCAGCGCGGCGAGTAGCCGCTTCGGCCAATACTGGCACGAGCGTCGGGCGCGGAGCCGGCTCTGCGGCCTGCACCATTACCTCTGCGATGCGGCGCAGTTCGGTGATGAGACGCTGGGTCTCCTTGTAGAAGTAAGATTCTTCGGAATGGCTGGTGTGTTTGTGATTGCAGTCGTCGCTCATTCTGAGCCCCCAAGTCTTGATAAGACGAGACTGCGCTCCGGGCGTTCCTTTACTGTGCTGGGCTTTGATAAAATTTGAAGCAAATGCGAGACAGTTCGGCGCTATGCCGCGTGGCGCGGGCGTTTGCGGTTGACCAACGCCACTCCGGCGACAACTCTGCCAACTATGACCAAGACAAGTAAAACCGACGACGAGGTCGTATTGGCCGGCGGTGGCCGTTCCCTCGTGACCCGGCGTGGCGACGTAGTGTTTCGACAGGGCGCCCCATGGTCGAAGACTGTACTAGCCCTGCTGCGACATCTTGAAGAGTGTGGGTTTGCCGAGGCGCCGCGCGTCATTGGCACAGGCTTTGATGCCGCGGGCCGGGAAATGCTGAGTTTTATCGAGGGCGCCTCGATCCACCCCGGACCATGGGACGACGCCGCGCTGCCGGTCATCGGCGACACATTGCGACGTCTGCACGACGCGGCAGCCTCGTTCACCATCCCTGAAGACGCCGTCTGGCGGCCCTGGTTCGGCCGGACGATCGGCCAGCCAAGCGTCATCGGACACTGCGATACCGGCGCCTGGAACATCATGGCAGAGGATCGACGGCCCGTCGGCCTGATCGATTGGGAAGTTGCAGGCCCGGTCGATCCCCTGGTCGAACTCGCCCAGGCCGCCTGGCTCAATGCGCTGCTGTTCGACGACGACATCGCCGAACGCCAAGGCCTCGGATCGCCCGAGGCGCGCGCCCGCCAGGTTTCAATGCTGCTCGATGGTTATGGGCTCGCAAAAGCCAAAAGGCAGGGCTTTGTCGGGCTGATGATCGATTTCGTCGTGCTCAACGCCGCCAATGAAGCGATCGAATGCGCCGTATCCCCTGACATGCCTGCCGCCGATGCCATCGCGGCAATCACCTGGCGCACACGCAGCGCCGGTTGGCTGGTGCGACACAGGGCGGCGTTGGAACAGGTGATCGAACGTTAGGGTGTGTTCCACCTCTGAAATCGCACTCAACCACCATCTTCCCTCGGGTCAAGCCCGAGGGAAGTGCGGTGTTTTTTGGAGGGATCGTGATCCACATTACCCGCACTGAGCAGCGAGCACAAAGCGGAGTAGCAATTGGCCTTAGAACGACCCACCCAACCCAAAAACCAAAACCCCAAAGACACGAAAGCCCCGGACCGGAGGTACGGGGCTTTTCGCATCGAGGAATGGTGCCCAGAAAAGGACTGGCGCTCATTTGAGTGAGACTCAATCTTTTCAATAGCTTATGGCCGCTGCTGTCTGAGTTTTGTAACGAAATTTTGTACCAAGGGGAAGCCCTTAAGCGACTGCGCCATGACTATGGTGTCCGCCCGTAAGGCATTTCTGCGTCTGAAAGTACGGGCAGTCTGGCAGGGAGGAAACTCTCCATGTCCTCCAGCGTGTAGTATGGGGTGTTGGCACTATGCGCCCCCTGCATCCCACGGTTCTTCGTATCAACGTCCTAGCGCACGTGCGTATTTGGGTATACTACCAGCGGGACCGGATCTCTAAGTTCCCCCAATCCGCAACTCAGCGATTCTGGTGGCAACACTAATGGATCGCAGGTTGCTCTGGATCATTCAGTATCGGCGTAGTCCGGGAAGATGCCCGAATAAGGCGCACGGTTTCCGAAGCGTTAGATGAAGTAGACTTTGGGGCGCCTTAGGGTTCACCTATCAAGTCGAAAATCGAGACAAAGTCGGCAAAATCTTCTGGAACCGAATTAGCCAAAATCCAATTCGCCAAATTACGCTTCTCATCTGGATTGACGCTCCACTCTTCCTGCGTGGTTACGAAGCTCCCTCTAACCAACCGTTCAAATGAGGGTACGACGTCAATAAATGCGTTATTGGCGGCACGGGCGCGGCTGATGAGTGCATCGGGAAATAAGTTCTCAATGCCTTTCTCAATGCGCCGCTTGAGCTGAGGAACCACTACGCGCCGAACTCCATCCTTTTGAGCGTCGGCTTTGTTAATGTCGCAATCGTAGACCAAAGTCGCACGTTGGTTCATTAGCTTTGCAATATTCGCATCGAAGTGTTTGTAGATTTTGTCCAAGCCCCCAAAGCCATTTGCATCTTGTAGACTGTATTGGGCGAGAATATTGGACCTACCGAGATGTTCTGCTGCTGCATTCAGGTAGTCTATATCAATAGTGCCCTCGACAAACAGTATGGGGCGCTGTGAACTTAAGACTGCGTCTCGGACCTCCTGTTCATAGGCTGTCGTTTCTCTAAAGTATCCATATGCAGCGGCAAACTCTTCAAACCGCTCAGCGGCAATGGATTGTCCGGAGGGAAGATCGACAATTCCAAATCCGTCCTTACCAAATAGCTTTTCCATTCCAAGGATAAATAGAGGGGAGTGTGAGGTCAAAATGAACTGTACCGATGGAAAGTAACGCAGCAGGTTTGGCAATATGCTGTATTGTAGGTCGGAGTGAAGATGCAAATCGATCTCATCTATCACTACAATCCCTGAGATATCATTGAGGCTTTCTATAGTTTTCCCAGATAAATCGTAATCGCGCATGATCGTGAGGAACATATTCAGCAGTCCAGTTTGACCAGTGGACAGCGTGAAGAGATTTGGAGACAGAGGGTCGCCATTCAGCATCTGCAGTGAAATGCTTCTTCTGCCACGTGCGCCAACGTTAAACTGCAGTGGCCCTTCTTTTTTGAGCAGCATGAGGAGGAATTTCTCGATCTCAAGCCTAAGTACCGTAGCAGGTCCGCTAGGAGGAAGCAGAATATTAAATGACGAGCCATCAGCGGTCTTAAGTGTTGTAGTACGAGAATTAACTGCGAAGCTGTCGTATATTATGTCTAGCAGCCACTCTTGATTTTGGGAGAGCGGGGTTTGCTGAATAATTCTGCGGTCAGATATCTTTCGAAAACCGCTCCGCTTTGTGTAGTTAGTATAGTTTTTTAGGTTGTCTTGATTTAGCCAAGCTGGCTCCTCGAAGCGATTTGGCGGGAAATAAAGTAATGTCGTGCCGGTGATGATGCTCTCAATGTTCGGATTAGAACTGAAATTCGAGTAGTAGACTGAGGTGTCTTTGGCAGGTATCTGATCCCAGAGTGGGTCAGTGGAAGTGTACTGCCTGATTTTCTCAAATTGTTCTCGAGTTTCTGGAAGTTGAAGCTCGGCTTGTGTAAGACCATCATCAAAGGTAGCTTTAAACCTGCTGTAGTCACCCGTCCGTGAGATGTACATCGGGGACCTGAGTTTGAACACCATCCCCTTTTCTACGTCGCTGTCATCGTACGCAGCACCTTTCGCATCTATCATGGCGTTAACAATATGCGAGGTGACTATGCTTTTGCCCGATCCATTCTGACCTACGAAGATAACTGGCTTCGGTCGGCCTTCTTTTGTGAAAGGCAAATCGTAGCGGAGCGCAGTGATGGGGCCGGTGTTCTCAAGCTCAAGTTGTCGTAGGTACAAGTGAAACTCCCATCAGTTGCAATCAGCATCAACATTAGATTCCTAAAGTAAATTGAACAGAGACAGATACCCCCAAAAAAACGAAAGAAGCGATAGGTTGAACTCGATGGTTACGGCTTGCAGATGGCTTCGCAATTCCCGGAGCCGGTTTTCGATGTCCTGCTGAAGTGCTTCGTTGCTCAATCGAAGCCTCTCATACGTCCGAAAGCTCTCGAAATTTGTAGGCTGTCACCGGCGCGTGAAACGAACCGGCCCATCATCTGGACATCCGCTATTGACTCCAAGTCGCGACCGGAAACAGAACATAACAGCAACAAACAGACTTAGAATCGCCTATGGCCAACCTTCTGCCCTTCGTGGCCACGCCTTACGCTGAACTCCTCGCGGCGACGAACTTCAGCTTTCTGAAAGGGGCCAGCCATCCGTTTGAGATGGTCGGGCAAGCGGCAGGGCTCGGTCTGGGCGGTATAGGCGTCTGCGACGAGAACACCCTCGCTGGCGTTGTCCGGGCACACGCTGCCGCTCGTGATTTGGCGAAGGATTACCCGGGGTTCAAGCTCGCGGTAGGCGCTCGACTGGTGTTCACCGACGACACACCAGACATCGCGGCTTACCCGATCGACAAGGAAGCGTATGCGCGGCTTTCTCAACTGCTAACCCTCGGCAAACGCAGGGCGCCGAAGGGCGAATGCCACCTTACCTTTGAGGACCTTGAGGCCAGCCTTGATGGGCTCTTGATGATCGTCGTGCCCCGGCCTGAGCAACTCGCGGCAGACGGCGAGGTCGCGGCATGGCTCTCCCATCTCGCACCAGGACGGGTCTGGCTCGCGGCAACCTTCCATTACAACGGCTGGGACAGGGCGCATCTCCACGAGCTTTCCTTGGTTGCGCAAACTGCCAAAGTACGGCTCATTGCCTCAATCGCTCCGCTCTACCACTACAGCACCCGGGGTATCATCCAAGATGTCGTCACCTGCATTCGCGAGGGTGTCGAGGTTTCCGAGGCTGGTTTTCGGCTGAACGCCAACCACTCACGCTACATCCACAGCCCATTGGAAATGGCGAACGTCTTCCGGGATTACCCCGAGGCAATAGACGAGACCAATCGCTTCCTTGAGCAGATCGCGTTCTCGCTTGATCAGCTTCGCTACGTCTATCCAGACGAGGTGGTGGGCAATGGCGAGAGCGCCCAGCAAACCCTTGAGCGCTTGAGCTACGAGGGAGCAAGAAGCCGGTACCCGAATGGTGTCCCCGAGAAAGTCCTAAAGGGGCTACAGCACGAGTTGGCGCTGATTGGCCAGATGGGATACGCGCCGTACTTCCTGACCGTTCAGGACATCGTCCGGTTCGCCCGACAGGAACGCGGCATCCTTTGTCAGGGTCGCGGATCAGCCGCTAATTCCGCCGTGTGCTTCTGCCTTGGGATCACAGAAGTTGACCCCATGCTGGTGGACCTGCTGTTCGAACGTTTCGTTTCCACGGAGCGCGACGAACCACCGGACATCGACGTCGATTTTGAGCACGAGCGTCGAGAAGAGGTGATGCAGTACGTCTACCAGAAGTACGGGCGGCACCGTGCGGGTCTGACGGCGAATGTCATCACCTACAGGACCAAGGGCGCCATCCGGGACGTGGGGAAGGTGCTTGGGCTTTCCGACGACATCATCCGGGGGATCAACGGCGCGGCCTGGGGTTATGGCCACTTCGATATTCCACCAGAGCGCCTCAGGCAGAACGGCGTCGATCCAGACGAGCCAACCATTCGGAAGCTCCTGGACATCGCGGAGGTTCTCTACGGCTTCCCCCGCCACCTAGGACAGCACGTTGGGGGCTTCATTATCACCCGTGACCGGTTGGACCACCTCGTCCCTATTGCCAATGCAGCGATGGAGGACCGAACCGTCATCGAATGGAACAAGGACGACCTGGACGAACTGGGCATCCTCAAGATCGACGTGCTCGCACTCGGGATGCTTAGCTGTGTCCGGCGATCATTCGACCTTCTTCGCCAGCACTACGGCCTATCCCTGACGCTCGCGACGGTCCCGCAGGAAGACCCTCGGGTTTACCGCATGACGCACCGGTCGGACACCATCGGCGTCTTCCAGATCGAGAGCCGCGCCCAGATGTCGATGCTCCCTCGCCTCAAGCCAAGCGAGTTCTACGATCTCGTCATTGAGGTTGCCATCGTCAGGCCGGGTCCAATCCAGGGCGACATGGTGCATCCGTATCTCAAGCGGCGCCAAGGCCTGGAGCCAACCGTGTATCCATCGGCGGAGCTTGAGCAGGTCCTCAAGAAAACCTACGGCGTCCCGCTCTTCCAGGAGCAGGCCATGAAGATCGCCATCGTGGCCGGTGGGTTTACCCCGGGCGAGGCCGACAAGCTTCGTCGTGCCATGGCAACGTTCAAGCGCACCGGAGGTGTCGGTCCCTTTCGCGACAAGTTCGTCAACGGCATGCTGGAGCGTGGCTACGATAAGGACTTCGCGGAGGCCTGCTTCCGGCAGATCGAGGGCTTTGGCTCCTATGGTTTCCCCGAAAGCCACGCAGCCAGCTTCGCGTTGCTCGTCTACGTCTCGTGCTGGATCAAATGCCATTACCCCGACGTGTTCGCGGCGGCTTTGCTCAACAGCCAACCCATGGGCTTTTACGCCCCGGCGCAGATCGTTCGTGATGCCCAGGACCACGGTGTCGATGTTCGCCCTGTGGACGTGAACCTCTCGGACCTGGAGATGGTCATGGAGCGGTCAAACCAGTCTGGGGTCTCCCTGTCCCCTCGTCATGCCGAGATGCGGGATGACATCTGGGGCAACATGGGCATTCGGCTGGGGCTCAACCTGATCGACGGGCTGAGGAGGGACCACTCGAACCTGATCGTTGCGCGGCGCCGGAACGGCTACGACAGCATCCGCGACCTGTGGTTTCGCACGGGCCTTTCCCCGAAGGTCCTGGAGACGCTGGCCGCTGCGGATGCATTCCAGTCCCTGGGGTTATCCCGGCGAGACGCGCTGTGGGCCATACGCGGTCTCATTGGTACCCACGGCGCAGACACCTTGCCACTCTTCAAGGCAGGAGAGGCGGCGCCCAACATGCGAGACGAGGAAAGCCATCTCCCACCGATGCCTCCAGGCGAGGAAGTCATCCATGATTACCGGGCGCTCTCTCTGTCGCTGAAGGCGCACCCGATGACCTTCCTTCGGGATGGTTTGGCTCGCCGCAATGTGGTGACCGCCGATGAACTCCGGACATTACCGCCAGGACGGATGGTGACGGTTGCGGGTCTGGTGTTGGTCCGACAGCGTCCAGGGACGGCCAGCGGCGTCATCTTTGCGACCCTGGAAGACGAAACCGGCGTGGCCAACGTGATCGTCTGGCCCAAGACATTCGAGACGAACCGCCGTGTGGTGCTCGGAGCGCGTGTGATGGCAGTCAGAGGCCAACTTCAGCGGGAAGGGTTGGTCATTCACGTGATCGCCAAGGACTTCATCGACCTCACGCCCCAAATGGCGAAGATGGCTAACGGCGTCGAGATTGGTGAGACCGTCCTCGCTCGTGCGGACGAAGGAGCATCAGGCGGACCCAAAGGCAGGAACCGGGAGCAGGAGGAATACCAGAAGCGCGTTTCCCAGCGGCTGTTCGACGCCCTTCCCGCTGGCAGGAATTTCCATTGAAATGCCGTCCCGTCCTATACGCACCCTGGAGGACTTCCGGGACACCGGGCGAGCCATCCGGGCGCACTGCAGCCACTACTATGTGTGCAGCCACGAGGCCCAGCTAAGGCTGGAAATGCTGGCAGTTCACCTCGGGTGGACCTTCGACTTCTATGATGGACGAGAGCATTTGGCGGGGCGCCTGAGGTGCTCAGTGTGCGGCTATTATTTCCCGGATTTCGCGCTCGGGCATGCGGGTAAACCGCCAGAGTTCTCGGGGACCCATGGGGCAGGAACGGCGCCGCTGTCCCAGGACGAGCTTGTCGCCATGCAGCGGGCAAGAGTTCTCAACACAGCCAGCGAGATGCCCTGGGTGGGTAAGCGAAAGGGCGGCAGGCAGTTTGGGCGATGAGTACCGCTTGCTATCAGTCCACTCTCCTGACGCTCCACAGCCTCTCCTGAATGTCCTTCTCCAACGACTTCAATTCTGCTGATCCGACATTTTCGAAAAGATCCTTGGCCTTCCTGTCTCGCGGAACCGGCTTATGCTCTTGGTTGAACTCGAACTCGTCAAAGGCGTCCCAGAGTAATTTGTCGAGCTTCGCCATCTTCTCTTTAATTTCGGGGAGAACGAATATCCCGTTGAAGCGGAGGGCTCGTGAGAAGGTCCGAACGGCACTATCCACCTGGAGCTTTCGGTGCCAGTAGACCTCATCAGCGTATGCACTCGTGCGATTTTTGCTGTCTCGAACTTTCTGCTTTTGGCTCTCGAAGAGAGGCGAGCGACCAAGATGTTCTTCAAGTTCCGCATCGTTCATGCGGCTCAAGTCCGGTAGGGCTTGAACTGATGAGATAAAGGATGCGACCTCTCCCCATGCCTCAGACAGTTGCTCCCACAATTGCGGCAATGTCTGGTACTCTCGCTCGTGCAGTTTCGTGGTTCGATCCATCATCGTGCTGATGCTAAAGCGGAGATGCTCTAGCTCGCGGGTTTGTTCGTGGCGAAGCTCTTCTAACCTCTCATCAAACTTGGATTGCAGCCACTTGTCAGCGAAAGTTTGAAAGGCCCAATACGCTGCGCCGACTAAAGCCAGAAGAATGGCCGTCGCACCGCCTAACATGCTTACGACGTTCCAGAAAAACCCCAAGCCTAACTGATCTGGCAAAGTCAGAACCTCATTCTTTCCCTGGGGCCGTCGGGTCTGTCTTGTTCCCCAATCCAACAATTTTCAACACCTCGTCCGGCAACGGCCTTTGCAAGCTCACCGCCTCCTCCTTTGGCGCCGTCAGCCACATCTCGACTTCCGCAGGGGTGGTGAGGATCACCGGCATTGCCTTCATGTGGATGGACCCAACGACATCATTGGGCTCGCAAGTCAGGAAACCGTATAGGTCGATGGTCTCCGGGCCCGTGCGAACCTTGCGGACGCTCGTCCAGTCCTTGACCCAGATACCCGCAAAGAATGCCAAAGGACGGCTCTCGTTGAACGCGAACCAGGTGTCCCCCTTCTTCTTCCCGTTCTCGTCGATGGTGTTGTCGAATTCGGAGAAGGACGTGAAGGGCACCACGCAGCGGTTCTCGATGCCCATCCACCGGTTCCAATGCTGGTTCCATCGCCCGTTGGCGGTCATAATGTTGCGGACGTTGGTCGTACCGCTATCGGGCTCCATCTTGAGGAGGGTGTCGAAGTCCACCGGCTTGCCCTTCTCGCGGAGCTTGTCGGCTCGACGGCTCGCCGCGTCAAAGAGTGCCTTCTGGCTCGACGGGAGACCCCACCGGACCATGGCAAGCTCACGGCCCTCGGGTGTGTTCCTGACGATGGGCGCGGCATAGTCCGGGAAGATGCCGGTCTGGGGCGCCAGATTGCCAACCTCCGGAGCGACAAGCGCAACATCGCGGACGAAATCAAGGATCGCCTGTCGGTTCGAGGTGTGACTATAGAGATTGCACATTCGTCGTCCTCCTCAACGCGGAGTGACCCTCCGACGCAATCGAGCGATCAACCAGATGTAGCCCAGGGTTGGGAGGCCGATCCACGCAGACCAGTATAGGAAGAGTGCCACGGGTTTCTCCAGGGCCAAAAAATGTGGGAGTGGACGTTCAGGCTTTGATGGCCGCAGCGTCGTCCTTGACCTTGTAGACGGTTGATCGAGCTACGTTGAACCGCTTCGCAATCGCCACCGGGCGCTCCCCAGCGGCCAAAGCTGCCAGGATGGATTGGGCATCCACGGTGACCGGACGACCCTTGTAGCGGCCCTCTTCCTTGGCCTTCGCGATCCCCTCCAGTTGCCTTTCGCGCCGGAGGTCAGTCTCGAATTCTGCGATGGCGGCCAGCATGTTGAACATGAGGCGACCGTGGGGCGTCGTAGTGTCGATGCTCTGCTCGGTGACGATGAGGTCCACCCCCTTGGCGTCCAACTCCTTGGCGATGGCGTGGAGGTCGATAACGGAACGGGCCAACCGGTCCAAGCGGGTTACAAGGAGGATGTCTCCTTTGCGAGCGAAGCGGATGGCTTCGGCCAAACTCGGGCGTCCATCCCGGTTCGTCCCGCTCGCTTTATCGACGAACATCTCCTCCGCTCCATTCCGCTGCAGGAGGTCTACCTGAGCGGCTTCGTTCTGGCCGGTGGTAGAGACGCGAGCGTAACCGATCTTCATTGGTTTGTCCGAAATGGTCTAAGATGCAGATGGAATAACGTCCGAAAAATAAGACGTCAACCCATATCGGACGATTTCGAGGCCAAGCGGTGCTGTCGCCTACGGGTATACCTTTCAAGACACCACAGGATGACTGTTGGTTTCACCGCTGAGTGAGATCGTTGAGGACGTTGAAGAAGCTGTCTTCAGATTCCTCCGTCATCGTGCTCGCTAACGCACCCGCCACTGCAGACACACCATAGGCGCCGAGGCCTGTAAGACCCGCGGCACCCGCAAGCGGATACGCAGCGACCGAAGCGCCAATGGCCGGGATCACCTCGCCCACGATCTCGCCCACGTTCTCATGCATGCGGAGTTCGGTCTTGAAACCCGGGTTGAAGTTGGTGTGATAGAGGACGCCGTCGCCGCCGACACCGATCTTGTCCAGAGCAATCGCCCCAGCTTCACCGATGCCGCGACCGACTGCGGCGCCTGTCTCGCCAAGAGCACGGAGGACCGCGCCTGGGGTATCTGTTGGGAAGCGAGCGGAGTTGCGCCAGGGATTCCACAGGGCGTCTTCGACCTGGGACCGGCTCATCCCACTTAGTTTGTGGATGTCGTCGACGGCATTTGGAAAATCTCCGGGATTAGCTCGGATGCGATCGAGGAGGTCGGCGGACGGCAGATAACGTCCGTTGCCCTGGGGGACCCATGGGCTCGGTTTTGTTGGCATGCGGTTTCCTTGTGGGGGGATGGTCTTGGGTAAACGTGGCGCTGGTCACGCGGGGACCAGTGGTGTTCTCAAGTGACCACGCGGCACGTATGAGGTGCAGCGCAGCAAGCGTCCGACCCCGAGACCGAGATCGTGGGATAGGACGGAGTTTCTGGGGCTGGCAGGGGGGGGCCGGGGGTAAATGACCCTGACCCCTATACGTATGGGCTCACGAATTTTTCTAGAAAATGATAGCGACCTACGCTGCGATTGGTAGGGAGCGTTCCTTGGCTATCGTTGTTTCAAGTTCTTGATCGTCGACCAGCCATTCCTGCAGTAGCCGTCGCATCCGGGCACTTGGCAAATAGAGAACCACGGTCTCGCCCCTCCTGATCCGCGTCCGGTATACCCACTGGATCAACTCAGTGACGGCATAGCGCGATTGGAAGTCCGAGCCATTGACGCCCAGGAAGCTGGCGATCTTGGGGTTGATGAACTGGTCATACAGGTAGATCGCGTGGCTGGCGTGGGCGTAATCGTTCGTGCCCCGCGTGGTGTTGGGCAACCAGTGAACGCCCTTGAACATCTTCGTGTTTGTGGCGAAGGGACCGGCCTCTGGCTTCAAACCCCTGCGGCCCTTTTTGAACCAGTTGCCCTTGCTGCAGGTGATGACAACATCGTTCAGGTCCACATCCTGCAGGTCGCCTCGACGGATGGAGCGAAGCGCTGCCGCCACTACCCCACGCTCCTTGAGCTTTAGACCCTGCTGTGCGGAATAGGAGAGCCGCGTCTTCGCGAGCGTCGGGATGGCGCGAACATCGAGTAGCTGCCGGGCCTGTCGTCGGAACGCCTGATCCGCTTCGGGCTCCCAATCGTGGACGTAGGGGATGCCCAGCCGCTCCAGGTATGGAACGAGCATCGCCCCTCCTGCCAGGTAGGTCAGGACAGTAAAGGACCGACCGGCCTCCAGCAGTTCCCGAGGGAATGCCCAGACCAAAGCCGTGTCGTCCACCGCGTACAACATGCCCGCACTGGCGAGCTGGTAGTTGTTCAAGGACAAGGTGTCAGCGACCAGTTCGTAGTCGGCGTCCCATTTCGGGGTTGGGGCCACCTGCCCGTCCTCGGCTACTGTGGCATAACCACAGGAGACGTAGAACTCGCTGAGGCTCTGACCTGATAGTTCGCCAACTTGAGCGCAGACATTGGGGACCTCATCCACAATGATGTCGTAGCCCTTCAGCAATCCCCTTCGTGCCAAGATCGCGACGTCGGCATACAGCTGGTGAGTGGTCACGATATTCTGCTTGCGGAGCAGCAAGTTTTCCAAGTCAGACCGCTTGGTACCGTAGTCCGCATTGGCGAGCGGGGCGATGAAGGGGACACAGGCGTCGCTCAGGACACGGTCAACCTCCGACAGCAAATTGACGACAACGATGTAGCGGTGATCAGGGGCGAAGGACTTGAGGAGCTTGCTGGTCTTTCCTGACCCGCAGGGGCGGTCGATGATGCGCACGTGGGCGCTGGCGGCTGCCGTCACGACACCTCCTTGTGGTTATTTCTGGTTTTAAGGATTGATCTCGCAAGCCTCTGATTATGCTCTGGAAATCGAGGTACTTGGCCCGTCTAGTGGGACGGTCATCAGGCAGTTAGCTAAAGAAACGTGGGTGAAAGCGCGACAGCGATCCGATCTCGTGTCCATATAATCCGGCCGCCGCGTTGGTTGCCAGCAGGTCGGCGTCTTCATTGAGCGGATTGCCGTTGTGCCCACGAACCCACGTCCAGCGCACAGGAGCGGCATGGTTCCGCAACAGTTGATCAAGGGTCCGCCAGAGGGCCTGGTTCTTGATGGGCTTCTTGTCTGAGCCGTGCCAGCCGCGCTTGATCCAGTTGGGCATCCAGTCGGTGATGCCGTTCACTAAATATTGGCTATCGGACATCACAGTTATCGGCCGTTCCATCGGTATGGTAAACCGTAGACCCTCGATGGCAGCCGTCAGCTCCATCTGCTGGTTAGTGGTGATGCCCGTGGCGCGGCCAGCCAGTGCGTGTCGGCGGAAGGTGACGCCGTTTTCCTGGTGGTGGACAACGCAGCCCCAGCCGCCGGGTCCAGGGTTTCCTAGGCAAGCGCCATCCGTGGCCAGCAGGATGCTGCGGCCCGCATAGTTATCGGTGTTCATGAGTAAGTTTCCTTGAAGCGCTCAAAGATGGCGCCGGTCGTCATTGCGGTATGTGGGCAGAGAAACGCGGTGTCGATCTCTGTTCTATATGAGCACCTAATTGCCTACGGTCTTTGCACGAGGTGACCGATATCGCCTTGGCTTTACAGGCAACTCAAACGCGCACTACGGTCGCCCGCAGTGATTTGGGGGCTTCATGGCAAAAATCGACAGCAGCGCATCCGACCTAGCGTTTACGGCTGAACTGTTCAGGGCGGCGGACAAGCTTCGGGGTAACCTGGAGCCGAGCGAGTACAAGCACGTCGCCCTTGGCTTGATCTTCCTGAAGTACATTTCCGATGCCTTCGAAGGTCTCCACGCCCAACTCGAAGCCGATCCCCATGCCGACGCCGAGGACCCCGAGGAGTATCTGGCGGAGAATGTGTTCTGGGTGCCTAAGGAGGCCCGGTGGGCTTTCTTACAGGCCAACGCCAAACGCCCCGAGATCGGCAAGCTGATCGATGACGCCATGGATGCCATCGAAAAGGCGCCAGCCAACGAAGGACTAAGGGGCGTCCTGCCGAAGAACTATGCCCGCCCCACGCTCAACAAGACCATGTTGGGCGAGCTGATCGACCTGTTCTCGAACATCGGAATGCACGATAGCGCAGACCACGCCAAGGACCTATTGGGGCGGGTCTACGAGTATTTCCTGTCGGGCTTTGCCGGGTCGGAAGGCAAGCGTGGTGGCGAGTTCTTCACGCCTCGTTCCGTTGTCCGCACTCTTGTTGAGATGCTCGAGCCCTTCAAGGGCCGCGTCTACGATCCCTGCTGCGGCTCTGGCGGCATGTTCGTTCAGTCCGAAAAGTTCATTGAGGAACATGGTGGGCGACGCGACGACATCGCGGTCTATGGGCAGGAGATCAACCACACTACCTGGCGTCTCGCCAAGATGAACCTTGCGGTCCAAGGGATTGACGCGGACATCCGCTGGAACAATGAAGGCACTTTCCACCGTGACGAATTGACCGATCTGAAGGCCGACTTCATCCTCGCCAACCCACCTTTCAACATCTCCGACTGGGGTGGTGAACGGCTGACGGACGACGTGCGGTGGAGGTTCGGAACACCACCCAAGGGCAATGCCAACTTCGCCTGGATCCAGCACATCCTGCATCACCTGGCCCCGCGCGGCACGGCTGGCGTGGTTCTCGCCAATGGCTCTATGTCCTCCCAGCAGTCTGGCGAGGGCGACATCCGCAAGGCAATGATTGAGGCCGACGTCGTAGACGCTATGGTGGCCCTGCCGGGGCAGCTCTTCTTCTCAACGCAGATCCCCGCTTGTCTCTGGATCCTCGCCCGCGACAAGAGCGCCAATGGTCATCGTGACCGGCGCGGCGAGATCCTCTTCATCGATGCCCGGACGTTGGGCTTCATGGTGGACCGGGTGCGGCGGGAGTTCAGCGCTGCCGACGTCGAGAAGATTGCCGGAGCCTACCACCGATGGCGCAGCAAGGATCCCGCGACCCCTTACGTAGAGGAACCCGGGTTCTCCAAAGGGGCGACTGTGGATCAGGTACGCGAGTACGACTACATCCTCACCCCAGGCCGATATGTGGGTGCAACTGACGCACAGGATGATGGTGTTTTGTTCGCTGATAAGTTCAATGATTTGAGCGAAGCACTGCGAGAATATTTCGACGAAGGGCGGAGATTAGAAGAACTGGTATTGCAGAAACTCGGCGACATCCGATGACAGAGAATTGGACATTTTCAACTTTGGGTAAGATTGCTGCACCCGGCGGCAACGGCCTTGTGGATGGTCCTTTCGGCTCGAACTTGCCAGCGTCTTCCTATCAGCCGCACGGGGTTCCAGTAATCCGAGGATCAAATCTGTCACTCGGTCCTGGAGCTCTAAAAGACAAGGGTTATGTTTTCGTCGATGAGGAACTTGCCCAAAAGCTGTCTCGGAGTCTTTGTTCAGCCAACGACATCGTATTCACGAAAAAGGGCACTTTAGGTCAAACCGCTTTCATCCCTGAAAATGCTCGATACCGACGCTATCTTCTGTCTTCAAATCAAATGAAGCTGACGGTCAATGAGCGAATTGCGGATCCCAAATTTGTCTATTACTTGGTTTCGTCCCAATCGAGCATAGAGAAAATTTTAAGGGATTCAGAGGCCACGGGTGTACCTAAAACTAACGTCGCGTATCTGAAATCCTTCCCGGTATTCCTTCCCCCCCTAGATGAACAACGTTCAATCAGCTCACTGCTTTCCTCGCTTGACGACAAGATCGAGCTGAACCGGCGGATAAACGATACGCTGGAGGCGATGGCTCAAGCGATCTTCCGGGACTGGTTTGTCGACTTCGGCCCCACCCGCCGCAAAGTCCAGGGTGTCACCGATCCCGTCACCATTGTGGGCGGCCTCGTCACCGACCCGACCCGAGCGCAGGAACTGGCCGACCTCTTCCCGCCTACTCTGGGCGACGACGGGCTTCCGGAGGGGTGGGAAACTAGGGTCGTTGGCGATTTGCTGGAGGGCAGCATTGGCGGTGACTGGGGTAGTGATGAGCCAATGGGCCAGTCCAACCATCGGATTGCTGTCATCCGCGGTACGGACCTACCGAGCATTGAAGAAGGCGGCACAGGGAGCGTACCGTATCGCTACACAGCCCTAAAGAAGGCCCAACGTCGAACCCTGAGAAGTGATGACATTGTCATAGAAGTGTCCGGGGGGAGCCCGAAGCAACCTACGGGGCGGTCCATGCTGATTACACAAAGTATCCTAGACCGTTTCGACAGTGATGTTGTTTGCGCCAGTTTCTGCAGGCGTTTCAGGACATTGTCTCCGCAAGTTTCAATCTTACTGTCTTTACATCTTTCTGTTCTTTATGCTGAAGGCGGAACTTGGAAGTACCAAAACCAAAGCACAGGCATTTCAAACTTCCAGACGACCCTGTTCCTCGAAACCGAACGAGTTAACTGGGGTGGTGAGTTGATCGCAGGGGCTTTCGAAAGCCTGGTTAGGCCCATGATCGAACGGATGCGGACAAACGAGAATATAACCCTTGGGGCCACCCGCGACCTCCTCCTCCCCAAGCTTATGTCCGGCGAGATCCGGGTAGGCGAAGCCGAAGAAATCCTTGAGGCAGCACAATGAGTGCAATGGATGACTTGCACCGGTACTGCACGACTACGTTCGATAGCTTAGGCGAAGAGCATCGGTCTGGTCACCAGAAGGTCCACGCGAGAAGATATGTCGTGCCCGGGCATGACGGTTCGACTGTGGAGACGGCGATCATCGTTAAACCTGGCAGCAATTTGCAGATTTGGTGCGAGGCGAAGGTTACCGACCGGATGAGCGCCGCAGCATTGGGTGGCACTCGGCGCCCCGGCAGCGAAACCTACGCCAGGACCAACGCAAAGGGCGAAATGCTCTATGGGCGACACTCGGCGCTTAAGAAGATGGACCACTTGCACCGTGGAGATGCCTACCGCTTCACCTTAAGGACGCCCTATGAGGTAGACCAGATCATCAACCTCATCGCGAGTGGTGCAAAATGAGCTATGCTGGGCGCGATATTGTCTACGAACACATTGACCCTATCTACTCTCGCTCTAGCCTCAATGAGGGTGTCGTAGAAGAAGCTGCCATCAGCATCATCGAGGCCCTCGGGTATCAGTACCTTCCGGCCTCTCAGATCGCCCCGGATGGCGTCTCTCCTGAGCGTGAGGCCTATTCCGATATGTTCCTGCGGGAACGCCTCGAGTCGGTGGTCGAACGTCTCAACCCCAACGTTCCCACCGAGGCCCGAACGGCGGCGATCAAGCAGCTTTTCGTCAGCGAGACCCCATCCCTCATTGAAGAAAACCGCCGTATCCACCGGCTGCTCACTGAAGGCGTGGACATTGAGTTCTCCGTTGGCGATGGCGAGATCAAGGGCGACAAGGTCTGGCTGATCGACTTCGACAACGTCGAGAACAATGACTGGCTTGTGACCAATCAGTTCACCGTGGTGGAAGGTCGACACACGCGGAGACCAGACGTAGTCGTGCTGGTCAACGGCCTCCCGCTCGCAATCATCGAGCTCAAGAATGCCGGGTCTGAGGCCGCAACGATTTCCAGCGCCTTCAACCAGCTTCAGACCTACAAGCAGCAGATCCCCAGCCTCTTCCGTACTAATGCAGTCCTTGTGGCCTCCGACGGTATGCTGGCGCGTATCGGCTCGCTGACTGCCGACGAAGAGCGCTTTATGCCCTGGCGCACGGTTACCGGTCTGGATGGCGACTTCACCCCCCATGGCCCCCGCGAGATGACCACGCTGTTGCGCGGCGTATTCCAGAAAGAGCATTTTCTGGGGCTACTGCGCGACTTCATCGTTTTCGGGGATCGCGGCGACGGCCTGTTCAAGATTATCGGCGGCTACCACCAGTTCCACGGTGCCCGGAAAGCTCTCGCCAGTGCCGTCGATGCGACTAGCCCTGATGGCGATCGCAAGATTGGTGTGATCTGGCACACACAAGGGTCCGGGAAGAGCCTTTTGATGGCCTTCCTTGGGGGCCTCATTGTCCGCTCGAAGGCCTTGGAGAACCCCACTCTGGTTGTCCTTACCGACCGCAACGACCTTGACGACCAACTCTTCGGCACCTTCAGCCTCTGCCGTGACCTTATCCGCCAGACGCCCGAGCAGGCCGACAGTCGAGACGATCTCCGCCGATTGCTGAACCGAGCGTCCGGTGGTGTGATCTTTACGACTGTCCAGAAGTTCTCACCGGAGGCTGGAGAGGAGCGCTTTCCGCTGCTGACCGATCGGCACAATGTCATTGTCATGGCGGACGAAGCCCACCGCAGCCAATATGGCTTCGACGCTAAACTTGACAGGACCAGTGGCGAGCGCCGCTATGGTTACGCCCACTATATCCGACAAGGCCTGCCCAATGCCTCATTCGTCGGCTTCACGGGAACGCCCATCGAGGCGGAGGATGTGAACACGCCAGCGGTCTTCGGCGAGTATATCGACATCTACGACATCAGCCGCGCCGTCGAGGACGGGGCGACGGTTCCGATCTTTTACGAGAGCCGCCTTGCCCGTATCGAGCTGGACGAGGACGAAAAGCCGAAGATCGACGACGAGATCAACGCGATCCTCGAAGACGACACGCTAACCGAGCAGGAAAAGCAGAAGGCCAAATGGACAACGGTCGAACGCCTGGTTGGCTCGGACAAGCGGCTGGTCCAAGTTGCTGCGGACCTGGTGGCTCACCTTGAGGCTCGGACTGCTGCCATGAACGGCAAGGCGATGGCCGTCTGCATGAGTCGCCGCATCTGCGTTGACCTATACGACGAGATCATCAAGCTCCGGCCCGACTGGCACTCCGACGATGACGACAAGGGCGCCATCAAGATTGTCATGACCGGGTCCGCTTCCGATCCGCTGTCCTGGCAGAAGCACATCGGCAACAAGCGCCGCCGCGATGATCTCGCCAAGCGAGCGCGAAATCCGGACGATCCGTTGAAGCTTGTTCTGGTCCGCGACATGTGGCTGACGGGATTCGATGCGCCGTGCATGCACACCATGTATATCGACAAGCCGATGCACGGCCACGGCCTTATGCAGGCAATTGCCCGGGTCAACCGCGTGTTCAAGGACAAGCCAGGCGGCCTCGTCGTGGACTACATCGGCATCGCCCAGAACCTCAAGATTGCCCTGGGTCAGTACACGGCCTCTGATCGCGACAAGACCGGTATCAATGAGGAAGAAGCCGTCGCTGTCCTGATGGAGAAGTACGAGGTCGTGCGGGCCATGTACCACGGGCACGATTATCACCTGGGTATCGACGGACGACCTGAGCAGCGACTTGAGGCGCTGGCAGATGCCATCGAATGGATATTGGCATGGCAGCAGAAGGAAGCTGCCATAGTCGAGTCTGTCGAGGACAAGAAGAAGGCTCACCGACGCTATCAAGACGCCGTTCTCGAACTGAGCAAGGCCTATGCTCTCGCTTCGGCCAGCGATGAAGCGCGGTCAATCCGCGACGAGGTCGGTTTTTTCCAGGCCGTTCGGGCTGCGCTAGTGAAAACCACCGCGACCGGCAAGATGACAGACAAGGCCAAGAACTTCGCTATCGAACAGCTGCTGGATCGGGCGGTGGCCAGCGCGGAGATCGTGGACATCCTCAAGGCTGCGGGTATCCAGTCGCCCGACCTGTCGATCTTGTCCGACGAGTTCCTCGTGGAAGTTCAACAGATGGAGCGCAAGAACCTCGCCCTGGAGGCCCTGCGCAAGCTCCTCAACGGCGAAATCGCCAGCCGCTCAAAGTCCAACGTCGTCGAGACCAAGGCCTTCTCCAGGCGGCTAGAAGAGGCCGTGGCGCGATACCATGCCAACGCCATTTCGACGGTCGAGATGATCCAGGAACTGATCCGCCTGGCCAAGGACATCAGGGCGTCTGCTGCGCGTGGCGAAGAACTGGGGCTTTCGCCTGAGGAAATCGCCTTCTATGACGCACTTGCTGAGAACGACAGCGCCGTCGAGGCCATGGGTAGCGAGCAGCTACGCGTGATTGCCCATGAACTGGTCACCCAGATGCGAGGGTCTGCCACGGTGGACTGGCATCGCAAGGCCAGCGCCCGGGCGAAGATGCGCATTCTCGTCAAACGCATCCTGAAGCGGTTCGGCTATCCACCTGATCTTGAGCAGGACGCGGTTCAGATGGTTCTGGCACAAGCCGAGGTCATGCTGCGCGAGTTTCGCGTAGACGCTTAAGTGACCTTAAACCAGGGCCAGTCACGGAAGAACGTCTCCTGTGCTGCCATTTCCTTCTCCCCATAGTCTGCCGCCACGTCCTTGGTGCTGTGGCCGGTGATGGCGTTGGTCACGTCTTGCCGTTTCCCGAGGTTTCTGGCGGTGGTCTCAAAGCGGTGCCGCCAAGCATGGTTCGGCTGGACACGACTATCTTCGACAATGGTGCGGACAAAGGCCGTGATGCGGTTCTTGGTGGTCTGAAGGGCTCCCATGACGCCTTCCGGTCCCTCCCGCGTAACCTTGAGGAACATGTGTCCCGGCTTGGCCTTCTCAACAAACAGCGGGAACCCTCGGTCCACAAGGTGTGGGTGCATCACCACGTCCCGATATTCGCCCGTCTTGAGCGTCCCGGCCTCGGGTGTGAGGTGGATGATCCAGCGCCCATTTTCGTGGCGTACGTCCTCTTTCCGAAGCTGGGCCATCTCGCCCACTCGTGCCCCGGTATAGGCCAATAGCCAAGGAACCCATCGTTTGGCCTGGGTGATTGGGTCGGGCTCCTTGCCGGCTGGCTGGTACGCGCTTGCGGCTGTCAGGATGGCGGTGGCTTCGTCGTCGGTGAACCCTTTAGGCCTTGTTGTCTTCCTCTTGGGGACGGTAATTTTCACCGTGCCGGGGTGGACGGCAACACGCTGGTTCTCGACGCCCCACGTGAAGAGAACATTGATGGCTGACAGGTCCGTAGCCTTGACGGTTTTGAGGTTCCGGCCCTGCTCGATGCGGAAATCCTTGTAGCGGACCACATCCTCTCTCGTCACCGCATTCGCGTCATCATGCCCGAGGAAGCCAGAAAACTGCTTGGCAACCCGAGTGTATGCCTCATGGGTACTGATAGACCGCCCCGCCTTTTCAGCCTCCTTCCACCAATCCTTCACCAGCCCTGTAATGGTCTGCGCGTTTGGCTTGCGGACGGCATGGGCAGCAATGGGAGGAGGTGGTGCAGGAGTTGGTGTAGGTGAACCATTCTGCCGCTGAAGCGCCTTCTCCGTGGCCTCTATGAGAACCCCCAGATACGCTCGGGCCAGCTTGCGGAACCCATCGCTGCCGGTGTCCACCCGGAGGCCCAATGCGGCACACCGGTCCACGGCCTCGTCCTCAGTGAACTCGTCTACTTGACCTCGTGCATATTCCTGCTGGTAGGCCGAAAGGGAGACCTCAAGATTCTCTTGGCGTTTCGTCCAGTGCCGTTCGGAGTCTTCGGTGTCTGCGTCCCATCGACCCTCCTCGTCCTCGTCCAACAGTTCATGACGGGCGGTGGCAATGATATGGGCGATGGTCTGGGCGTTCAAAGCATCGAAGTGTCCGCTCGCCCGCTTTTCAGCCATGGCAATCAGCGCCGCGCATTCGCTGGCGACTTCAGAATATCGGGCAGTGATACGGGGCGGCGGATTTTTTTCCTGCTCCTCGTGCGGACCAAGCCACCGAACAAACTCAGTGATTTGCCCATCGATATGCGGACGCAACCGCTCGGGTATGCCCCTGCGGTATTTCCAGCGATTCTTAACGAGGTAGAGGTTTTGCACTAGATGACCCACGGGACCGCTGCTTTGTACCAAGTGTTTGGACTAGCAGCGGCCCCTAAGCCATTGTTTATGCGGATTTCTCCACCGTATCAACGGCTTCGGAGAATATTGGTGCCCAGAAAAGGACTCGAACCTTCACGCCTTGCGGCACACGGACCTGAACCGTGCGCGTCTACCAATTCCGCCATCTGGGCGACGGGCGTGTAACTAGGGCCCAGCCCTTTTAAAGTCAACGGGCTTATGACGGATTTTAGAAGTTTGCCCCATCCCAATGCTTGATGGCGCTGCGATCGACCTTGGGTGGGTTATCGAGACAATTGACGTTGATCATATACATGATGTTGCCTTTGCCGTCGCTGCCACGGGCAAAGCTCTCGATGCCGCAGGTCTTGCAAAAGAGGTGGTCGATCATTTCAGTATTGAAATGATAGGTGGTGAGCTGATCTTCTCCGGCAATCAGCTTGAAATCGCTTTCGGGCACCGATTGCATCACCCAGCCGAGCCGGCGGCAGCGCGAGCAGTTGCAATCGCCCATGCCCGCGAAATCGGTGCTGGCGGTGTAGCGCACCGCGCCGCAATGGCATTGGCCCTGATAGTCGTGCTTTTCAGCCATGATGGTTCTCCTTTAAGAACGAAAGAAGAACAAACGCGTGAAAGAGTCAAGCGTCTGGCGCATCACGATATGCTCGACACGGGCGGCGCTGCTGCGTTAGAAGCAGTCTAAAGTTTTATCGCCCCAAGCCTCGTCGGAGTTCCTCGCAAATGGATCGCTTCTCTCCCAAGCTCGTCACTGTTTTCGGCGGTTCGGGATTTGTGGGCAAGCATCTGGTGCAGGCCCTCGCTCGCGAGGGTTATCGCGTCCGCGTCGCCGTGCGCCGGCCTGATCTTGCTGGGGAAACCCGCATGTTCGGTAATGTCGGCCAGATCCTGCCGGTTCAGGCAAATCTGCGCAACGAAGCCTCGGTGCAGCGGGCTGTCCAGGGCGCCGATATCGTCATCAATCTCGTCGGGCTTGGCTATGAAGCCGGCGCGCAGAGCTTTGCCAGCGTCAATGCCGAAGGCGCGGCCTTTGTCGCGCGCGCCGCCAAGGCGGCAGGCGCCAAGGCACTCGTCCATGTTTCCGCCATTGGCGTCGAAGCCGCTGCCGAAGTCAGCGATTATGCGGCAACCAAGCTTGCCGGCGAAAAGGCCGTGTTCGAGGCGTTCCCGCAGGCGGTGATCCTTCGCCCATCTCTGATGTTCGGCCATGGAGATGGCTTCTTCAACAAGATGGGGAATCTCGCGCGCATGTTGCCTTTCATGCCGCTGATCTCGCCCGATACCCGTTTCCAGCCCGTCCATGTCGGCGATGTCGTCGAGGCGATCGTCGCGGCCGCCGATGGCAAGGTCAAGACCGGCCGTGTCTATGAGCTTGGCGGTCCCGATATCGAAACCAACCGCGCGCTGATGACCCGCATCCTGCGCGAAGCTGGCCGCAAGCGTCCGCTGATCACGCTGCCCGCCGGCATCGCCAAGCTGATCGCCCTGCCCTTCAGCTTCTTGCCCATCCCGCCTGTCGTCACCGAAGATCAGGTCGAACTCTTGGGCGTCGACAATGTCGTGACCGACGAAGCGATCAAGGAGAAGCGGACCTTTGCCGCCTTCGGCATCGATCCGACGAGCATGGACGAAGTGCTGCCTGAATATATGTGGCGCTTCCGCAAGCACGGCCAGTTCGATCGCGACAATTCGGATGCGTCCGGCCCGCTCGCTGCTTGAACGAGCGTCGCATCGAGATCATGGCTTGAGGTTTTGCGGCCATGAGTGACACCGTCGACATCATCGGCCTTGGCCATAAAGGCGAAGGCATCTTTCTGCGCGATGGCCAAAAGGTCTTCGTGCCCTTTGCCTTGCCCGGCGAAAAAGTGCTGGTGGACCAGGACAAGGAGCGTGGCACGCTCCTTTCCGTTCTTGAGCCATCGCCCGATCGCATAGCGCCGTTCTGTCCCCATTTCGGCACTTGTGGCGGCTGCCAGCTTCAGCATATGGGCCCCGCGGCCTATCGCGCCTTCAAGATCGGTCTTGTCGAAACCCCGCTGCGCCAGGCAGGAATCGAAACCTCGGTTGAAGCCTTTGTCGACGCCGCGGGCGCCGGGCGCCGCCGGGCCACGCTCCATGCGCGCAAAGATGCGGCAGGCTATATGCGGCTCCGCAGCCATGATTTGCTCGATCTCGACCATTGCCCGATCCTCGTGCCCGCCCTGGCGCCAGCCCCCGATATCGCGCGCGCCATCGGCGCTCTGATCGGCCCCTGCGATGTCAGCTTTGCCGCAACCGATACCGGGCTCGATGTGTCCGTGCGCTCCGAGGTCAAGGGGCTTAAGGGCGATCGATTGATTGGGCTCGGCAATCGGTTCCGGCTCGCGCGCCTCGCCTTCAATCGCGAAATGCTGTTTCTCTCGCAAATGCCGCGCGTCACCATGGGCAAGGCCAGCGTCGAATTGCCGATCGGCAGCTTTTTGCAAGCGACCGCCGCGGCCGAAGACGCAATTGCCAGTTACGTCGTCGAGGCCGTCGGTAAGGCCAAGACGGTCGCCGATCTCTTTTGCGGTATTGGCCCCTTTGCGCTGCGGCTTGCGGAGAAGTCAGCCGTCTTTGCCAGCGATAGCGACAAGCCCGCCGTGATGGCGCTCGATAAAGGGTTTCGCCACGCCAAGGGGCTCAAGGCCATCACGGTCAAGTCCCGCGATCTGTTCCGCGATCCGCTGACGCGCTTCGAATTGGATTATGACGCCGTGGTGCTCGATCCGCCCCGCGCCGGTGCCGAGGCCCAGATCAAGGAAATAGCGGCCTCCAAATTGCGGCATGTCGTCATGGTGGCCTGCGATCCCAAAAGCTTTGCGCGCGACGCCGCAACCTTGCTCAAATCGGGCTTTTCCATGTCTCGTTTGACCGCTTTCGACCAGTTTTCATGGTCGAGCCATATCGAGATCGCGGCGACGTTCATTCGGCAGCGTTAATTTTAAAACTGCAAAGCTGCGGATTTTTTTAAGTCATCACCGGCAATTAGCGCGCTCTGGCGCTTCAGCAAGCAAGTGCAAGCCGTTCACATTTATCGGGAAACTGCAACCGTCCCGAACCTCGCCACGTTTGAGGTGCATCAACCTTTCTATCAATTCACCGGGCATAGCGTTGCTATGCTTGTTATTTGCTGCGGAGAATAACCATGTTCAAGGCATTTGTAGCCACCTCTATTGCCCTCGCTGCTCTGGCCGCTCCGGCCTTCGCTCAGGACGTTGCTTCGCCAGATGGCGTCTGGAAGGACAAGTGGGGCACCACCTTCACCTTCTCGACCTGCGGCGATGCCGGCACCCAGCTGTGCGGCGTTCTGAATGACGTTCAGGGCAATTCGCGCACTGAAGAAAACCTCGCCTTCATCAACCAGCAGGTTGTTTCGGCTGATCAGACTGCCCCAGGCAAGTGGGAAGGCCAGATCGCCCTCAATGGCGGCAATGCCAAGGCGATCGTCGAAGTGAAGGACGCGAACACGCTGACCATCACGGGCTGCCAGGGCGGCATCCTCTGCCAGACCCTGACCTACAACAAGGTCTCGTAAGAGCCTTGCTGGCCTAACAAAGAAAGCCCCGGGAAACCGGGGCTTTTTTTATTTCAGCAGACCGTTGCCACACGCTCTTTGATAACAGCGAGCACCTCATCGCCAGGACGTTTCCACCAATTGTCCTGGGAAAAGATCTCGACTTCCTGAGGCCCAAAAAATCCGGCGTCTTCGATCATTTTCCGGATCGCGGGCAGGTCGATCACCCCATCGCCCATCATGCCGCGATCGAGCAGCATATCCTTGGTCGGCACCAGCCAATCGCAGATATGATGCGCAAAGATCCGCTTCATGCGGCCGGCGCGCGCAATGGCTGCAGCGAGGTTCGGGTCCCACCAGACATGGTAGACGTCCACGGCGACACCAACCGTTTCACCCAGCATCTCGCAGATATCGAGCGCCTGATCGATCGTGTTCACGCAAGCTCGGTCAGCCGCATACATCGGATGCAGTGGCTCGATGGCGATTTTGACGCCCGTAGCCTTGGCATGTGGCAGCATGGCCGCAATACCATCGCTCACCATCTGGCGCGCGCCGGGCAGGTCCTTCGATGACCCCGGCAGGCCGCCAACGACCAGCACCAGGCAATCTGCGTTGAGCGCCGCGGCTTCGTCGATCGCCCGGAGATTATCGTCGATCTGCCTTTGCCGCCCCTCGGCCGTTTCAGCCGGGAACATGCCGCCGCGGCAAACGCCCGTCACCTGCAGATTGTTCGCCTTGACGATCCGCGCCGCCTCATCGAGCCCAATCGCCGCGATCTGGTCGCGCCAGGGCGATATTGCGGTAATGCCCGCCTTCAGGCACCCATCGACCGCCTCGGCAAAACCCCATTGCTGGCGGGTCGTCGCGAGGTTGAGCGAAATTTTGCGTTCGGTCATGCCGGCACTCCATTCACCGCCAACACGGCTTTCATCCGGGCCGTCGCGAGGTCCGGATCGCCAAGAACACGCGCCTTGTCGGCAAGCCGGAACAGTTCAGCCAGATGCTGCAGCGAGCGGGTCGATTGCTGGCCGCCGATCATCTGGAAATGGTCCTGCAGCCCATTGAGATAGGCGAGGAAAACCACGCCCGTCTTATAAAACCGCGTCGGCGCCGCAAAGATATGGCGGCTCAGCGGCACGGTCGGCTCCAGAATATCGAAGAACTCTTGCGTGTTACCCTTGCCAAGCGCCGCCAGACCCGCCGAGGCGGCAGGCGCGATGGCGTCGAAAATCCCCAGCAACGCGTGCGAAAAGCCTTGATTATCGCCCGCAATCAGCTCGGCATAATGGAAATCGTCGCCGGTATACATCTTCACATTTGCCGGCAGGCGGCGGCGCATGGCGATTTCTTTTTCCGCCGAGAGCAGCGAAATCTTGATGCCGTCGACCTTATCGGCATTGGCGGCAATGACGTCGAGGCAAACATCCATCGCCTTGTCGTGGTCGATATCGCCCCAATAGCCCTGTAGCGCCGGATCGAACATTTCCCCGAGCCAATGCATGATTACCGGCTGCTTCACCTGGCTCAGCACATGGCCATAGACCCGCGCATAATCGTCCGGCGACTTTGCCGCCGCCGCCAGCGCCCGGCTCGCCATCAGAATAACGCGCCCGCCCTCGCCTTCGACAAAGCCGACCTGCTCGTCATAAGCGCGCAGAATGTCGTCTATGGTGACATCGGGGCCGGGCGCCAGATGATCGGTGCCGGCGCCATAGGCGATGAGAGCATCATCCCGCGTCCGCGCCTCGGCCTGCGCCCGGCGGATCAGCTCCTTTGCTTCGGTCCACGTCAGCCCCATGCCGCGCTGCGCCGTATCCATGGCTTCGGCGACGCCAAGACCAAGATCCCACATGCGATGGCGGAATTTGAGTGTCGTCTCCCAATCGATCGCCGGCGTCAGCCAGGGATCGTTTGACGCCAGCGGATCAGCCACGACATGCGCTGCTGAATAAGCGATGCGCGAAAAATCCGTCGACTTAAATTTGACGAAGGCGATCGGATTGCCGGTCAGTGTATATGGCGTGATCGAGCGGTCGGGATTGGGCAGGTTGATGGTCGGCAAGGCGGGTGTCCCCAATGCTTTGGCATTTTGGATGTCACCCCGGCGAAGGCCGGGGTGACATCGGTGGGTGGGATGGAAAAGGGTCCTAGACCCTCAAAATTCCAGCTTCGGCACATCGAGCCAGCGCCGCTCAGCCCAGCTCTTGAGACCAAGCTCAGCCAGCTGCACGCCCTTGGCGCCAGCTTCGAGCCCATATTCCCAAGGCGCATCCTCAGCCACATGGCGCAGGAACATTTCCCACTGCACCTTAAAGCCGTTATCGGCGGGCCAATTGTCCGGCACTTCTTCCCAATCGTTGAAGAAGTTCATGGTCTGCGGCTGGTCGGGGTTCCAGACCGGCTTTGGCGTATTGACGCGATGCTGGGTCCAGCACTTGTGGAGACCGGCAACCGCCGAGCCCTTGGTGCCATCGACGTGGAAGGTCACGAGATCGTCGCGGCGAACACGCGTCGTCCAGCTCGAATTGATCTGCGCGACAACGCCGCCCTCGAGTTCGAACGTCGCGTAAGCCGCATCGTCCGTATCGGCCTTATAGCGCTTGCCGTTTTCGTCGACGCGTTCGGGGATGTGCGTCGCGCCGAGGCACGAGACCGCCTTCACTTCGCCGAAGAGATTATCGAGCACATAGCGCCAGTGGCAAAGCATATCGAGGATAATGCCGCCGCCATCAGCCTTGCGATAGTTCCACGATGGGCGCTGCGCCTTCTGCCAGTCGCCTTCAAACACCCAATAGCCGAACTCGCCGCGCACCGACAAAATATCGCCGAAGAAGCCGGAATCCTTGAGCATCTTGATCTTCATCAGGCCAGGCAGGAACAGCTTGTCCTGCACCACGCCATGCTTCAGCCCCGAAGCGCGCGCGGTCTTGGCAAGGTTCACCGCGACGTCGAGATCATCCGACGTCGGCTTTTCGCAATAGACATGCTTGCCGGCGGCCAGCGCCTTTTCCAGCAGCCCGGCGCGCATCAGCGTCGTGCCAGCATCGAAGAAAATCGTGTCATCTGGATTGGCGAGCGCGGCATCGAGGTCGCTGCCCCAGCGCGCAATATTGTGCTTCTTGGCGAGGCGCTCGATCTTGTCGGCATCGCGGCCGACGATGATCGGGTCGACGACGAGACGATCGCCATTGGACAGCGCAAGGCCGCCCTGATCGCGAATGGCGAGGATGGAGCGCACCAGATGCTGGTTATAGCCCATGCGCCCGGTGACGCCATGCATGATGATGCCGATGCGTTGTTCCGCCATTCCAATCCTCCCGACCCGCTCTGCGGTGTAACTGACTGGTTACTTAGATACAGAGCGTTTGGCCATTGCGTCAAGCGGGCATCTGCACGTCTCAGGTGAAACGAGCGGACCGGAAAGTTACTTAGGGTTGACAGCCTTGGCCCCACCAAGGACACTTCGCCCATGGTGCGAACTTGAGGAGGTGCGCACCGGCAGCATGCTCTGCGGCCGCTTTACCAAGGCGGGCGCGGCTGCTATCGGCCTGCCGATCCATCCTTCTCGGATGCAGTGGGGCAGACGCGTGTCAGAAACCAAAATAGCCGACCTCGACACGCCGCCCGAAGTTGCGCCCAAGCGCACGCGCAATTCGGCCAAGACCAAGGCCTCGATCCTTGCCGCGGCACGCGTCGAATTCGCCGATCGCGGTTTCGAGGGCGCCCGCGTCGATGCCATTGCCGATCGGGCCAGCGCTAATAAGCGGCTGCTCTATCATTACTTCGGCAATAAGGAAGATCTCTATCGTGCCGTCCTCCTCGATGCCTATCAGGAGATCCGGCGGGGCGAGCGAGCGCTGAGTCTTGATCAATATGACCCCATCCAGGCCATGGACCGGCTGGTGCGCTTCACCTTCCGGCATTTCCTCGCCAATCCGTGGTTTCCGCGACTGCTCGGCACGGAAAACATCGAGAATGCGCGGTTCTTGAAAACCCTCCCCGATATCAAGGCGCTGCATTCCCCGCTGGTGGGGCAGATCGCGCAGATCATCGAGCGCGGCAATGAGGATGGTCTCTTTCGCCGCGATGTCGATCCGGTGCAGCTCTATATTTCCGTTGCCGCCCTGGGCTTTTTTTACGTCTCGAACACGGCGACGCTGTCGGTGATTTTCGAACGGGACCTGTCGAGCGTCGCCATGGTTCAGGAGCGCGAGGCCCATGCCGTGCAAATGGTGCTCGATTATTTGCGCATGAAGGCCAATGGCTGATCGGCGGATTGCCCTAGAGCGTCAAACACCAAGCTGAAACCGCTCGAAGCGGCCGAGTTCCTCGTCGATCCGAACCTTCTCCTCGGCGCCGATCTCGTCGATCCAGTTCCACTTCTGCACCAGCAGTTTTCCCGCGGCCCGGTCGGTTTTGAGGTCCACGGCCGCCACCACCCGATCGCCCACCAGCACTGGCAGTGCAAAGTAGCCATAGCGGCGTTTGGCTGCAGGCACATAGGCTTCGAAGAGGTGATCGTAGCCAAAGAACAGATGGAGCCGCTTGCGCTGGATGATCAGCGGATCGAAGGGCGAGAGGATATGGACGGTGTCGCTCGGCGCGATTTCCATGTCGAGTGCCGCTGGCTCCGCCCAATGCGGCACCTTTTCAGCGCCCTCTATGATGACGGGCACCAATTGCCGCCGCTTGACCCGCGCCTCAATCAGGTCGCGAATTGCCGGTTTGGCTTTGGCGTTGAGGTGGCAGATGGAATCGGGGCTGACGATCCCCTGGCTTCGCAGCGCCCGATCCAAAAGGTAGGCGGTTACCTGCTTTTCCGTTGCCGGTTTCGGCGCGCGCTCCCAGCCAAAGTGCCGCTCCATCAGGTCATAGGTCTTGAGCATGCCGCTGCGAGCCGAGATCGCCACATGACCCTGATAAAACATCAATTGCAGCACGCGCTTCGATGGTTTGCGGCTGGCCCAGAGATGGGTCTTTTCGACGAGCTCGTCATCGTCGATATCGCGGATCGAGAGCGGCCCCTCGTCCCGCAGGCGCCGCTTCATGGCGCTGATTTCCTTGGCGGTCACCGAACCGAACCAGGCGCTGGGATTGTCCCGATAAGCCCGCATGGCGGGCAGGAAAAAGCGTAGATCACCCGCTGGCACATAGCTCAGCGCATGCGTCCAATATTCGATCACGCTCTTATCGCCGCTTTGCACCTGCGCGAGGTCGCTGCGACGATAATCGGGAATGCGCGAAAAAAGGATATGATGGTGGCAGCGCTCGATCACATTGATCGTGTCGATCTGCACATAACCCAGATGCCCGATCGCGGCTCCAACAGCCTCTGGCCCCGACCCAAACGGCGCCGAGGCATCGAGCCTTTGCGCTTTCATCCAGATCGCGCGCGCTTGCGCCGGAGAGATGGTGTTTACGCGCTTTGCCACAAGCTGATTCCCTCATCCACTTGTGGGAACAATAGTGGAACAAAATTGCGGAGCAAACCCGGTTCTAACGGTTTGCCGAAACCTGCCGCGGTCAGAAGGGCGGCAGGCCTATCCCGAAGCGTCGCGATAGGCCCCAACACCACAAGCCTAAAAGCGGCCTTCGCTGATGATTTCGGTGAGCGGCTTGCGCTGGCTCGGCACTTCGCGGGCCCGCAGCGTTTCATTGAGGCTCGAGCCATCGCCCTGCCGGCCAATGGCAATCGCCACCTCGATCCGCCAACCCTCGGGCACGCCGAGTTCGGCAATGGCGCGGTCATGGTCGAACCCACCCATGGCATGGGCGTGCCAGCCAAGCTTGATGGCCTGCAGCGCCAACATCGACCAGGATGCGCCCGCGTCGAAAGCGTGGGAGCGTGTGGTGGTCACTTCGCCATTGGCATTGGTGTGGTTGACGCGCGAGGCGACGAACACCAAGGCGGCCGCATGCTGGGCCCATTCCTGGTTGAACGGCAGCAGCAGATCGACAAATTTTTGCCAGTCGGCACTGCCGCGGCGCACATAGACAAATTTCCATGGCTGGCCATTGAAGGCCGACGGCGCCCAGCGCGCGGCCTCGAACAGGGTCATCAGTTCGACGTCGCCGATCGCTTCATCGGTAAAGCTGCGCGGCGACCATCGTGCCAGCATATCGGGGTCGATCAGGTGGTCGGTGCTGCGAGGCATGATGGCGTTCATTTCGGATCGCTCCAATTCGTCTGTTGCCCCTAAAATGGACCCAAGCGAAAAGCGCTACAAGCGGATGAATGCGATTTCAGTGTTCATTAAAACAGAACAAATGGCAAATTTTTGCTTGTCCGCAGCCACGGGCTGTCATCCCCGCCAAGGCGGGGACCCATTCCAGGATTTCGCCGCTCAGTCCATCTCTTCTCAACGAAGCAATTGGATCCCCCCTTACCCTCCACAACCACCGCCTTCCCTCGCGCTTGACCCGAGAGCCAATACAGGAGCCACCGCCTTTGTGCGTGCGACAAGCGACCCTCGGGTCAAGCCCGAGGGAAGAAAAGAAGGGAGGATAACCGGGAGTGCGTCCCTCCCCAAAACCCACTGCATGTCATCCCCGCGAAAGCGGGGACCCATCCCGGGATTTCGGCGCTCAGTCCATCTCTTCTCACTGAAGCAATTGGATTCCCCAACCCCTCCACACCCACCACCTTCCCTCT